>CALDHY010000040.1 GCA_937901445.1 uncultured Selenomonadales bacterium
ACCCGGGAAGCTTTATTGGGTCAGATGCAATTCTGAATGTTAGGGAAGAATCTTCTTTCTCTGTCTCGGAAAGCTTTGGCATGCCTGCTATAAAAGAAAGAACAGCTCTTTCTTTTGGTAGGTGAGAAGCTTCTGAAAGTTTTTTTAGCCCTAGTGGAGCATTTTCTGTGCTGAAGGCATAGTTGCACCATTTACCACCTTTTTTGCCTTCCATGGGACAAAGCCCGCAATGTGTGCATGGAGAAACAGGTGTAAAGTCTTTTCTAAGTAATGCGTCGCGTAAAAGGCTTATAAAGCGTGCAGAGTGCCGTTCTCCCGGCTCAACTATTAAAAGATGAGGGGACTCTTTTTTGTCAGAGTATGCTAAAAGTTTTTCCAAATATCTTTTGGCAAGTGCTTCTGGCGGTAAAAGATTTTCCTGTGCGTCAAAAGCTTCGTTAAACATGTTTCCGCAAGTAATTAGATTTGCCTTTTCTTTTATCGGGGAGCCAAATTCTCCCTTTACTTTTATAATTTTCCAGGGGTCGCATTCCAGTTTGCTTGCTACGGTTAAAAATATGTCTTCGCCTATATTTAAGGCTTCTTTAGAAATATCCATGCAATACCATGTAAGTTTTAATTTTCTTAATTCTGGACGAGCAATAAAAAGTGCAAGCGGTATTGTAAGAGGTCCACTTCCTATGTCTAAGCAAATAGAATCTTGTGGTAGAGTAAAAAAGCTTTGAGGTAAATTGATGAATAATCGTGTTAGACGTACAAGATTCCACCATAAAAAATAATGAGTATATGCACTTAAGGTTTCTGTTTGATTCATGTAACCTAAACGACGGGAACCTCTTTCGCTTGTAAGGCTTTTGCTTAGCTCTAAAATTTTTTGAGGTAATACAGCTTTTTGTTTTGAGTTTAGTGGGTGGCTTGAAGAAATTATTTTATCAAAGTTTTCTAGTATTTCTTTAGACTCTTTTGGTAATTCATTGGTGTTAAAGAGGGAGCCAAGGCTCTGCACATAAAGCTGTGTGTGCTTTTGAGTGTTTTTTGTTTTAGGATTTTTATGATTTTCTTTTGGGGCGTTCTGCTTTGCCTTTATTTTTTTAGAAAATTTTTCTTCTCTTAAAAGTCTTTCCTTCTGGCGGCTGAGTTTCTGCTTTTTATTTACGCCTGCTTTTTCTTCATACCAGGTAAGTTCTGCTTTGTCTGAATTTTTCATTTAGAACTGTCTCCTGAAATTTTGCCTGAAGATATTTTTTGAGACGAGTGTTTTTGGCCAGTTTTTTTTAGCATAAGATAAAGTTCGCTAAGTTCACTTCTAATTTCGTGCAAAGCCTGCACAGCAACTGCTTTTTCTTCTAAAGCTTCTGATTCTTCTATGATTTGTTTTCTTGCTCCGTCTATGGTGTACCGCTCTGTGTATATGAGATACTTTAAGCGCTTTATCATATCCAGATCTCTCTGAGTGTATACTCTTCGTCCGCCTGTGTCTTTACGTGGAGAAAAGCATGGTATTACTTCTTCCCAATACCGTAAGACATAAGGTTTTATACCAGTGAGTTCTACTATTTCACCAATAGAGTATTGAGCCATTTTATTCTTTTTCGCGGTCCTGCCATTTCTGGCGGCTTGCTTTCATTTCTATCTGCACAGGAATCTGGTCAAAACCTAAGTCCTCTCTTATGCGGTTCTTCAGGTAAGAAACATAAGTTTGAGGTACATTGTCTGGCCTTGTTGCAAAAATTAAAAAGTTTACCGGATTTACACTTGTCTGTGTGATGTACCGTACCTTAAAGTGAATGGCTTTTGTAGCTGGTGGCGGATATTTTTCGAGCCAGTCCTGCAGTGCCATGTTAACACTTGCTGTATCAACTTTACGTGTAAGCTGTTCATAAAGCTCTAAAGCTTTTTCCATAAGCTTTTTTATGCCTGTTTTTTCTTTTGCACTGATCGTAAGTATTGGAGCAAAATTCATGTGACCGAACATCACATGTATGTAGTCGTTCAGTGCTTTTATGGCTTTGTCGCTTTGGTCTTCCATTGTATCCCATTTGTTGAATACAAAAATAACACCACGACCTCTTTCAAATGCAAGGGAAGTAATTTTTTTGTCCTGTTCGCTCAAACCTTCTTTCGCATCTATCATTATAAAGGCAATATCACATTCGTCTAATGTTTTAATGGCTCTGTTTACAGAGTAGTATTCTACGTTTTCTGTAACCTTCTTTTTGCGTCTGATACCTGCGGTGTCTAAAATTTGTATGTCGTGACCGTTAAATTTAAAGTTTCCTTCTACAACATCGCGTGTTTTTCCTGCGTAGTCACTTACAATACTTGCTTCTGAGTGAGTTAAAACATTACTTAGAGTACTTTTTCCTGTATTCGGTTTTCCAAGAATTGCAATTCGTACAGGTTTTTCTTCTTCTCCCTCTTTAACTTTGCTAAAATCTAAGCCCTCTATAAGCATGTCTTCTAGTTCTGGAATATTATCTCCGTGACGTGCAGAAATTGGCAGAATGTTCTTAAAACCAAACTGCATGTAGTTGTAAGCAAGACCAGAGTTTTTACCGCCTTCAGTTTTATTTACCGCTGCAATAAGTTTGTCAGAGTAACATCTTAAACGTTCTATAAGTTCTTCGTCTTCTGCTGTAATTTCTGTTGCATCTAAAAGTAAAAGAATACGGTCTGCTTTTTCCAGCATTTCTACCGTTTTTGCAACAACTAAATCGTCCATTTCGCTTTCCCGGCTTTTTGCGTCACGGGTAAGCTTGTAACCGCCGGTGTCCATAAGCTTTACAGGCATGCCTTTTATAAAGCATGTGCCTTCTACTGGGTCTCGGGTAACACCTGGAGTAGGGTCTGTGATGGCTCTGTTTGTATGAGTTAGTGCATTAAAGAGTGTACTTTTCCCAACGTTTGGGCGTCCTGCAATAACAAGAAGCGGTAAGTTAGAATAAATTTTATCAGGAAAGAATTTCTGTGTATAAGTTTTTCTTTCGCTTTTTATTGTTTCTTCTTCAATACAGCTAGAGTCTTCGACAGCTTTGGCAGCTTCTTGTAAGTCTTCGTTAATTTCTTCCTTTACAGGCTTTGGTTTGGAAAAGTCTGGTTTTTTCTTCTTGGCTTTCATAATTTCTCCGGCATAAACTCTTTTGTCAGAGTTGTGTTTTAATAAAGTGAGCGGCTAGAAATATTTTCCAGCTCCTGAATTGTAAACTGAGAAAGTGTCTCTTTTATGATAGGAATCTGTTTTGCCGTCATGCTAAGATTTCTTATACCCATTCCTGCTAAAATAATTGCACTTTCTTTTCTTCCTGCCATTTCTCCGCAGACAGAAATTGGAATGTCTGCCTTTTTGGCATTGCGGATTGTAAGTTCTATCATTCGCAGGACGGCTAAGTGGAATTCATTGTAGAGTGGTGCAACTGCAGGATTTTCTCTATCTATACCGATTGTGTACTGCGTAAGGTCATTTGTTCCCAATGAAAAGAACGCGCTGTGAGGAGCAAGGCAGTCTGAACAGATTGCAGCTGCGGCAGTCTCTATCATTACTCCAATAGGAACGTTTTCGTTAATGGGAATTCCTTCTGACCTAAGGCTTTCCCTAACTCCGCGGGCAATTCCTAAAGCTGTTTCTACTTGAGATACATCTGTTATTAAAGGAATCATTATGCGAAGGTTTCCGTATACACTTGCTCTGTATAATGCTCTGAGCTGCGTTCTAAAAACCTTTGGGTAGAACATAGAAAGTCTTATAGCTCGTAGACCCATAAGAGGATTTTTTTCTGTAAGATTTGGAATTTCGTCCATTCTTACAAGCTTATCTCCGCCTGCGTCCAGCGTTCTTATAGTAACAGGCCTGTTGCCCATTACTTCTAAAACATGTTTATAAGCTTCAAATTGAATTTCTTCAGAAACACTAGAGCCAAAAGGTGTGTTTGACCCCTCATCCTTTTGCTTTTGAAGTGCATTCATGAATAAGAATTCCGTTCTAAAAAGACCTATGCCGTCTGCACCTTCTTCTAACGCAAGTTCTGCTTCTTCTGGAGTTCCAATGTTGGCGTAAAGATTAAATTCTGTTCCATCTTCTGTTGTAGCTTTTAAGTTCTTAAACTTTTTAAGCTTCTCGTCATATCTTGCTTCTGCTGTTATTCTTATTTGATATTCGCTTCGGGTTGCGTTATCTGGATTTATAATTACTTGCCCTAAAACCCCGTCTACAATTACTTCATCATCCTGATGTATGTGAGATGTAATATTGTCCAGTCCCATAACAGCAGGAATTCCGTAACTCTTTGCTAAAATTGCAACATGACTGGAAATACCGCCTTCTGTAAGGGCCAGACCTGCAATTTTACGTTTGGAAAGAATCATCGTGTCGCTGGTTTTCATATTGCGGGCAACAATAACACTTCCATCTGGAATGTCTTCTATATTAAAAGGCTTGTAGTTTAAAACAACATTCATTACACGGCCAAAAACATCTTCTATGTCTTTAGCTCTTTCTGCAAGAAAGTCGTTATTACTTTTTCTAAGGCGCTCTGCGTACTCTTTTACTTTTATTTGTAAAGTAAATTCCAGATTTTTTAGATTTTTTTCTATTGAATCTTTTACTTCTTTTATAAAGATTTGATCAGTGAGCATAAGAAGGTTTGTCTCAAAAATTGCCCTCTGAACGTTTTCCTGCGTAAGTGTAGATAAATGACTTTCTATTGATTCCTGAACTTCTGAGCATGCATCATCAAAGCGCTTCCATTCGCGTGCAACATCATCCTGTGATATATTTTTTTCTTCTATTTTCTTAATTTCAAAAGATGAAAATAAATAAAAATTTTTTAAATTATATTTCGCAAGCTTGAAAATGTCTATTAAAAATTTGTTTGCAATTCGGCGAAATTGTGTTATTATACGGAAAAGTTGAGTTTGTATTTTGAATAAGGGAGGATTTTAAATGCTTAAAAGTATAGCAGTAATGACTTCCGGCGGCGACAGTCCCGGAATGAACGCGGCAGTTCGTGCCGTAACTCGTACGGCGTTGCATCAAGGAGTAAAAGTTTGGGGTATTCGTGGCGGTTATCACGGTATGCTTGACGAAGAAATTTTTGAAATGCAGTCAAAAGACGTTAGCGATATTATCCAACGCGGCGGTACTTTTTTGGGAACTGCGCGTTGCAAACGTTTTCAAACACCTGAAGGGCGTATGCTCGGCTATAAAAATTTGGTAGATCGCGGCATTCAAGGCTTGGTTGTTGTAGGCGGCGACGGTTCACTTCGCGGCGCGTCAACTCTTTCTCAAGAAACAGGCTTGCCTATTGTCGGACTTCCCGGCACAATCGATAATGACGTTTGGGGCAGTGAATATACTATAGGCTGTGACACGGCGGCGAATACGATTCTTGACGCTATGAATAAACTGCGCGACACTGCATCTGCACACCGCAGGGTTATTGTTTTGGAAGTTATGGGCAGAAACAGCGGCTGGCTTGCAATGGTTGCCGGTATTTCCGGCGGCGCAGAATATATTCTTGTTCCTGAAGAACCTTTTGACATTGACAAAATTTGCGAAAATATGAAAGCGGACTACGAACGCGGCAAACGCTATATTTTAATGGTAGTTGCTGAAGGCGCAGGCAAGGCCAGCGATATTGGACCGATTATCGCCCAAAAAACCGGAATTGATACGCGCGTTTCTAAACTCGGACACATTCAACGCGGCGGCTCTCCTTCAGCTATCGACCGCTTAAATGCAAGCCGTCTCGGCGAACACGCGGCACTTGCAATTATTTCAGGCTTGAGTGATATTGTTTTCGGCTTCAATCGCGGACACGTTGTTTCAATTAATCTGCATGACGCCGTAAACAACAAAAAGCAACTCGACCCGCAATATATGAGACTTGCGAAAGTGCTTGCATAAAATTTTTTCGTAAATAAAAAATCAGCCGATAGGATTTCTCCTACCGGCTTTTTTAGTGTCTGCGAATATCAAAGGGAATTTGCTTGTACGTGATTTTATATTTCATAAGTTCATTTTCGCTCAAGTAGCAAGAATCCGCGTAAACTGTATAATGACGCGCCAAAAATTTCATCACAAATATATTTTAAATTAAAAAGTTCGTTATCGTCAATGCTGATAAAAATTGCGCCGTCATTTGACAACAATTTCTGTAAAAGTCTCAAGCTAAATGCACTTGATTTTATTTTCATAACGCGGCAAAAGACTTTTCAACGCAATTAAATTATCGCCGTGAATAATCATATTTTGGGAGTTGCCGGAAATTTTTTCGAGGAAATGAAAAGGTACGTGCTGATGATAGGTTACAACTTTATCTTTGCCTAACCAATTCAAACTTGGCAAATTAATTCGCTCCTAAAAATCGACGCGCTTAATATCTGCGCCCAAATTTACCAACTTTTGTACAAGATTATCGTAGCCGCGATCTATGTGGTGAATGTAGCCGATTTGAGTTTCGCCGTCAGCAACAAGCCCAGCCAAAACCATTGCCGCGCCTGCGCGAAGGTCGGTAGCTTTAACTTGACAGCCGGTAAGCTTTTCGACGCCTTCAACAACTGCCGTTCGCCCGTCAATTTTAATTTTTGCGCCCATTCGCCGCAATTCGTCCGCGTGCATCATACGATTTTCAAAAACAGTTTCAGTAACCATACTTGTACCTTCAGAAACTGTCAGCATTGCCATAAATTGCGCCTGCATATCAGTCGGGAAGCCGGGATAGGGCAAAGTCTTAACGTCAACTGCGCGCGGGCGTTTGTCATTTTGGACGCGGATACCGTCAACGTCTTCAATGACAGTTACGCCGGCTTCTTTGAGTTTTGCAATAACCGGCTTTAAGTGTTCAGAAATTGCATTTTCAATATAAACATCGCCGCGAGTCATTGCCGCCGCAATCATATAAGTTCCCGCTTCGATTCTGTCAGGAATAATCGTATAATCCCGCGCGACCAATTTTTGAACGCCTTCAATTTTTATAACGTTCGTACCCGCGCCGCGAATTTTTGCGCCCATAATATTTAAATAATTCGCCAAGTCAACAATTTCCGGCTCTTGTGCAGGATTTTCTAAAACAGTTTGCCCTTGCGCCATACAAGCCGCCATTAAAATATTTTCGGTTGCGCCGACGCTTGGAAAATCCAAATAAATTCTTGCGCCCTTCAAGCCTTCAGGAGCGGTTGCCGCAATATCGCCGTGTCCAATGTCAATTTTTGCGCCGAGTGCAGCAAATCCTTTCAAATGTAAATCGATTGGACGAGTACCAATGGCACAGCCGCCGGGCAAAGAAATTTTCGCCGCGCCGTGACGAGCTAAAAGCGGTCCCATAATCAAGAATGACGCGCGCATTTTCCGCACTAAGTCATAAGGCGCAATGACATTTTCAATTTTTGAGGCGTCAACGTGCAGCTGATGTTTTTCTATATCGTGGCTGACTTTAACGCCCAATGTTCGCAAAACTTCACTGATAGTTTTCACGTCGTCAAGATTAGGCACTTCGTCAAGGCAAGTTGTTTTATCCTGCCCGAGCAAAGTTGCCGCAATTATTGGCAAAACGGCGTTTTTTGCGCCGCTGATTTTTACTGTACCGGCAAGGCGTCGCCCGCCCTTTACTATGAGTCTTTCCATTAGAAAACTCCCTTCATTGGAGAATTTTTTAAATTAGTAAAAAAATTTGCCCGAGAATGCATTTAAAGTACCCTACACGGCGTCTAAATGAATTTCGGGTAAAGGAAATTAAAAATTTAAAACCGCGCTTAAAACGGCTTACAGGCGATTCTAGAGCTTGTCAACATTCAAAGTGCATTGTACAACGTTATCAATAATGTAATCTGTAGAAACTTTAGTTGCCGCCGGAATCACAGGCGGTTTTTGTCCGAGCTTTTGAAAGTGCGCCAAAAGTTTTTGTGCCCGCTGTATATCTTCCTTTAATTCTTTTTCGGTTTTTGTAACTGCCGAAGGTTTAATTATAAGTTCGTTATTTTTGTTGGTTTTGAGTAACGCGAGGATTTTTTCGTTGTAAAGTTCAGAGGGGCTTTTTGTACTTGGAACAATTACGCCCGCCTGTTGAGCTTGAGTAACCGGAACTAAGCCGCCGCCATGTAAATCTAATCCGAATTTTCCTTCACGCGCCGTAATTGGTACGGTGTATTTAACAAAAATTTCTTCAGCCGGTTTACGGTAGGGTTGCAAAGTAACTTTCAAAACGACAGTTTCGCCCGGCTTTACTGATTTTTGTAACGGTTCAGCTTTTACAAGACTTGCCGTGCGCCGCGCAAATTCATAATCAATATTAACATTAATGCCTGAAATATCATTTTCATTGGTAGTGTTGGAAGTAACAAGCGTCAACGCGCTAAGTAATTCTGTAATTGCCAACTGTCCGACGTCGGTCGGGCTGTAAAAAATATTTTCACGGCTTAAAACTCCGCCTTCAACCGCGTTTGTTTTTATGTCAAAACGAATTTTAACTGTACTTTCTTCAAGTGAATCAGCATTTCTGCTTAACGCCGTGTAAGCAATAGCCGCACCCAATTTCGCAACCAAATTTTCATTGTAAGCAATTAACGAATTGTAAGTTTCACCGTTTACGGTAACTCGAATTGGAACAACGGGCGGAAATTGCCCGATGACGCCGCTTACGCCCGCTTCCCTGTCTTGATTGATTCTGCCAATAATACTTCCAACGTTTGCAATTTTCATACCGCCGCCCGGCGCACCGGCTACAGGTCCAACAACATTTGCATCAGTCATAAAAAAATTTACTTTGCCCGCGTGCAAAAATGAGTGTCCGAAAGCCAAAATTTTTTTGCCGTCAACAGCCGTAACAGTTCCCGTCGCTCCAACCAAAAAATCGCCGCAAACTACAGCCACGCCCAAAGGGGAGCCGCCTTCAAGTGTAGCATTGTACTTTAAATCTGAAGTGCCGTCATTTGCCGCAAGTGCCATACCTTGAAAATCCGGAAAAGTATTTTGCAAAAAGTTCAAGCCTGCCGAATCAAAGCCGTTATAAATTAATAAAGATTTTTCGTCAATATTTTTTTCGGCGTCATCATCTGCGGGAAGTTCTCCCCTGTCAAAAATTTCTTCGTCAAAAATTTCTCCGTCAGTTTCTTCGTTGACTTCGTAGGGATTGATTGTAAGCGGGTCAGGCAAATCCCAAATTTTTAACATATCTTCAATCGGCGTAATTAAAAAAATTGTCGGATCCATTTCTTTAAATCCGGCAGAAAGTGCGCCAATAAGTTTGCCGTTGACATAGACAGGCGAGCCGCTCATTCCCTGCAAAACGCCGTTTGTACGGTTAATTAAATCGCCGGACGCCTTAGCCATAATGTACGTTGAAGAACCTTTGCCGTTTTGGATTGTACCAACAATTTTGACGTTGAAAGATTCAAATGCTCCCGAGTTGTCAACAACGGTATAGCAAGTGCCGTCCATTCCATTTTGAACTTCAGCAAGCGGCATTATTGGCGGCATTGCAAAAGTTGTGGAATGTATGAAAAAAATTAATAAAAGTAAAAATCTGAACACGTTATACACTCCTAAAACCGAGTTGAAGAGCCTTAAAATTATTTTCAATGGTGGCAATGGGGAAACGCGAAAAAATAGCGTTTTTTACTGCGTCAATATCGAAACTTGAAACTTTTGTAACAGTACCGAGCGCAATAATATTTGTGAAAAGCGTATTGCCGAGTTTTTCGGTTGCAAGTTTTGTAAAAGGTACGGCAACCGTATTTGGAAATTTCGGCGGATTGGGAACTAAATCTGAATCGATAATTAAAGTTCCGTTGGGGTTGAGGTCGTGAAAATATTTATCTGCCGCCTTTTGAGTAAGTGCGAGTAAAAATTCAGGATTTTTAACGTGCGGATGAAAAATTTTTTCTTTGTCGATAATGACTTCAGCCTTAGACGCGCCGCCGCGTGCTTCCGGTCCGTAAGATTGAGATTGAACGGCGTTAAAGCCCTGTGCGACCGCCGCTTCAGCAAAAATAATGGCGGCAGTAATGACACCTTGCCCGCCGGAGCCGGAAAATCTTAATTGAGTCCTCATATAAAAAACTCCTTGTTATTTTTTTAAACCGAGAACAACAGGGGTTGAACGATAACCAATACCCATTCTGTCAATTCCCATATCAATCAGCTTGAAAAAATGTTCCTGCGTGCGAATACAGCCGCTGCCCTTGACTTTAATTTTGCCTTCGCCCGCGTCCATCATAAGCTGAACAACTTCAGGCGTTGCACCGTGATTTTCGCCGCCGGTATAAAAGCCCGTTGAAGATTTAATAAAATCTGCGCCCGCCGCAACCGCACATTTTGTACCGTCAATAATTTGTTGCTTGTCCAAAGAATCAGTTTCAATGATAACTTTAATTTGAGTGCCGTACTTGTGGCAAACTTCAACAACGGCTTTAATGTCATTTGTTACATATTCTAAATTACCGCTGCGCAGTTGTCCATAGTTTGCAACAATATCTAAATCTTGAATTTTATATTTGCTGCAATATTCTTCAGCTTGTTTAACTTTAGATTCAGTTGTTGAAAGTCCGAATGGAAAATCGCAAACTACGCAAATTCCGGTTTTAGTTCCGGCAACCATTTTTGAAACTAAATCCAACGAGGCAGGATTTATGCAGATTGTCGCGCAGCCAAAATCAATTCCTTCCTGCGTATATTTTTTAATATCTGCTTGAGTAAATTCCGGCTTTAATACGGATTGGTCGATATAACTTGCCAATTCTTTAACTGACATTTCGGCGGCTTTTTTTAAAGGTTTCATTTTGTAACGCCTCCCGCTGCTTGAATAACTTTTTGATAAGCAATGTTGTAAGATTCATTTTCAGTTTTGTAGAAAAGTCCGATAGGGAATTTTTCGCCGGCTTTTTTATCGTCAGGCAGTTTATCCCAAGCATTTTTCATAACGGCGTTATCTTTCATCCACTGCATCATTTTTGCCGGTTCGCCTATTCTGTTTCTGCGCCCGTAAGCAGTAGGACATTGTACTAACGCCTCAACGAATGAAAAGCCTTCGTTGTCGAAACTGTCTTTAATCATTGTAACCAAATGTTGAACGTGAAAAGCAGTCGAACGCGCAACATAAGTAGCACCGGCGGCAATAGCCAAATTGCAGGCGTCAAAAGGTCTGTCGATTGAACCGTAAGGCGCGGTTGTAGCTTTTTTGCCCAGCGGCGTCATTGGGGAAGCTTGCCCGCCAGTCATACCGTAAATATTGTTGTTGAACAAAATAACATTTAAATCGATATTGCGTCTGCAGCCGTGAATAAAATGGTTGCCGCCAATAGCCGTGCAATCGCCGTCGCCGGTTATAACTACAACGTTTAATTTCGGCTTGGCAAGTTTAATCCCCGTTGCAAAAGGAATAGCGCGCCCGTGTGCCGTGTGCAAAGTGTCAAAATCCATATAGCCTGACGCGCGGGAACTGCAGCCAATTCCGCTTACAATTACCGTGTTATCTTGAGTCCAGCCTTTTTTTTCAATCGCTTGTACAATCGCCTTCATTACAATCCCGTTGCCGCAACCGGGACACCATAAATGCGGCAGTCTGTTTTGTCTGAAAAATTTTTCGTAACTTCTTTCAAGCACAAAGTTCACCTCGTAAAAGTTCATTTTTTTTTAATATACTTTCTTTTTTCCGCAAAAAGAAAGTATCAAAGAAAAACTCGTCGCCCGCACATGCGCTCTGCATTTTCGTACGCTCGAACTATATTAAACGTCCGCGTTTTACGTTCCTGTACGCACTAAGAAAAAGGCGCGTCTGCGCGGCACGGGCGACCTTTTCACTAACAACTGCCTAACAACTAATAAATTTTTTGTAAGCAATTTATTTTTTAATTGCTGCCGCTTTTTTACAAACAAAAAACGCCGCCAATTTTTGACGACGCCCTTTCATTTTGCCGAAAAAATTTTAAAATTTATTTTACAGTAACAACAATATCAGCCGCACTTTCGCCGGTAATTTCTGCGCCACTGTCGAGTAAAATTTGAGTAACTTTCTTGCTCAATTCACCGCCTGCGCCGGTAATTGCAACTTTTGCGCCCTTAAGAGCCGCCGCGCCTGCTTCACTGAAAGAAAGTTCATCGCCAACTTGAATTTCAGGAATTGGTTTATCTTCAACGTGAATACTGCCCGCCAAAAGTTCACCCGTGCCGCCGTCAAATTTGATAATCATATGACCGAGTGTGCGAATATTGCTGTGAACGTCTTCGCCGACTTTAATAACGGTAAATTCACTGCCCGCAACTTTGAGAACATCGCCCGGCTTAATTTCGCCTTCAAGTTTGTTTCCGCTGTGCAACACCGAAAATTCACGGAGCTCCGGCAATACCATTGAATCGTCAAACATTACCAACATTTTTACCACGTTTAAAAATTTCGGTACGTCGCCGCCAATTCCAACAATTTTTGTGCTGTAATATTTTTTCGACATTCAGAACCCTCCAATACTACAATAAATCTAAACTTTTTATTTACATTCGGCAAGGCGAAAATTAATCCTGCCGCCAGTTAAAAATTTTCTGTCAATTTCTTTGAAATATTTTTTACTTGACATAAAAAAATTTTGGTGTTATTATATCGCCTGTAATGCCGAAGTGGCGGAATTGGCAGACGCAGCAGACTCAAAATCTGCCGTAGGCGACTACGTGCCGGTTCGAGTCCGGCCTTCGGCACCATTTTTTTTTGCAAATATTTTTTCAGATAGAGCGGTTGAGCAGTTTGCTTGACCGTTTTTTTGGTGGTAAAATTTTGGAAATAAAAAAAGGAGCGTTAGTTTTGTACAAAAAAATTTTTCTAATGTTGACGGCGTTAATATTTTGCGCAATGTCAACAACTTCAGAAGGCGCAGTGCGTACGAAAATTTTATTTATCCCGCACGACGACCGCCCTGTTTCCTGCCAACAAACGGCTGAAATTGCGCGTGCAATAGGTATAGAAATTATAATGCCGCCGGTGGAACTTTTGGGATTAAACGGCGCGGACGAACACCCCGACCAACTTTGGCAGTGGTTTAAAGAAAATGCAAAATCTGCGCGAGCGGCGGTTGTAGCGTCAGATTCTTTATTATACGGCGGCTTAATCCCTTCACGCAAGCACGAATTTTCGCAGGAAAAACTTTCAGCCTTTGTAGAAAATTTTAAAACCATTCGTGAAGAAAATCCCGAAATGAAATTGTACGTTTTCGCCTCGTTAATGCGGACACCTATGCAAGGCACAAAGGGCGATATTGAAGAGCCGGATTATTACGCCGAATACGGCGCAAATATTTTTAATTACACCGCGCTTACCGATAAAAGCGAAACTTCAAAACTTACCACCGACGAAAAAAATTATCTGCAATACCTTAAAGATAATATTCCGGCAGAAATTTTAAATGACTGGATGTCGCGCAGGACTAAAAATTTTTCTGCTACAAAAAAATTAATCGACTTCACAAACACGGGAACTATCGACTACTTAATAATCGGGCGTGACGATAACGCGCCGCTTAGTCAAACGCACAAAGAAAACCGCGAGTTGTTATCCTACGCCAATAAAAAAAATCTGTCTAAAGAAAAATTTCAATCGCTTGCCGGTATCGACGAATTTAATTTATTACTGTTGACGCGCGCAATTAACGAAATGCGCGGCAAAGTTCCAAAAGTCAACGTGCAATTCAATAAGGGTACAGGCGGCAAAACTGTTCCGGCGTTTTCGGATGAACCTATAAAAGATTCTATCGAAGACGAAATTATTATTGCGGGCGGTAAATCTGTAAAAAATCCCAATGACGCGGATTTTATTTTGTTGGTGAACACGGATATTAACGGCGAAACTTTATGGGCGCACAATCAGCCGCCGAGCGATAAACCATTTGTACCGAATTTAATTCCGAGCGAAAGTACAAGTTTTTTTGCAAATTTGGCTGAAATTTACATTCTCAAAGGTTACAAAGTTGGAATTGCTGACGTGAATTATTGCAACGGCTCCGACAACGCGCTGATGAAAATTTTGCACGATAAAAATTTACTTTTTAAAATACAATCTTACGCGGGCTGGAATACTGCCACGAATTCAACCGGCTTTGCACTTTCGACGGGGATTCTTTCAAAATATATGATGAAGGACGCCAAAAATAAATTGCTTGTTCGCCGTTATCTTGATGATTGGGCTTTTCAGGCAAATATTCGCTCGATTGTAGGCAACGAATTATTTTATATGCCGCGCGGCGTCATCGCGTACTTTCAATTTGACGGCGAAAGAGAATACGTTGAAAAGCGCGAAACTGAATTGTTGCAACGTTTTGCAGATGAAATTTTGCCGCCTTACAGATATTTGCGCGGTTTGAAAGTTTCCAACACGTGGAACAGAATGTTTGAAGTTCAGATAGAGTTTGGCGCAGATGAATAAAAGAATTTTTGAGTTAGATATTTTGCGCGGGCTGTCGGTTGCGTTAATGATAATGCTTGACCCGCCACCGGATAGAATGTATGAAATTTTGCAACACGCGGCGTGGGAAGGTTTGACATTGACAGACGCGGTTTTTCCGGCGTTTGTTTTTGCAATGGGAATGGCAACGGCAGTATCAACGGCGCGGCGTCAATCTTCAATGCACAAAATTTTATTTCGCACGGCAATTTTATTTCTTGCAGGATTTTTGCTGAACGTTTTAATTTTTTACAGATTGGAGTTTGAACACGTTAGACTTTTCGGCGTGTTGCAACGTTTTGCATTGATTTACTTTTTTGGAGTATTGATTTTGCGGAAATTAAAAAGCACCGCTCAAATTTCGGAGGCGGCTTTTTTGCTTTTAATAATTTCGTCGGCGGGTTTTCACATTTACTCGCCGGACGCGCCTTTTGACGAATCAAAAAATATCAGCGGCGCGGTTGATTTTATTTTTCCCGGCGTCAATCACATTTACACGGCGACGCACGACCCGGAGGGATTATACGGCGTTTTGTCAAGTACGGCGTCAATGTTATTTGGCGTTTTGGCGGGGAAATTTTTGCTGAAAAATGAACGGATGAAAATTTTTTTGTACGGCACAGGAATTTTAATTTTAGGGTACGGCTGGAGTTATTTTGACATTGTATCAAAAAAAATTTGGACTGCGCCCTTTACACTTTTGAACGCAGGCGGCGATATGATTTTACTTGCAGCGTTGCTGATTTTGTTTGAAAAAGTACCGCGCGCCAAAAAATATTTTCGCCCGTTTGAATCGCTGGGGAAGAATCCGTTTTTCTTTTTTGTGGCGTCAAATATTGCAATAATTTTTTTGTTCAGCATAAATTTTGACGGCGTTTCGGCGTGGAGTTTACTTTATCAAAAAACTTTGCAGGGGATTTTCAGTACAGAAATCGGCACGTTGATATTTTGCGTGGCGTGGTGTTTAATTTGGATAGTTCCGGCTGAAATTTTTAATCGACTCGGAATTATTTTAAAAATTTAAGGACTAAGGAAAAATCCCCAGTCCTTCAGCTCCTAAGATTTTGCAGATTTAAATTTTTTCTGTGTACTTGCGTGTACACGGTCGCTTCAATCCTTAGCCCCTAAAAAATCAGCGTCCGTAAGTATCCCAAGAAATTTCAGTAAAGTAAATGACTGTAACAACTTCATCTGCAGTAATACGGCGTTTGTAAATATCCTCAAAATTTTTCATCAACGCTTCTTTAGTGTTAATTTCGGGGTTTTGGTGTTCAAGGTCGATTGAAGATAAAGTTCCCATAGTTTTAACGCGGACTTTGTCAAGGTAAGCGCGGTACAAAAATTCTTTAGTTTCGCCCGGCTTGCCGACGGTTATCCAGACAACCGAACTTTCAGGAAAAAGGCTTGAAACATCGCCGAGCCTTATTGTACAATTTTTACTGCGCGCCATTAACATTTCACGGTGTTTTGGATCTTTAAAGTTTAACGCCATCATTTTGAATCAACTCCTAACTTAGAATTTCTTAGAATTAAAAATTTTAAAACTGCTTAAAAATCAACTTCAGGCGGTTCCCCAGCCTTTATATTCGGCGGCAAGTTTTTTGAAAAGCGGCAGTGAACGTTCAATAGTTTCAGTTTTGATACAATAGGCAGCGCGGAAATATCCTGCACAACCGAAATCTGCGCCGGGTACAAGTAGCAAGTCATATTTTTTGGCGCGTTCACAAAAAGCATAGTCGTCCTCTTCCAACGCCTTAGGGAACAGATAAAACGCGCCTTGCGGCTTGACGCACTCAAAGCCGGCGTCGATTAAGCCGTTGTACAAAAGTTTTGCATTGCGTTCATAAATTGAAATATCTGAAGGCTTGCCCGCGCATTTTGCAACGACCAACTGCCATAAACTCGGCGCGTTGACGTGCGTTAAAACTCTAGCCGCGCCTGCAACTGCGCCAAAAATCTTTCCAAAATCTGCAACAGAATCCGGCACAACAATATAACCTATTCTTTCGCCGGGCAGTGAAAAACTTTTGCTGTAAGAATAACAAACTAAAGTATTGTCGTAAAAATTCGGCACGTAGGGAACATTGACGCCGTAAGCAATTTCACGGTACGGCTCATCAGAAATTATAAAAATTGCGCGCCCAAATTCTTCAGATTTTTTGTTGAGAATCTGCGCGAGTTTTTTTATTGTATCGACAGAATAAACCGCGCCGCTTGGATTATTGGGCGAATTGATAATGACGGCTTTAACTTTCGGCGTCAACATTTTCTCGAAGGCGTCAAAGTCAATCTGCCAATCTTTAGGTTGCGCGGGTACTACATTTAATTTCGCCCCGACCGATTCAACAAAAACTTTGTATTCGGGAAAGTACGGCGCAAAAGTTATAAATTCATCGCCCGCCTCTGCAAGTGCCTTGAAAGAAATTGTAATGGCGGCGGCGGCTCCTGCAGTTATGAAAATATTTTTACCGGCAAATTTTGTACCGAAACGCTCATTGATACTTTGCGCCAAAATTTCCCTAACTTGAGGGTTGCCGGGCGCGACGGTGTAGCCGTGAACTGCTGAAGGCTCCATATTTTGAAGAATATCAATCGCCGCGTTTTTTACAAATTCCGGCGTTGGAACATTCGGGTTGCCCAAGCTGAAGTCAAAAATATTTTCTTCGCCGACTTCAGCCGCGCGTTTCCTGCCAAATTCAAAAATAGTACGAATTGTAGATTTTTTCGTTCCCAATTCATACATTTTTTCTGAAATCATAAAAAACTTCACCTCTAAAATTTTTCGATATATTAGCACAAGCCGCCGAATTTTTAAAGCAGGAATTATTTTCTGTTTGTATAAAAATTATTGCAGGAGGTTTTGACGTGAAAAAATTTTTAGCGATATTTTTTATAATAGTGGCGGCGAATTTTTCAGTTGCTCGCGCAGGCGTTATAAAAATTTCTGAAATTGACGTTCAACAATTTGTACACTCGATAGCCGGTGTGATTTATTCTGAAGAATTTCAAAAAGAAATACCGCTGTTCATTTCAAACGCGGCAAAATTTGAAAACGCGGAATTGCCGGAAATTGGCTCGGCGGCTTATGTTTGTCAATACGGCTTAAAAACTGCAACCGCGCCGGAGGGCGAAATTATATTTTTTGTTGACGGCGAAGAAAAAGTTTCCGCGCTAAAAATCGTCGGTTATTCTGCTGATTCAGCAAAAGATTCTGTAGTTTTGCTTATGCTAACTTTAAGCACGTTGGGATTGACGCAAGCTGACGCCGAATTTTTGGTAAATAATTTGAATGACGATGAATTTTTGGCAAGTTCGATTGTATGGAGTGAGGCGAAACAGCGTTGTTTTGTATTGATGGCGGGAGCGCGGACTCAATCAGAGGAAGGTTTTCAATTTATGTTAATTGCAAGCGATAAAAAAGATTAAATTTTGGGAGGCGATATTTATGAAAAAATTTATTTTTACACTGGCAGCAGTTTTAATTTTTGCGGCAAATTTTTCAATGTGTCAAGCGGCTAAAGTTGCACTTTACAATTCCGATGCGGAAGATATGCTTGACGAAATTATGGACGATGTTGAAAATGAATTATCAGAGGATTCGTTTCCATACGTCATAAAAAATTTTCGTTCGGGCGGCGATTTAAACGAACAGATTAAAGAAGTTTTCAGCTTACCGAATAAAAATTTCAAAGGTTATGCATGTGATGTAGGTTTTAAAAATTCAGAAAATCCGGAAGGTATGATAATTTTTATTGTTGACGATACAGATAAAGTTTTTTCTGTTATGATTGCAGTAGGCTCTGTAGACGAAAATACACCTAAAAGTCGGCAGGAAGAATTGATGCAAATGTTGTTAATGACAAGCGCGTTGGTTTTTCATTCAGTTATGAGTGAAGAACAAATGGAAGCGTTGATTAATAACATCGTGAACAATGTTGACAAAGGGTCATGGAGCATTTGGTGCGATGGAAAATACATAAATTGTCAACTTGGTAAAAGTGACGATATGTATATTTCTATGATTGATGCTACAGATGGCAATAATTAATTTTTTGGAGGCGGTAAAATGTCAGATTTACTTGAATTAATGAGATCGCGGCGCAGCGTTCGCCAATACACGGACGAAAAAATTTCAGACGAACAAATAAAAAAAATTTTGAGTGCGGCGTTACTTGCGCCTTCCGGGCACTCAAAATACCCTTGCGAATTTATTGTAGTCAAAAATCGTGAAACGCTTGAAAAAATGTCACATTGCCGCGTAGGCGTTGCCAAAATGTTAAATCAAGCGGCGGCGGCGGTTGTAGTAATTGCGGACGCTGAAAAATCTGATACAATCGTTGAAGATTCTTCAGTGGCTATGATGAATATGGAATTAGCTGCAACGTCACTGGGAATTGGAAATTGTTGGATACAGGTTAAAAATCGTCCGGCTGAAAATAATTTGCCGAGTGAAGATTTTTTGAGGGAAATTTTAAAGTTCCCTGCAAATTTCAAGTGTCAAGCTATTTTATCATTGGGAATACCGGCGAAATTGCCGCGCGCCCGTGAATTGGATAAATTAAACTTTGATAAAGTTCACGAAGAAACTTTTTAAAATAAATTTTTATAATTAGAAAAACCCGTCGAAAACTCGGCGGGCTTTTTTATTGTCCAAAAACCGCAAGCAGTATTATTTTCGCACATAAAAAAACGAATCATACAATACATAAAAGTTTCAAAACCGCAAGCGGTATGAACTTTTGCGCAATTCGGTAGCGGACAAGTTGAAGACAATGAATGACGTTGAGAGAATTGTTTCAAAACCGCAAGCGGTATGAACTTTTGCGCAATTCAAGCGAATTTTTAATTGTTTGCTACCCGAAAATAAAAAGTTTCAAAACCGCAAGCGGTATGAACTTTTGCGCAATATCGTTACTTCCGTCAAACACGTAGAGATAAAGAATTGAGCTGTTTCAAAACCGCAAGCGGTATGAACTTTTGCGCAATATTTACTGAAATTGAAATTATCCCCGATGGGGAAATTGGGTTTCAAAACCGCAAGCGGTATGAACTTTTGCGCAATAATCTTAATGTCAGAAGCAGTAGCTGGAGAAATGTGAGCAGTTTCAAAACCGCAAGCGGTATGAACTTTTGCGCAATTTACTAAGAAAAAGAGCGGGAACGAAGTGAACATACAGGAGTTTCAAAACCGCAAGCGGTATGAACTTTTGCGCAATAGCAGACCCTTTTTGAGCGCGTCACCATGCACCTCAAAACAGGCTTTTGGAAAATGTTTCCAAATCTGCTGACAGTTCCAAAAAAATCTTTAAAAAATTGTCATAAAACTTTCAGAAAACTACCACTCCTCCGCGTCATTACGCCGTTTTTTAATTTTGGAAAATGTTTTAACAAAATGGCGTTCTGCCGTACCTTCAAATCACTTTCCAATTTTCAAAGAACCAAAAATTTTCACGCAAATATTACAACATACCTAAAAAATTTGCAAGAAAAATTTTACCGCTTTAAACATTCGGCAAAACTTTTAATTCGCTCAAAAATTACGTCACGAGTATTTTTATCGCCGTATTCACGATATTTTTTCGCCATATATTCTTCGTAGCGAGTACACCAAACTTTTTGCGCCTCAAATTTCAAGCGGCAATCTTCCTTAGTTTTGTCAAAATCATCAGGCGCAATCATTCGGCGATTTAAAATATTTAATACAAATCTGTCAATCACGGGTTGCCGGAAAAGTTCCATTAAGTCAAATACAAGCGCGTCTTTCCTGCCGTCGTTCGAGTGAAAAAATCCTATCCGCGCGTCCAGATTCACAGCCGCTATCACAATTCTTACTTCACGCTCCAAAAATGCATAGCCGTAATTTAAAAGCGCGTTCACGGGATCCGTTGCCGGGTGTTGACTGCGTCCTTTCCAATTCCAGCGCGTCAAGTCAATCAAATCAGGAAATGCACTGAAATAAATTTTTGACGCCATACCTTCAACGCCGCGTATTTCTTCAATATCGCTTAACGAATTTACTTTTTCGACTTGAGTTTTCAGCCGCTTAATTTTATTGGCGAGTTTATCTGCGTCTTTAGTTTTTGTGTACTGTTTCAAAAGATTGTACTGATTGAAAATTTTTTCGGTGATAATTTCCTGTGTCAACGAAATTTGCCTGTCAACATTACCAAAAATTTCAATTTGACGCAACAGCCGCGCCGCAGTTTGTTTTTCGTTGCAGAGGTTGCCAATAATCTTGCCGTGTTCATCAATGTAAATAACGGGGATACTCAACTCTAAAAGTTCAAAAATAACTTGTGTTGAAATTTGCGCGTTGCGTCCCAAAATTACGCCGTCAACTGAACGAATTGGAAGCCGCCCGATTATTTCGCCGTCCTTTTCAACTGCGATTCTAGGTCCGATTTTTCGCGCAGAACTTCCCGCCGATAAAAGATAGAGCATCCCCATTTTTACACCGCCTAAACTATCATAAAGCCTTTTTCTTCTTCCAAAGGTTTACCCGATAATCTTAAATTTTTTTCACAGGATTTACACAGCGGCGACATTAAAACCGAGCCTTTGTCAGATTCTGCGACAATCTGTAATAAATCTTGCCAAATTAAAGCCGCCGTTTTTGCGTCCGCGTTGCAACTGAAAACGCTGTACTGCAACCTGAATGCAAATTCTTCCAAATAGCGTACAATTTTGCCGCGCACGTCATCTTCAGGAATATCATAACAAATTAAATACTTCATAAAATTTTACCCGCGTTTGTCCGAAACCTTGAGCGCACAATCTGCCGACGCCGGAATATTCGCCGAATTTCGCAAGCAACATAAAAACTTTTCGCACGTCAGAATTTATTTCTTTCAAGCTGTATTTAAAAATTCCCCAAAATCCTAAAGTTCCCCTGTCATTTGCCAAATAAAATTTTTTACTGCGCCCTTGCCATTCAGTCAGCCTAATTTGCGCCGATATTTCTTTAATAACTTTTTTATCGACGGCGGCGGGCATTTGTACTTGTGTCCACTTGTCAGCAAGCGAAGGAAAAATTAAATCTGCGCGAGGGTACGGCGCGTCGAAGTTGTCAATTCTGAAAGATACCGGCGTTAAAAATTCAAACTCAATTTCGGTTGCAGGCGAAAATTTTTTCACGTTTGAAATAAATTCTTCCTTTGAAAAAATTTCTGAATTTGTATCGTCAACAGTCAAAATTAATTCGCCGACTTGAATTTCATAGCCGATTGGAATTGCCAACGCCGCCCGTAAAATTTCTTCGTTTAAGCCGGTTACTTTCCAAAAAAATTTATCGCCGCGCTTAACCTGCCAGCGTCCCTCAACGCTTGGAATGTTATTCAGCGGGTCTGCAAATGAAACAGTAAACGGCTTGATATTTAATTTTTCGTGGACAAAACTTTCAAGCTCCGGCGAAAATTCGTGCAGGATTTTAAAAAACGCCGCGTGCATCAACCGCCCGTTTATCAGCGGCAGTCGCGCAGTTTTTTCCGCCCGCAATTTGTATGATATTGCGCCTATCATTTTACAACCTCAAAAATTGTTGGCAGTGGTGCACGCTGTTTAAATCTTTCGTCAACGTTGCCTTGTTGAACATCGCCGCTCATAGATTTTATTTTTTCCGGCGCAGGTTTATTTTCCCAGTCAAGAATTTTATTTAATTCGTTCATAACCTCCTGCCACGCTGTAAGCCCTATTTTGGCGTTTAAATACTCTTTGAAGACTTTTATATAGTCTTCGGCGTTTGACGCGCTGTAGGTGCTTTTAAAGCCGTCAGAATCGAAAATTTCAGCCGTGTAAGCATCGTTATTTTCAATAAAAAGTTTTGGCGTAACTTTGATACTTCCAAAACCAAAACTCTTGCCCATTCCAATTTTGTACGCGGGATTTTCTGCGCCGTTCAAATCAAAAATCATCATAAGCGCGCCGAGTTCAACTTCACTCAAATTTTGAAAACGAATTTTAGATTTAAATTTATTTCCTGCCGCAAACGGCGTTAATTCTTTCGTCAAGTCACCGCGTTCATTTGGATTAGCCCGCCAATCCCAGTTGCCGTTGTGCCAATAAAGCTTGTAGCCGCGCAGTTGCGGTTTATTTTTATCCCAGTGCGTCAAAGTTTCGCCATCCTGTTTAAGGTACAGCTGATAAGAAGTAGGATTGGGTTGCATTAAAGGATGAGCGGCAGCCTTTGCAAAAATTTTAACGGGCGAAATTGGAACTGCATCTTCAAAGGCAACGCGGCTCGCCCAAAATTCTTTACGCCCAAAAACCGCGTCAGCAAAATCTATAGTTTTTTCACTTTGCAAATTCGCCGGTACAATATCGCCGATTGAATTTTTGTAGGGGATTCTGAAGCATTGCCCGTGCCCAAACGCGGTAACCTGCCCGCCTTCGTACAAAAAATGACACGGTATCAAAGTTTGAACGTCAGCGGGTAGAGAATCGCCGCAAAGTCTTTCAAGTTGTTCACGGGTTAAAATTCCATTGTCGGTAAAAAGATTGACGCCGCGCCTGTTCCTGTCGTGTTCATACGATTTTAAAACGTCGTCCGGCAATTCGATTCGCTTGCTCCAGTCAACGTAGCTAAGTTTTACAAAGCGAATTATTTGCTTGCCGTATTTTAATTCTTCATTTTTTTTTGCAATTTCTTCAGCAGTCAAGCCTTTCAAACTTGCGCGGTATTCTTCGTATTGTTTACGAGTCAATAAATGTTTGTGATTATCTGGTTTTTTTTGAGTATCTGCCCATTGGTTGCCGGTCAAAATGTGTGCCCTATATTCGCCGTCAACTTGCGCCCAGTAAACGCGAGAATCTCTAAAACCAATATTAAAAAAATCATCTTGAAATTCTTTAATCATAATGAAGTCGTCTTTGCGGTCGTGTTCATAAATCGAAGGCGCAATAAAAGATTTGTTGTCTTTAGTTTGAATCAGAAAACCGGGACGCGCATTTTTGGCGGGTTTAATTTTGCCATCCTTGCCGCGAATTGTACCGACCATTCTTGCGTTGTAAGCTTTGTTTAAATCTTTCGTCCAAAAATATTTTCCAACGCCCATCAAACAGCGGTAATAAATGTGTTCGTCGTTAAAATCTTCGCCCTTTTGCTGTGAATTGGTACTGCCGCGAAACGCGCCGCAAGTTACAATTTTAAAAATATTTTTGAACATACCGCGCAGGGTACTGCCGGGAATTATAAATTTACCTGCGGGCGCAAAACTTTTTTCAGCATTGCCTCCAATAAATAACGGCGTCAAATTTTCAATTTCAAGTACAATTTCGCCGCTGATTTTTCCGAGTGTTTGAATATGATTTTCAAAATTTTCGACGCTGTCAATTTCTGACGCCAAAACTTTTTGCGGCAACGAAACAAAATTGTAAGGCGCGGTTGCAATAAGTTCATTTGCGGCAGTGGCAGTTGCACGCGCTGCAGTTTGCGGCGTACCGTGAAAAGAATTATTACGACGATTATTATTGCGATTATCAGAATTTCTGTTATAGCCACGCGGAGAATTTTGTTGCTGATTAAAATTTTGAGTTTTGCTCGAATCAGCAGATTTTTTATCATTGTTGCCAAAATTAAAATTTTTCAGCGCATCAAATCCTTTAAAAGTTTCACTGCGACTGCTTTTATTATTTTTAGCCAATGTTGCCGCCCTCCTCCGCCGGTTCAATCGCCACAAAACGATAATCTGTATAGCCGGAAAGTCCCGTTGTTTCTTCACTTGAAATATAATTGCGCGTCAAAAGTCCGTACCACTTGGAATTGTTATTTTCACAGGGAATTTCCATAAAAAGTTTTCGTTGCCTGTCAAGAAGTTTTATAAAGCCGTCAGCCGCGCCGGAATTTTCGCCCCAAAATCTTGAAAAGCTGTCAACGTAAAAATCGCCCGCGCCTTCAGTATCTTGAACGTAACGCCCGCGCAATTTATTTTCAATTCGCTTTAAATGAAGTTCTTCAGCCGCGTTGAAAATTCTGCACTCAAGCCAAAATTGCGGCGTAATTTCTGCGTTTGAAAAAAGTTTGCCGCCTTCAACTTTGCCCCAAATAATATTCTGAATCTGCCACGCCACGAATACCGCGCGCTGATTTTTAAATTTTTGTTGGATAAAATTTTCAACGTCGTTCAAAGAAATTTCGCAAGTTACCGGCGCAAATATTTTTTGACATTCGCAAATTTTAAGTCCGACATTTTTTGCAAGATTTAAGCCTCTCAATTTGATTCACCCCAATTTTGAATTGACGCGGCTAAATTTGAAAGTTCAACAGCGTCACCTTTAGTAACCTTGCCGCCCGCGCCGAGTTCGTAAATTTTGCCCTTGAATTTTATTTTGGCTGAAATTCCCGTAACAGTGCCGCGCCCGATGCACTTTTCGCCGCCAATCGCAACGTTGCCTAACCACAAATCGCGCAATAAAAAAAGCGCAAGCCCCGCCTCAAATTCTTTTGCGTCAACAATTTCAAAATGCACGTGCAAGGTTGGTACAAAATTTTTCTGATAAACCGGCTTTGTTTTGAAAAGTGCGCCCTGCAACGTCCCGCCCGTGAATCTGTCAATTTTATTTCTGGCGTGCGCAAATTCGACAACATTTTTATTTTCAACGTAACTTTCGGCAACGATAAAACGGCTTTTTATTTTTTCGTCGCCCGCACTGCCCATTAAATTATTTAGAAAATTTGTACTTAAATTTAATTTTTGAAAAATGTAATCTGCGCGATGCCGGAAAATTCCTTTTAAACTTGTACCGGGTATAACAAAATCTGCAAGGCTTTTCATACTTACCGCCGAAATTTTATTTTCCCTGTCGGCGGCGTCAACTTCATAATTTCTTACAATGAATGACGAATTGAAAGTAAAATCCGCGTCAACAATGAAAGTATCGCTGTCAGCCGAAATAATTTTGGCGGGCTTAATTTTTTCTGTAACGTTTTTATCAGTAAACCACGCTATAACGTCAGATTTTTTTCTGAAGTCGTAAAATTCGGCGTCAAGATTTTCAGCCGCGGCAAGCCCAAAACCTTTGGCAGTCAACGCGCCAAGCCGAATACCGCTTTCAAGTTTGCCCAAAATTTCGGCAACCGCGCCTTTGAAATTTTCTCCAGCGTGGCAGCCGCGCAGATTTATTAAAATTCGTAAATCGCCGCTTGCCCCGCGTTCAACCGCTTCATAATCGTATTTTGCGCCTTCAACGCCTGTACCCTTAAAAGTGTCAATTTTCACGCCGTCACGATAAATTATTTTGCCGCCGGTAAGTTCAACGTCTTCAATCTGAATCGCACTTTGAAATTTATCCTTGTCGCCGAAAAGTTTTTCAAGTACTTCAAAATGTTTAAATTCCTCGCGCAGGACTCCGCAAATTGAAGTTCCGGGTATAAACGGCTCGCCCTCTTGATTTTTCAAAACGTGAATATCTTTGAAGTTGTCGGCAGTTTCGCCCGCCCCGTCGCCTATCAGTAACGGCGATTTTAAAACCAATTCGCCTGTAATTAAAATTTTGCCGATAATTTGTGCGTCAATCATTGTTACCGCCGCCTTTCGCCGCCGCTGTTTTCCGCGCCGCCCTAAAGAAATTTTGCAGGTATTCAAAGCAAAATTCATCTGCAAATTTAGATTTTTCAAATTGAATTTCGGTAAAATCGCCGCTCAAAATTTCTGTGTCTTCATATGGCAATTTTGCGCCGCCCGTCAATACGTCAAAAAGTTTATCTTTGCCAATGTAAATTTTTTTAAGATTATCTTGAAATAAAGTGCCGTCCTTACTTTCAGCTTTAATTTGTTCACTGAATTTTTGACGAGTATTTTTTTTGCCGACCGTCGAAAGAATGTTATCAAGCCTTGCGAAAAAGTGCGTGTAATTGCCGTCGCGCAGATTTAAACTTTTGGCGGCGTTGTAAGCGTCAATCCTCAACTGCTCCAAAAATCTTTCAAGTAAAATTTTTTGCGCAATTTTTAAAGTTTCAGCTGAAAAATTTTCCGGCTTGTCAAAATTATTTTTGTCAACTTTTTCAAGGGTAAAGTTTTGCGGCGTCCAAAATCTAAGCTGCCCAAAACCTTCTTCAGTGCGCGTGCCAAAACCGCTGTAAATTTTTTCGCAAATATTTTTTTTATCGGCGTCTGTCAAATTTTTTGTTTCAACTTCAAAAACCGTACCGGCGGCAAGTGCCATAACGCGCGGGCGTTTCATCGTCATATGAAAATTTTCTATTTCGACGCTTGACGCAAAAACTTTTCCCAACTTAAATTTTTCGCCGAGCTTGTAAATAACTTCAGCCTGCAAAATATTTTCCGCGCTTATAAAATAATCTTCCGCCGGTACTAACGGACTTTCAAGCCGCAAATAAAATTTTTCGCCAAAATCTTCAGCCGGAATTTCTTCAACCGCGCCAAATTGAAATTCGCACTTGCCGTATTGCGTAAACCTTGAACGCCCGAGCCGCGTCGTAAAATTTTTAAGATTTAATTTGTCAAGCGCGGACTTTTCGCCCAAAATCGCCCCGCAAAAAATCTGTCCAGCCTCCAACGCCTCATAGTTGTAAATGTGCCCTGCCTCACTTTTGCCGGATATTCGCTCTTTATTTTCACTGCGCGACATATGCATAAAAATATTTTTCTCAACCGACGCCGTAATAATTTTTTCGCCGTCAACAATCCCGTAACCGCGCAAAGATTTATTACCTTGTGCAGGATTTTTTTCAGTAAGTAAATCTTGCACAATTTTAGCGTCATCAGTGCCTTTCTTGCCGCGCTGCAATGACAACGGCAAAGTAAAACTGCGCTTGCCGGAAATTGCGGGCGTCGCCGAAATAAATTTTAATCCGCCAAAAAATAATTCTTGAAAATTTTCGTTTGAATGCGCCGTGCTGCCCAAATCTTTTTCACGCACGTAACGTTCAGCCAAAACGCCGCGTATTACCGACCCGCTTATTTCGTCGTGACTGCCCGTCATTAATGTTGAATTGCTCGCTGCCGAAATTACCACCGGCGATAAGATTTTTATTGAAAATTTTATTTCGTGCATTTTTATACCCCCTTTGCAAAAAATTTTTTTATGATACTGTCCACCGAATCATTTTCAAATTTCGCCGTGCAGGTTATTCGCCCGAATCCGCGATTTCTTTTTGTTCCGGCTGAAGTCAAATTTTTCATAGCCAGCGCAATTAAATTTATAACGCGGCGACTTGAATTTAAAATTTCAATCTTGCCAAAAAATTCAACGCCCGCGTTCAAAACGTTCAAATTGTGCAGTGAACCGGCGGCGGCTATTCCTTTTTCCAACTTTGTTTGATAGCGAATTGACGTAAAACTTTTTAAAACGTCCGCCGCTCTGAAAACTTCGGGATATTTTTTTTGCAAGTACCGCCAATCCGCACAAAGTTTTTCATAATCTTTCAGATAAAAATTCGGCACTATTATTTGAACGTCTGAAACTTTGTCGGCGTCATTTGAAAACCTGTGAAAAAGTTGTTCCGGCGGCAAAATATTTTTTGTGCTTATTTTTGAGAGTTCCAACATTTCATAAACTTCAACCGCGCTTTCATACAGCAACCCCTTAAATCTTTTGGCGGGAAAATACGGCAACCCGTAAGCGTCATGCACTATTTCCGCGTCAATATTCACGTCAGCTTGCCCCGAACCCAAATGTAACGGCGTTTCAACTTTTATTGTCACGTCAAATTCTGCCATTTTTCTGCCACCTCCGGCGAATAAAAATCTATTATTTCTATTGCGTCAACGTACGGCGTGCGCGGCGGCGTTTCTGCGCTCCACAGCGCGTCAACAAGATAATCCGCCCAATCCGGCACCACCGGCAATATTTTTTCTTGCACGTCGAGCTGATTTAAAAATTTTTTGGCGTCTGATTTTCCGCGCTGTAAAATTCCGCGCAATTCCTTAACTTTTCCTTGCGGCATATATGCAAACTGCGTCGCGCAGGACAATAAATTTTCAATGTTGTAACGGCGATTGACTTTATTTTTGGCGGCTTCATTTCCAATTCGATATGGTCCGAAATGCAAGTTGCCGCGCGCGCCCGTGTATTCACGTTGCCTGATTTGTTCAAGTGTAGGGGCTTGTTCTCCGTGCAATATCGCAAAGTCTAACCAACTTGAAGGCTCTTTTTGCAAGCGCATTGATTCTTTTGCTGCGTCGCAAAGTTGCTCTGCCAATTCGTAGCCTCTGAAAAAAGGATACGCCGTCGGTAATATCGCCACGCCCGCGCAACAATCCATTTTCCGCGCTGCTGCCTGCGTCAAATTTTCCGGCGCATTTTCCGGCGTTTCCGCGTCCAAAATTTCCATTAAAGTTTTTGTAAACAGTATCGCCATTTTTGCCGGGCAAATGAAAGTTACGTCGTCGCCGCCCAATATCAGCGGGCGTATCGGCAAAATTTTTTTATTTTTTAAATCTAAAATTTCGTCGAAAATCCCTTCAGTTTTTGCGGCAATTATTTTCAAAAGTAATTCTGCAAAAGCTCCTTCAGTTTTGCGCCGAATTTCCCTTGACAATCTGCGCCGCTCCATTAGATTTTTACAGCCGCGAAATTTTACGCCCATATTGTTGCCGTCTGCGTGAATTATCGCAAAATAATTTTCGCCGTCCTTTTGTCCGAGTTCGTCTACCTTTGTTGGAAATATAAACTCGTCCATTCGTACGGCGATTTGTTTTACATTAAAAATCTTGTTAAAACGTTCACTCAAATTCTTTGTTTTATTGGCGGCGTCTGACATTTGCGCTTTTACCGCTGTTTCTTGTGAATAAAATCTTATTTCAGCAGTTGGTTTAACGAGTCCTTGCGTATCGCAAAAATTCGCCGCCTCGCCGTTTATTTCGCAACTCAAAGTTAAGCCGCTGTATGGTACATTTACTGCCGGAAAAATATTATTTTGATTTTCTTTCAGCTTGGTGTACAGTGCCGACATATCGTCTTGATTAATTTTGCCGTCGAAAATATTTAATTCGCCGAACGCCACGCCGACTTTTAAACCCGGTCGCGTTTCCAAAAGTTTCATTGTAAAATTTTTGACAACTTCACGGCGTCTGTCTTCCTTAAATAAAATTAAAGCGTTGCCGCCGCCAATGTACGCCACGCAACAACTTTTCATTTTTTCCCAGTAATTTTTATCATCTTCAGAAATTTTCCACGTCGTGTCTTTTGCATAGTCAAAATTTTCATTCGGAAAAATCTTTTGTAAAGTGTCAACCAAAATATCAAAAAAAATTCTGTCTACAATGTACGACGCGCCTATATTTGTCCGAAGTAAATTTCCGGAATAGATATATTTTTGAATGGAGCGCGTATCAAACAACAGCGCGTTAAACTTTTCATTTCCCATAAGCCTTTCCTCCTTATGAAATTTTTTCAATACTTAAAAGTTTTTTCCTGCAACTAAAGGCGGCAAGTATATTATATTGTAAAAAATTTTTGAAGTACGCAAATTTCGGGCTATAATAATTTTAATTGCAAAGGGCGGCGAAACCGTTGGGCAAAAAAAATATTATGTTGCTTTTTCTTAGTGACGTAAAGATAAAAGATGGCGTTGTAAGTCCGGCTACTTACTCAAATATCAGCAAAAATTATTATTCGTAAAGTTCATTTTTCCTTAAATAAAATTCCGCACCAAAATCACTAAAAAATTTTATAAAATTTTTCTTGCCAAATGCTGAATTTTAGTTTATACTAAGCCACACTTCGCAAGGGGGCTGAAACTTTCGTACTTTGATTGATTTAATTTTTTACTATAGTTTAGAATTGTTTTACTCGTAAGGGGGCTGAAACAAAAATACCCGCTGTAAGTTTTTGGCTTGCGGTGGGCGTTTTTTGTCTTTGATATTACTTCACAGAAATCTATAAAGAAAACGAAGGCTTACAATCATTTTTTTTGTTAGTTGATAAAATTGTTGGTTTTAATGAATTTATGGAGGGCTGAGCTGTGAAATCAGATAGAATTATTTTGGGCGACGGCAACAACTGTATTTTCAGCACGAACACAGAAAAAACTCAACTTAATAACAACGTGATTGTTTGTGGCAGCAGCGGAAGCGGCAAAACTATGAGCGTTACCGAAATGCGCCTCCTTGAAACTTCCAATTCAAGCTTGGTTGTCAACTTGTCGAAAAGAAAACTCGTAGCCAAATATACGCCGCTTTTCAAAGAACGCGGCTATAAAGTTTTAGATTTAAATTTTGTCAATCCGGCTAAAAGTGATATTTCTTATGACCCGATGACTTACGTGAAAAATTATCTTGATATTAGTTTTTTGGCGCAGGCAATAGTTAAATCTGAATATGAAAATCTTTCCTCCGACCCCTATTGGACACAATCCGCAATTTCTCTTTTGTCTGCCGAAATTGCCTATGTTTTAATTACAAAAGAAAATCCAAGTTTCAATGACGTTTTAAACGTTCAAGCGGAACTTGAAATTATTGAAGACGACGATTCCATAAAAACTTCGATGGATGACAAGTTTGTAAAACTCAAATCAAATAACCTTGTACGTTTTGCAATTTCTTGTTGGAGAACTTTTCGTCAGTTGCCGATGCGTACCGCCGGTTGTGTCTACAGTGCACTAAATACCACACTTGACAGCATTTTCGGCTTGGAACTTAGAAAATTAATTGCCCTTAAAAATAAATTGGACTTCAAGAAAATTGCAGACGAAAAAACTTTACTTTTTGTTTCAACTTCAGCCGTTAATCCCGCCTTGAAATTTTATTCAAATCTTTTCTATTGTCAAATGTTTAAAGAACTTTTTGAGTACGCCGAAAGTCGCGCAGATTTAGATTATCAACTGCCGCTGGAAACTCATATTATTTGCGATGATTTTGCAACCGGTCGAATTTTAAATTTCAGCGATTATATCAGCATTTTCAGGGAAAAGAAAATTTCGGTAACCTTGTTGATACAAAGTGAAAGCCAACTTGAATCCCTTTACGGCGCAGACGATGCAACTACCATTCGCAATAATTGTGATACTTACGCCTATTTTGGTTCTTGCGATTTAAACACCGCCAAAAATATCAGCGAGCGTTTGAATGTACCGTTGGAGGAAGTGCTTTATATGCCGTTGGCTAAAGTGGTCTTGTTTCGCAGGGGCAGTAAACCCGTTATTGCCGATCGCTACAGCATAAAAGAAAATCGCTTGTATCAGAAAGTTACAAAACAATATGAAACTGCCGTTAATTGCAAATTGTCAGGATAGACAGGAATTTAATAAAATAAAAAAACTCGAAGGGTTTCAGCCTTTCGAGTTTTTGTTTAGAAAAAGAGTTTGAGATTTAAATTTTAAGCAGCATTTTCTTCTTTAATTACGTAGCGAATGTACATTGGAATTTTTTCAATAGTTTTATCCAAGCGCGGATTTTTGTGCCACATTTTGTAACTGTACAATTCGGCTTCAGATCGACCGTTTCGGAAAAATTCGTAAACACCCTTTGAAAAACTCTGCGAAAACATATAATACCTTTTGCCGCTCATTACAAAATAGAAATGGATTTTATTGTTTTTCTTGGTGATTTCAATTTTGTTTCTCATATTCTCATCCTCCAAACAGTCAATTAACTTTGTAGCGTAATTTTAATTTATTTTGAAAAAATTGTCCAGTATTGGAGGCGATTCTTAATCTTACCATAAATATTTTTAATCTGTTTCTAATTTTTGTGAAAATAAAAAGCCGTCAACTTTTAAAGTCAACGACTGTAAAAAATATTCAATCACCCAAATTATTTTTTCGGACCGCCGAGCAAATCGCCGAGCATATTAGCCATATCGCCGAGTCCTGCGCCGCCTAAGCCGCCAAGAGCATTTCCTGCAAACGCCGCCATATTGGCGTTAATTTTTTTCTCAATTTCGACATTCGCCGCGTTGACTGCGCTAACGACCAAATCTTCAATCGTCGAAACGTCGCCATCTTCCAAAAGTTCCGGCGAAATTTTAATTTCTTTGAGTTGCTTTTCGCCGTCAACGGTTGCAGTAACCATACCGCCGCCGACAGTTGCGGTTGCAGTTTCTTGCTTGAGTTTTTGTTTGTTTGCCTCAAAACTTTGCTGCAACATTTGCGCCTGTTTCATAATTTCGCCAAGATTAAAACCGGGTGTTTGTGCCATTTTCAATTGCTCCTCACTGATTAATTTTTGTGAACCACCCACGACTAAATTCGCGGGCTTCTGGGAGATAGTAGTTTTTCGGATCTCCATCTAAGAAGTTTGGCTAAAAGCCCTTATTCTTACAGGCGTGTCCACGTCGCCTCTACACGATAAGACTTTAAGTCTACACGCTTACTTAATACATTTTTGTTAAAGCGGAATTCTAACCGCTACAAATATTTTAGGATATTTTTAAAACACGGTCAATAACGGCGTTTCATCTCACGACTAAAGTCGCGAGTGTTCACGCCTTATAGAATAAAAGTTTTTCAATAGCAGGGGCAATATCTGCGGGGTCGGTAGTTGGTTCAAAACGCGCTACAACTTCGCCGTTCCTGTCAATTAAAAATTTTGTGAAGTTCCATTTAATTCCGTCGCCTTCAAGGTATTCCGGAAAATTTTTTTGCAATGCATCTACCAAAATAGCGGTCATTGGATTTTCTTTATTGAAGCCCTCAAACTTTTTCTGCGCCGTCAAATATTTAAAAAGCGGTTGCGCAGTTTCGCCGCGTACGTCGCCTTTTTCAAAAATTTGGAAAGTTACGCCGTAATTCAATTTACAAAAACTTTGAATTTCGTCAGCACTGCCGGGATCTTGCGCGGCGAATTGGTTGCAAGGGAAGCCGAGAATTTCCAAGCCTTTATCTTTGTATTCGGTGTAAAGTTTTTGCAAGCCTTCAAACTGTGGAGTAAAGCCGCACTTTGAGGCGGTGTTGACAATCAACAAAACTTTTCCCTTGTAGTCCGCCAAAGATTTTTCAACGCCCTTGTTGGTTTTTACAGTGAAATCATAAACGCCCATTTAAAAACCTCCTCAACCTGCCAAAAGTTCATCGATTTTTGCTTTATCGAATCCGAGTACAAAATTTTTGCCGTCAATCGTTGTAACGGGAACCATTGTATCGCCGCTGATTTGCAAACATTCTTTGGCGTAGTCTTCATTCAATTCAATATCGCGGACTTCGTATTCGACGCCTTTTGAATCTAAATATTTTTTAACTTTCGTACACCACGGGCAAGCCTCAAAAGAATAAACTTTTACCAATTTTAAAACCTCCTACAAACAAAGTAATTCATCGAGTTTCTTTTTATCAAAGTCCAAAACGTAATTTTCATTGTCAATCGTTGTAACGGGAACCGCGCCGTCAATTCCGGTAAGTTTGATACAATCTGCGCGCGCGGCGGCGTCCTTTTCAATGTCATAAGCAACAAATTCAACGTCTTTAGACTTTAAATACTTTTTAACTTTTTCGCAATAAGGGCAACCTTCAACCGTGTAAACTTTTACCATATAAACTGCCCCCTAAAAAAATTATTTATGTTTGACGTCCAAAAAACTTTTGCCTTCAGATTCATCAAAGCCTCTGTGCCCGTAAATAGTGCAACTGTTCAACGCCGTTTCAAGTTCCGTAAATTCGGCGTCAGTCAATTCAACATTACTTGCACCAAGATTTTCCAAAATTCGCCCTTGATTTTTGGAGCCGGGAATTGGTATTACATTTGGATATTTATGCAACATCCACGCCAACGCAATTTGAGCATTCGTAGCATTTTTTAAACCGGCGAAACGCGCTATAACTTCCAAAATTGGTTGATTCGCTTCAATGTTTTCTTTTGTCAACTGCGGGACAAATTTTCTGACGTCATCAACTTTTTCAAATTCGGTTTTAGTCGTAACTTTGCCGGATAAAAAGCCGCTGGAAATTGGCGAAAATGCAACAAGCCCAATATCATTTTTGAGGCAGTAAGGAATAACTTCCTCTTCGACGCCGCGTTCAACCATTGAGTAAATATTTTGTACTGCAGTTAAGGGCGTGATTTTTTGCGCCTTGTCGATAATTTTAACCGGCACTTGAGACAAGCCCCAACCTCTAATCAAGCCGTCTTTAATCAGTTGTCCCATACCGACGGCGACTTCTTCAACTTCAACTGCAGGGTTAATTCTGTGCAAGTAATATAAATCTGCGTAATCTGTTTGCAGTCTTTCAAGTGATTTTTCTAAATGGTTGCGCAGAGTTTTATAAACGCCGTCATTTTCAGCCTCTTCAGTTGGAATGTGTAACTTTGTGGCAAGGATAACATTTTGGCGAAAATCTTTTATCGCCTTACCGACGATTTTTTCATTGTGTCCTTTGAATTGCGGCTCAAGGTTAGGACCGTAAACTTCAGCCGTATCAAAAAAAGTACAGCCCGCCTCATAGCCTTTACGAATTGCTTCAATGCTGTAATCTTCGTCAGGAATTTTGCCGTAGCCGTGCGAAAATCCCATACAACCCATACCAATTTCACTTACGACAAGATTTTTAATTTTGCGCGTTTTCATTGTATCACCTCTGGAATATTAAATTGATTCTTTAAGTTTAGACAAATATTTTTCGGCAAGAAGAGCCGCCGTTGTACCGTCAGCCGCCGCCGTTGTTAATTGGCGAATTTCTTTTTCTCGAACGTCGCCCGCCGCAAATACGCCTTCAATTTCAGTTTTACAATCTTCACCGGCAGGGATTCTGCCGCTCTTTGAAAGTTTCAATTCGTCTTTGAAAAGTTCGGTATTCGGTACAACACCAATATTAACAAAAATTCCGTCAACCGCAATGTTTTTTGTCACACCGGTATTTTTATCAAGAATATCAATCGTTTCAAGTTTTTTATCGCCGTTAAGTTTTTTAATTTCAGTTTGCAACATAATTTCAATTTTGGGATTTTGGCGGATTCTTTTTTGAGTAACTTCATCTGCGCGAAATTCTGAACGATGGATTAAATAAAGTTTATCGGTGTACTTTGTCAAAAAATTAGCCGCGTCAAGTGCCGCGTTGCCGCCGCCCATTACTGCAATAATTTTATTTTGGTACATATGCCCGTCGCAAAGTTCGCAATAATGCACGCCGCGCCCCGCAAATTTTCTTTCTTCAGGCAATGGAAGTTTACGGCGATTCATACCGCTTGCAATTATTACAACGTCAGCAAGATAAATTTTTTCTTCAGTTTCAATTATTTTGGGATTTTCGCGCAGGACAACTTTTTGAATAGTATCAAACTCATCAATAACCGCGCCGAAATTTTCAGCTTGTTGTTGGAGCGTCGAAATTAAATCTGCGCCCTTGACGCTGATAAAGCCGGGATAATTTTCAATTCCTGTAGCGTTTGCAATTTGCCCGCCTACAATTCCGTTTTCCAAAACTAAAGTATCAAGATTCATTCTGCCCGCGTACATTGCGGCGGTTAAGCCTGCCATTCCCGCGCCAATAATTATAATATCTTTATGAACACGTTCTTTCACCATAGACAAACTCCTTTCAAAAATCGATTTAAACGCGCCTGAAGGGGTCTGCAAGCCACGTTTGACATCATTTGGTAACTTTATACCTAAAAAAAGTAAAAATGATTCTAAGGGCAATTCTGCGCAAATTTCATTTAAAAATTTGATCAATCGCCTTGTTAAGATTTTCAATAGATTCATTATCGCCGGTTTTAATTGCGTCAACTATGCAATGTTCCATGTGGTCTTTCAAAATAACACGGCTGACTGACTTAATAGCCGCGTCAACCGCTGAAAGTTGAATTAAAACTTCGCTGCAATCGCGCCCGTCCTCAACCATTTTTTTTACGGCTTGCATATGTCCGATAATTCGCGCCATACGATTTAAAACCGCCTTAGTTTTTGTGTGCGTGTGCGTATGTTTTATAACTGTGCCGTCCGGCAAAATATGTTCGTGTTCGTGTGTCATTCTTCCAACCTGTAATTCATTGCCGCGCGGTACGCCAAAATTGCGTCAACCGCCTGCGCGTTTGCAATTTTATTTTCGGATTTTTTGCCGCCGTGAAGTAACATTTCAGCCTCTTCAAAAATATCTTCAGGCATTTCCTTGTATTCGTCAGATTTAATAAAGTTCAACCATTCGTCTTGAATTGCGCGAATTGCATAAATGTACTTGTCGAGAATATCAGCCGCGCTGTCAGAATTTTCATCAGTACCCTGCAAATTTGGAGCCTGCGCGACGGGATTTTCATTTTGAACAGCAGAATTTTCATTGGCTGTAGCGTCAACATTTTCAACGCCGGAAATTTCGCCGGTAGAAATATTTTCGCCGCCCTCAACATTCAAGTTTTCAGTAGCCGCGCCTTCAACATTCATATTAACTGCAGAATCGCCGCCAAAATTCATATTCGCGCCGCCGAGACTCATACCGCCGCCGCCTGCGCTCGCTTGCAACGATTCAAAGTCTGCCGCACAATCAGCCGCAATTTTCGCCACTGCGCGCATAACGGCTTGTCGCGCTTCTTGTTTTGTTGTAGCTTGTTTGAGTTCTTCCTTCAATTCTTCCCGCGCTTCATCTGCGTACTTTGCCTTTTTGTAAGTTGACGGGTCTTTTTCTTTCAAGTAATTCATTTCGGCTTGAGAAAGTTTTTTGCCGCTCTTGAGTTTTTGTTTGATTGACGCAAGGCGCGTTTTGTCTGCAACTGAAGTTGAACTTTTGCTTGAAGATTGAATTTGGCTGAACATTGTAGATTTTGTGAGCGTCAAACGCCCGCTGCCGTCAACGATACTTTGCCCGGTTTTCATTCGGTAATTTGCGGCGAAAAGTAAATTTTTTTGTTTGGCAAACGTGCCAATTTTCCCTATCCCTGTAAAATCCATTTTTAAAACCTCCTTGTTAAAAACTTCCAAAAATCCTGCATAAATTTTATAATAAATTTAATCTATGAGCAAGTTTTTTTTGGCGGTTGAAAATATTTTTAGCCTTTGCTAAAATGTTCAAAAACTATAGGAGGTAATTTTTATGGATGATAAGGATTGGGATTTATTTAAGCAGAAATTGAACGCTAAAACCGGTATTGACTTACACCTTTACAAAGAACCGCAAATGCGCCGCCGTATCGGTAACCTCGTTACTCGCGCAGAGATGAATTCTTTTGTTGCTTACTTCGACAAAGTTTCTCAAAACAAGGAAGACTTTGCAGATTTTATCGAATACCTTACAATCAACGTATCTGAATTTTTCCGCAACCCCGACAAGTTCGATATTCTTGAAAAAGACGTTTTGCCTATGTTGCTTAAAAGTTCGCCGAAACTCAACATTTGGAGCGCGGGCTGTTCAATCGGCGCGGAACCTTACACCATCGCCATTATTTTGAAAGAATTAACGCCCAATGTTAAGCACAGAATTTTGGCAACAGATCTTGACGTTGAAATTTTGGCAAAGGCTAAAAAAGGCGTCTACACCGAAAACGAAATTAAGGCAATGCGCCCCGACCGTAAAGCCAAATATTTTGACAAAACACCCGACGGCAAATACGCCATTAAACAAGAAATTAAATCGTTAATCGAATTTAAACAACACAACCTGCTGAAAGACCCATATGAAAAGAATTTTCAACTGATAATAAATCGCAACGTATGCATATATTTTGTGGAGGATGCAAAGACCCAGATGTATACAGGATTTTTTAATTCGCTTGTACCGGGCGGTATTTTATTTGTTGGAGCTACTGAAGCTATTTTAAACTACCGCAAGCTTGGCTATACCTCGTACCGCGCGTTCTTTTATCAGAAACCGGAAGACGCCCCTAATAAGTAAAAATTTTCGGCAAACAAAAAACCTCCAATCGTTTCGACGGTCGGAGGTTTCTTTTTATTTCAACTTTCAATTATTTTCTTTCTTGACAAAACTTTTGCATTCGTGTAATATTCAACTTGTAAACAAAAAACTGCAGAACGCAAGCGGTTTTGTCAATAAGATTATAAATGCTTGTGTTCTGTTTGTCAAGAAAAGGAGTGCAAGTATTTTGGAAGAAGAAAAAAAAGAAGTGTACGGCAGGGTTTACGGTATAACCTGCAGGATTAACGGCAAGCAGTACGTCGGACAAACGATAAAAAAAGTTTCATATCGTTTCAACGAACACGCAAGAGCCAATTCGCCGCTCGGTGAAGATATTCGCAAGTATGGCAGAAAAAATTTTGAAATTGAAGTACTTGAAGAATGCTATTCATTTGAGGAACTTAACGCGGCTGAAATGAAATGGATTAAAATTTGGGACTGCAAAGTACCGAAAGGCTACAATCGCACAGATGGCGGCGAAGGTATTTTAAATCCCGTCAAAGATACACGCGAAAAAATAGCGGCGGCAAGTATGGGCAATCAATATGCACTTGGGCGCAAGCATACTGAAGATGAAAAGCGCAGAATCAGAGAATCAAATTTGGGGCAAAAACGCTCGCCTGAAACTCGCGAACGTGTCAGACAAGCCAAACTTGGTACAAAAGCCAGCGATGAAACAAAAGCTAAAATGTCTGCAAAGCGCAAGGGGCGCAAATTTTCTGAAGAACACAAGCGCAAAATTTCTGAAGCCCGCAAAGCTTATTGGGCATCAATAAAACCCGAAGACAGAAAACTTTCAGATGAACGCAAAGCGCAACTTTCGGCGAAAAATTCCGGCAGTAACAATCCTTCCTGCAAACCTGAAAACGCAAAAAAAATTTCTGAAGGTCTTAATCGTTACCATTCCAAAAAGCGCGTAGCGAAAGCAAATGTTGACGCGGCGGCAAGCTTAGAAAATTTTGAAACGGCAAAAAATTTCTTAGCGGTATCGCCGACGAAAAATCAAGCCGCAACAATGCAGTTGACGTTAAATTTTGACTAAAATAAAAATCTTGACAATTACGCCCGTAAATCGTATTATAGCGCAAATTGAATACTGATTGAATTGGGTGTAGAAATACTTAATAAGGAATTCGGTACAAGCCGGAACGGTCCCGCCACTGTAACAGCGAGCGAATCTGCAAAATGTCATTGGGCGAAAGCTTGAGAAGGCGCAGAGGAGCTGAGACCTGGAGTCAGGAGAATTGCCCAATTAACAATCACCGTTTGACCTGCGAGCGACAGGAAGGGGATTTATAGTTGGATAGTGGTATAGTGTTATAGTGTGATAGTTAGATAGTAAAAACTACCGCACTACCCCACTATCAAACTACCGCACTATTTACCCCGTGTTGCTCTGCGATTCGGGATTTTTTAATTTTGACTTCCTGCGAGTTTCGCAAGAATATATTTGCTCATACATTTCAAATTAAAGGCGACGCAATTTTTTCAGCGTCGTTTTCTTTTTTATTTAAGGTTTTAAAAATTATTTGCGAAGTTTGAAAGTATTTATATCTGAATCTAAATTTTCAGCCATATTGGAAAGTTGACGGCTTGCAGCAGCAATTTCTTCGATTGAGGCAGAAAGTTCCTGCGTCGAGGCGGAAACTGTTTCAGCTTCAGTTGAAAGATTGGCGGCGGCATTTTCAATTCTGTTTATTGCGTTTGTTATTTGAACTCTGCCTTCATTGGCTTTTTGAACGGCGGCGGTAGCCTGTTTAACTTTGTCGGTAAGAGCCTCAACTTGTTTAACAATTTCACGAAAAGCACTGCCGGTCTCGTGAACAATTTCAACGCTTTTACTTGTCATAACCGTACCTTCATTCATAGTTTGTACGGCTTTATCAGTTTGAGTTTGAACATTTTGAATCAGCTGATTAATTTGGTCGGCGGCAACGCTGGACTGTTCGGCAAGCTTGCGGACTTCCTCTGCAACAACGGCAAAACCGCGCCCGTGATCTCCTGCGCGCGCCGCTTCAATAGCCGCGTTAAGTGCAAGTAAATTCGTTTGAGCGGCAATAGCTGAAATTGTATCGACAATCTGCCCAATTTCCTTTGAATGTTCACCGAGCGATTGAATGACGTTAGCGGATTCTTGAACGGTTTTTTCTAAAGTCTTCATGGAATTTTCGGCGTTGCCAATGGTTGACGCGCCGGTTTCGGCAGTGTTGCTTGTATTAAATGAGGCGTCCGCCATTTCCTTAGAATTTTTTTCAATAATTTCAAGCAGGTGTTGCATATTTTCAACCGTACTGATTGCGGCGGCTACGAAATTTTTTTGTTCGGCAGTTTCAGCCGCAACTTTTGTAATTGATTCTGCAATTTGATTGGCGGCTTCAGCGGATTGTTGCGAATTGTTGTTAAGGTCTTCAGCCGAGTTTGCAACTTCATTGGCACTTTTTTGAGCACTGCGGAAAAAATTATTGAGTTTGTCAGTCATTTTGTCAAAGGCGGTTGCAACTTGTCCGAGTTCGTCATTTGAATTAACGGGAATTTGTTCAACTGATAAATTGCCTGCAGAAATTTCGCCGGCGGTGTTGCTGATTAATTGAATGGGTTTAACGGCACTTTTCGCAATGAAGGCGGCTATTGCGGCAATGATAATCAACAGCACTAATCCAATTCCCGCAAAAACATAAGCTTGACTATACGCTTGAGCCGTTGCAAAAGAATAAGGTTTAACGGTTGCGATAACCCAGCCTGTTTGTGATTCAACGGCGAAACTTACAATTTTATGTTCACCCGCCAAAGTTTCTTCTTCAGTGCCGGATTTTACAGTTTTAGATTTATTAAAAAATTCATAGCCGCTCATATCAAGCCTGTCTTCTTCAGATTTAATTTCAACGCCGGAATGTGCAACCAGTTTACCTTGATTGTCAAGAATAAAAATTTCGGTGTTTTCGTCAGCTTGAGAATTAACGACTTCATTCAAAATTGAAATATTGTAATTGCGTTGGAGCATTCCCAAAATATTTCCTGAAGAATTTTTTACCGGTACTTCAATAACAACGATTGACAAGCCGCTTGTCTTACTTACAATGACATCTGAAACATTTTCGTTGCCGCGCATTGCCTCTTGAAAATAATCCCGTGATTTAAGATTAACAAGTTTTGCGCTGTCACTGCGTACAATTTGCTCGCCGTCGCTTCCCGTCAAAACTATGTTGCTTGAATCGTTGAAAAGTTTATTGCTGTTTTGAATCAAGGTTTTCATTTGCGGCAAATAATTTTCTGAAGGAGCCGTCAAATATTCCTGTACCGTCGGATTTAACGCCAACAGTCTAAGTGCCGTGAAATTATTTCCAATCATTGAAGAAATATCCTGCGCTATGAACTCATTTTTAATTTTTGAATCATTCTTGACAGATTCAATGGTGTTGGAAATGGTATTGGTTGAACTTATCGCGACGGCAATAACCATCGGTATCGCGCCAATGATTATCAACAGAAAAATTAACTTTGCCTTGATGCTACTAAAATTCATGAACATCCCTCCTGTAAAATTGCGTAATAGCATTTAGATAAACTATATAGATATTCCTTTAAATTTGTAAAAAAATTTTCCTAATCCCCAGAATTTTGTATACTTAATCGACAAGTATTTCAAATTGTGATATATTCAATGCAAATTTTGAAGGAGTTGATTTCATGGTAGATTTACTTTACACGATAAAAGCAAACACCCCAAAAGAGGAAATTATAAAGCAACTGCGCGACCACCCCGAAATAAAATTTGTATCGATGATGGGAATAGATTTAGCCGGCAATGATACTGACGAAAAAATACCCGTGCGTATTTTTATCAAGGATATTGACGAATTTTACGAAGGGCGCGCCGTGCAAACTGACGGCTCCAGCGTAGTTTTGCCGGGAATTGCCACAATTAACAATGCTAAAGTTGATATGCCTGTTGATTCCTCTGTAAATTGGTTCGTCGATTATAATTTTGAAAACTACGATAACCTTACAAATCGCCCTGTTGGAACTTTGCGAATTCCAAGCTTTTTAATCCATGAAGGTAAGCGCGTCGATTCTCGCGCAGTTTTGACGGACACTTTAATTAATGTCAAAAAAGAATTGGTTGACTTGTTTCACCATTACCCGGAAATTAGCGGTACAACTTTCAATGGTAAAGATGTTGTTGACATTGCTTTTACTTCAGCAACAGAGCTTGAATTTTGGGTAAAAACGCCGCTTGAAGAAGCTGCAGTTGAAGAAATGACGGCGTCGCAAGTTATGCAAGAGCAATATTGGGAACGCACTCACGGCGCGGTACGTTGTGCACTTGAACAAAGTTTAATTGAACTTGACAAGTACGGCTTAAATGTTGAAATGGGGCATAAAGAAGTTGGCGGCTTGAAGGCGCAAATTGATGAAAGCGGACACTTAACGCACGTTTGCGAACAGTTGGAAATTGACTGGAAATTTACTGACGCGGTACAGGCGGCTGACAATGAAATTATTGTGCGAACGGTTGTAAAAGAAATTTTCCGCGCCAACGGGCTTGAAGTAAGTTTCAAGGCTAAGCCAATGATAGGGCTTGCCGGTAACGGTGAACATACGCACATTGGACTTGCCGCCGTTACGGCTGAAGGCAAAATGTACAACCTTTTCGCCGCCAAAAATCCCGAAAAAGATTATATGAGTGCTGTTGGTTACGGCGCGTTAATGGGCTTGCTGAAACATTATGAAGTTATAAACCCTTTCGTAAGTTCGACAAATGATTCTTTGAACAGATTAAAGCCCGGCTTTGAGGCTCCCGTTTGTATCGTTACAAGTTTAGGACACACGCCGAAATTTCCAAGCCGCAACCGTACAATTTTAGTTAGCTTGATTCGTGATTTGGAAAATCCAATGGCAACACGTTTTGAACTGCGCGGCTGCAACCCTTACAGCAATATTTATTTAGTTTTGGCGGCGTCATATTCGGCGATTATCGACGGTATTAAAATGAGCGTCAATCATACGACGGACGAACTTTTGGCTGAACTTAGCAAAGATGCAGGCGTTGAAGGTTTTTATCTTGAAAAAGACCGCGCCTATCGCAGTGAAAAGGACGTTTACGAAGATTATACTGTTGAAGAAAGAAACAGACTTTTCGGCAAGCCGCCCGCAACTGTTTGGGAAAATATGGCGGCGTTTGAAAATTATCCCGACAAAGTAAAAGTAATTTCAAGCGGCGGCGCGTTGAATGAAAAAATTATCGCCGGTTTTCGTGAAGGCGCGCTGTTGCGTTGGAAGACCGAATTAATTTCAAGGATTCTGCCGGAATTGCGCGGGATTGTTCGCAAGGCTAAAAAAATTCATTCAGATTTTGTAACGGATCAAGACGCTTACAGCTGGAATAAAATTTTTATGTTGCGCGCCGAACTTGCCAAAGATTCAATCGACCAAAAATCTTTATTCACGCAATTAATCACGGCGTTAATTTCCGGCGAATACGATAAAGCCTCCGCGTTGCAAATTGAAATTTATGACAAGGTAGAGGAACTCAAACTTTTGTATGACGCTTACGAAAAAAATATTATTTAGATAAAAAATTTTCAAAAAAATAATCCGCTCGACAGGAGCGGTTTTTTATTTTTGTAAGTAACGTTTAACTAAAATTTCAGCTACAATTCCATCGACAGGCTCCGGCGGCACTTGCAATGAAGTCGGCAAAAGTTTTCGCCAGCCGTGCGGGGGATTTTTTTTCCAATATAAAAGGCGGGCTTGCTCGGTTGTATGTTTTTCGTCAACAATTTCTACCGGCAAGTTCAAGCCGAGTAAAATTTTTTCGGCGTTTTTGTGCGTTGTACCGTCGCCCAAAATTGCAAGTTCCAATTTGTACTGCGCGATGAGATTTTTTAAAGTCGATTCAAATTCGGCAGTTTCAATAACCTTTTCAAAAAAAATTTCGCCGTCAGAATTTAAAACCGCCACGCCGCATTTATCCCTTCCCGGGTCAACTCCGACGATAAACATTATTTTTACCTTTCTGATCAAGTTTGATATTCAAGCGCAAAGGTCCGATTGATTGAACATTTTCACGCGCGCGCGCAGTCAAACGAATTTTGCCGCGTACTTTTTCAATTTCTTCAAGCAATTCATAAAGCTGGGAACCTTCCATAATTCCAACACTGCCGCTAATAGGATCGGGTAAAATTCCCTTTTCAACCGCCGCGTGATTTACTTCAATTAAAAAATTTCGGACGATAACTTCTGAATCTTCATCGCTTGTAACTTCGTATTCGTGCGAAAAAATGTATTCGCCCTTGCTGTAAATTTCTTCATTGGGGTAAAGTGAAAGGCTTGTCCGAATCGGCTCGCCGCGTACCAAATTTCCCGCCGCCGAAATTCTTACAACCATATCTTTTTGACTTTCAGAAATTGTATCAAGGGCGCGTTGAAATTCCGGCTGATAAATCCAAACTGAAGTATCGCCCGCGTTTTCGCCGAAACGTTCGGCAATATTGATTGACGCGGCGTTTGCAAGTTTATTCATATCTTCTGCAACGTCATCAATCGGGCGGTTGCCTTTGATAACCGCGCTTGCCAAAACTTCGCCCGCTCTGAAAACTATATCGCCTTCACGCACTGCTATTAAGCCGTCGCGCAGATTTTTTGCGCGTTCCTCAAGGGCGGCGTTATCTTGTGAAAGTTTTTCGTTGTCAGCTGTCAGTGTAACGTTGTCTTTTGAAAGTTTTTCGTTATCTGCCGTCAAAGTTATGTTAAATTCGCTAAGTTGTTTATTTGTGCCTTCAAGTTCCGCATTGGTTTTTGACAGGTTTGCATTTTGCCCCGCTAAAGTTTTATTTGCGTTTTCAAGATTTTGATTGGCGGCGGTTAAATCTGCGTTGACGCCGGAAAGTTTTTCATTTGCGGCGGTTAATTCGGCTTTTTCGGTTTCAAGGCGTTCATTGCCCTCGCGCAGTCTTTCGGATTCTTCCGCAAGTTCTTTTTGTTCAGATTTTAAATTGGTAATTTCAGTGCGGGCGTTAGCTAATTCGGCGTCGGCGCGTTCATATTCTTTTTGCAATTCAATCAGTTCTTGAGTAGCGGCGGCAAGTGAATTTCTGGTTGAAGTTATCGCCGCGTTTAATTCTTCCATACCGAAAAGCGCGGTACGAACATCTTTTGAAACTATCGCCATTGCGCCGATTGAAAGTCCCGTAATTAAAATTCCCGTTATAACTGTAATAATCATTGAAGTATGACGCGGGCGGAGTCCGAAAATTGACAGGCGTTTCTTACCAATTTTTGTGCCGAGTTTATCGCCAATAAAAGCGATTGCGCCGCCGGTTATAACCATGACGCCTATCAAAACAACTCCGTACATAAAAAATCTCCCTTCGTCAACTTTACTGAAAATTTTTGTCTTAATCTTGTAAATTTGCCGCAATAAAATTTTTTCCTGCGTAAAAAAAAATTATTCCTGAAACTGAAAAATCGCCGCCGGAAAAACCCGTGCAGCGATGATAAATTTCAAAGTTAGTTGGTCGGAACGACGAGATTTGAACTCACGACCCCTACCACCCCAAGGTAGTGCTCTCCCAAACTGAGCTACGTCCCGAACGCTTGAGTAATATAGCACAAAACTTTTTAAATTGCAAGCCCTAATTTTGGGGCAGAAAAATTTTTTAACAGAGTTGCAACTTGATCCGCCAAAATTTGCCGAGCCTGTAGGACAAAGTGCGTTGAATCTTCCCACGCTGCCTCCGGAAATTGCCGCGTCAATTTGTTTAAATCGTGAACAACGCCGCCTTTATTCAAAATAACTTTGGCGGCAACTTCATTATATTTTTGAATATCTTCATTGCTGCGATAAAAAATTTCTTTGTCAAAACGCGATTCAACAACGGCGGTGCTTGTTGCAAAAATTATAACTGCCTGCGGAAATAAATATTTCAATCTGTCAAAAGTGCGCCCAATTAAAATTTCATAATCTTTCAGCGGCGTTTGCGGCTCGTCGCCAAAAATTCTTACAACGTCCCAAAGTCCGTTATTCCAGTAAACAAAATTTGTATCCTTCGCCCAATGAAAATCCCGCGACCATTCGTAGAGCGCGCGAAATGTATAAGCCGCCATTCGCCCGTTTTCCGGCGGGTAAAAAATTTCAAAATTATCTTTGAGCAAAAATTTTACAAATTCCCTGTAACTTAAACTGATGCTGTCGCCAATTAAAAGCGCGGAAAATTTTTTATTGCTCATAAAACTGCCGCCTTTCACTTTAAGCCAAAAATATTTTTAAACATAAAATCAAATTTTTCAGAATCTGAAAGTTCCTCGTTACTTTCACAAAGTTGACTGCTCCAAAAATTTTTAAGTTTTGGCTGTAACCATTCGCCGCCGTCAGATTTTATTCTGTTTCTAACATCAGCATAACGAAAATTTGTAGCGTGCGGAATATTTCCCCACGTCAAAAAAGCATGCCCGTTGTAACAGTGTGCAATTTGACATTTGCCGACGGGAAAAGTTGGAAATTCTGAATCGGGATTTGCAAAAACGTCGCCTAACGATCTGCCGCAATAACAAGCCTGCGCCATTCCCGTACACAAATTTATATACGCGCTCCAAATTCCGGCGTAGCAAAATTCTTCCTGCCGCTTGCCAAAAATCGTTGTTTTATAATTGAAAAACGCCGAATTGAATTGCCCCCAAATTTTATAATATTCTTCCTTAGGAAACTTGCTCAAAATTTCAATGCCTTTAGTCCGGTCGTCACGGGCAATGGTTATGTGTGGCAACGCGCCAAAATTTTTCAAGGAAAATTCTTTTACTTCGTCAATGTAGGGAATAAGTTCATCGCTCGGCGTAATTTCGACATTGGCAGAGCCGCCCGCCTCCCAAATGCCGGTTACATTTTTGGCGAAAAGTTCAAGCATATTTTTCTTTTTGAGTTCAAGATAGTGGAACGAACATTTAAATTCAAGGTGTTCAACCAAATCTTTATCCCATGAAAGATATTTTTGCAAAAGCGGCGTAATTGTGCAGTTTGTTACAATTTCGGCGTAATGCCCCTCTTTGACAAGCTCTTTAACATACAAATCTAAATCTTTTGTGATTAAGGTTTCGCCGTCCGCGCAAACATTTATGTAAGCCTGCCCGCCCAAACGCTTAAATGAAAGTGCGCGAGCAACTTGTTCCGGCGAATATTTAAATTCAGGTTGTACGCCTTGATAATGAATCGGACGCTGCGAAAGATAGCAATAATGACAACGCAAGTTACAAATTGACATTGGTATCCCAAAAAATATTAATTTCTTAACGCGCTCCGGCGGCACAGGTAAATTTTCAGTCATTTAAATCATCCATTCAAAAATTTTTCTATCATTGAAAAATCGCCTCCTTCAGTCCATTTTTTATTTTCGGGTTTTTGCCAATTTTGAGGAACTTCCTGAAGTCGTTCAAAAATAGGATTCCATCTGGCACTTTTTATTTGAGACTTAATGAAGGAAGCGTCTTTCAAAGATTTATACATTTGTTCAACAAGTTCAGGCGAATACTTAAAACCAAAATTTTCGGGATTTTCGCCTTCAATTAAAATCGCGCAGATTGTACGATAACATTTTTCACATTGGCAGCAATTTTGCCCGCCTTCAGCAATCCAGCAAACGTGTAAATTGATATTTTCGCCGGTTTTGCGCCGGTATTCGCAAATGGTGCGGATTTTATCTTGGCGGTTAAATTCGTAGCCGTCGTGAACAGTTTGACATTTTCCAATATGAACGTGATTATCAATCGTAGGATCAGACGCGCAGACATAATGCCCTTTGTATTTTCCGGTATTGCTTGACGCAATATAAATTTTTTCAATCCCGTACAAGTAAGCAAAAGGCGCGGCGTGGCTGATAATCGCTATACCGTGTTGGAAGCCGTGCCACCAGCCGTCATTTGCCAAACGTTGAGATACTGAAGATAAAGCCCCTTCATTTACGACTTGCCGGAACGAAGATTTTATAAAAAGATTTTTGCAGTGGAATTGCGCGGCAGTTTCAAGCGCGTGTTTTTTTACATTTTCCCAGCCTGTAAAATCACTTAGCTTTACATCGGAGCCCCAAAGAGTTATAAGCGTAGGGTTTTCGTCACGATGATTAATCAGCGTTGCAAAAGAATCAACGCCGCCGCTGAAAAAAGCTGCATTGCCGCCGTTAAAAACTTGCGCGTTGTCAATCACTTTACCGACTGTCAACTTGCCGCCAAATTTTATCTGCGGGTACATTGCGGCGTAACCGTGCTTGATTAATTCCAGGTTGTCATAAAAATCTTTGTCAAGTTCATCAACTGTAATTTCGGCGTTAAAAACCCACGCAACAGGAATTACATTACAGATTAACGGAATAACCGCAATGCTTTTTGGCGCGGCTGAAATATCCTCACTGTATTCAATGAAAAATTCTGCGTTCAAATTGAAAAAAATTTTCCAATCGCCCTGAACTTCATATTTGTAAGATATACGATTTTTTTGAATTGAAATTTCTTTTATTTTCATAAAAGTTAT
>CALDHY010000041.1 GCA_937901445.1 uncultured Selenomonadales bacterium
AAAAACGCCGCTGCATTTCTGCAACAGCGTTGAAAAATTTTTATTTAAGCATTGCAAGCATTGTACCTGCCGCAACCGCCGTACCTATGACGCCTGCCACATTCGGGCCCATTGCGTGCATAAGTAAATAATTGCCCGGCTTAGACTTCATACCGACAATTTGACTGACACGCGCCGCCATTGGAACAGCAGAAACGCCCGCCGAGCCGATTAAAGGATTGACTGTCCAATTTGACATACGGCACATAATTTTTCCAAAAATAACGCCGCCTGCCGTACCGCCCATAAATGCTACAAGCCCTAAGCAGATTATAAGCAAAGTTTCAGGTACAAGAAAATCGTCTGCGTTCATCGTCATGCCCGTACCGGTTGCCAAAAAGATTGTGACAATGTTACAAAGTGAATTTTGCGCCGTGTCTGAAAGTCTGTCCGTTACGCCGGATTCACGGAATAAATTACCGAGCATCAACATACCGAGTAACGCGGTAATTGGCGGAAGTAACAAGCTTACAAAAATTGTTACTGCTATTGGAAATACAACGCGCTCAAATTTTGTAACCGTGCGCAATTCCTGCATTACAACTTCACGTTCTTTTTGACTGGTTAAAGCCTTCATAATTGGCGGCTGAATCATTGGTACGAGTGACATATAAGTATACGCCGCAACTGCGATCGCGCCCAAAAGGTGCGGTGCAAGTTTGATTGAAAGATAAATCGAAGTAGGACCATCTGCGCCGCCTATAATTCCTATTGCCGCCGCCTCTTTAATATCAAAGCCTACAATCATTGCGCCGGCAAGTGCAACGAAAACGCCAATTTGCGCCGCCGCGCCCAAAAGTAATGTTGAAGGTCTTGCAAGTAACGGAGCAAAATCAGTCATTGCGCCAATTCCCAAAAAGATTAACGGCGGGAAAATTTCATAGTTAATACCGAAACGAATTGCTTTCATGACGTTCATTTCTTCGCCGAAAAATTCGGTGTTGGGGAAGTTCGCAAGAATACAGCCAAAAGCGATTGGTCCCAAAAGTAACGGCTCAAATTCCTTTACAAACGCCATATATAAGAGCAACAGTCCAACGACAATCATAATACCGTTGCCGGGCGTAAAAGCCGAAAAGCCGCTGTCATTCCAAACTGCTTGGAGCGATACTGAAAAAGCGTCAAAAAATTCCAACTCAATCCCTCCTTAAACGTTTGTTAAGCCGCTTGTAAGTGCGTTTGAACGCCACGCCGAATTTTTATTGTTGACAACGCGGACTGCGCGAACTTGCCCCGCCGTGACGCCGTACGCGGCGATTGACGCTGTAATTACTGCGATAATTTCCGGCGATATTCCCTCTTCGATAACCGGTGCGGGTTCAGGATTTTCAGTTTTCAGCCTTGAAATTATTGCTGCAGTTTCTTTAGCGGTGTCTTCTTCGTCTTCAGTGTCTTTTGATTGAATTTCAGGCTCTTTAGTCGGGTCTATTGCGTGAATCAATTTAATTAAAAAGCTCAACGAAATTAACACGACAAATACAACCGTCATATTGATACACATAATTATGAGCGGGTTCGTCGTTACAGGTTGTGACATTAAAAAATCTCCCTTCATTTATAAAAAACTCCATATATTTTAATGACGCCGCGTCAAAAAATAAAATTCTTTATTTGAATAATTCTTATGCTTAAACTTTATTATAAAAATAAATCATTGCGTCAACCGGTTGCAGGTGTTAAAATAAAAAACTAAATTTGCTGTGACTAATGATAATCAATTTTATGGGAGAGATAAAATTTTGATAACGATTGAAGATATTCTTGAAACAAACAGAATGATAACCGAAAATAAACTTGACGTGCGGACAATAACAATGGGAATTTCTTTGAGAGACTGCGCGCATCCTAACCTTCACGAATTTTGCCGCAACGTCTATGATAAAATCACAAAGACTGCTGAATTTTTGGTTAAAACCGGTGAAGATATTGAGGCTGAATACGGCGTACCAATTATCAACAAAAGAATTTCTGTTACGCCCGTTGCAATAGCCGCCGAAAGTTGCAAAACTGAAAGTTACGTTCCAATAGCCGAAACTTTGGATAAAGCCGCAAAAGAAGTTGGAGTAAATTTTATTGGCGGCTTTTCTGCACTTGTTGAAAAAGGTTTTACCAACGGCGATAGGATTTTAATTGAGTCAATTCCTCAAGCATTGGCGGTAACTGATTTAGTTTGCAGCAGTGTAAATCTTGCGTCAACTAAGGCGGGTATTAATATGGACTGCGTGCGGGAAATGGGCGAAATTATCAAACGTACCGCCGAACTTACGCGCGATAAACAGGCTATTGGTTGTGCAAAGTTGGTAATTTTTGCCAATGCGCCGAATGATAATCCTTTTATGGCGGGTGCGTTTCACGGCGTCAGCGAGGCTGATACTGTCATAAATGTTGGTGTAAGCGGTCCCGGCGTTGTCAAACACGCGCTTGAAGATTTGAAAGGCGCAAACTTTACCGAAATTGCAGAGGCGATTAAAAAGACTGCGTTTAAAATTACCCGCGTCGGTCAACTTGTAGCAAAAGAGGCGTCGCGCAGGTTAGGCGTACAATTTGGGATTGTCGATTTATCTTTAGCTCCTACGCCCGCCGTCGGTGATTCTGTTGCAAGAATTTTGGAAGAAATGGGGCTTGAAAGTTGCGGCGCGCCCGGTACAACTGCCGCGCTTGCGCTTTTAAATGACGCGGTTAAAAAAGGCGGTTTAATGGCAAGTTCGCACGTCGGCGGATTAAGCGGGGCTTTTATTCCCGTCAGTGAAGATGAAGGAATGATCGCCGCCGTAAATGCGGGCAGTCTTTCGATTGAAAAGTTGGAGGCTATGACTTGCGTTTGCAGCGTCGGCTTAGATATGATAGCGGTTGCAGGCGATGTAAGCGCGGCTACAATCAGCGGGATAATTGCGGACGAGGCGGCTATTGGCGTTGTCAACAACAAAACTACCGCTGTTAGAATTATCCCCGTTCCCAATGCTAAAGTTGGGGACGTGGTAGAATACGGCGGCTTGTTAGGTTACTGCCCTATTGTACCGGTTAAAAGTAATTTCAGTTCAGAAGCGTTTATAGCGCGCGGCGGCAGAATACCCGCGCCTGTACGGAGTTTAACAAATTAAAAACGCGGCTGTACTGCTAAAATTAAAAAAACTACAACGCGACAACCGGGTCAAGCGTCACGCTTGCCCGCGCCTGTACGGAGTTTAACAAATTAAAATGTTTAAGATAAGAAAAATCCTGCGCGAGGATACGGCGGCAGTTTTAAAAATGATGCGCACTTTTTACAATTCGGCGGCAGTATTAACCAACGGCTCTGAAAAAATTTTTGCGGCGAATATTGAAAATTGTTTAGGCGGCTCCAATTTTATTGAAGGCTTTGTATTTTTGGCAGAAGAAAAAATTATCGGTTACGGTATGCTTGCGAAAGGCTATTCAACGGAATTTGGCGGCGATTGTATTTGGATTGAAGATATTTTCATTGAGCCGGAATATCGCGGGCGCGGCTACGGTACGAAATTTATTGAATACGTCAAAGAAATTTACCCCAATAAAATTTTGCGGCTTGAAACTGAACACGAAAATTTAAAGGCGTTGAATGTTTATAAAAATTTAGGTTTTAAAGAGTTGCCGTATTTAGAATTAGTTTTGGCAGATATGGATTGACAATGGAAGATTTCAGACTTGAAGAATTAAAAATTTTGGAAGAAACATACGCGGGCGCAATTCCCGAATTAAAATTTGATTCAGTATTTGAATTGTTGGTGGCGGTAATTTTGTCGGCGCAGTGTACAGATAAGCGCGTTAATATCGTAACGGCTGAACTTTTCCCCGTTGCAAACACGCCTGAAAAAATTTTACAGTTGGGACAAACGCGCCTTGAAGAAATTATCAGACCGTGCGGCTACTTTCGAGCAAAGGCGAAACATATTTTGGCAACAAGTGAAATGCTGATAAAAAATTACGGCGGCGAAGTTCCTGCAGATTTTGACGAATTAATAAAATTGCCGGGCGTCGGGCGCAAAACTGCAAATGTTGTTACAAGCGTTGCTTTTAAAAATCCGGCTATTGCGGTTGATACGCACGTTTTCAGAATTGCTAACCGCACAAAATTAGCCGAAGGTACAACTCCGCTTGAAGTTGAACTCGGCTTACAAAAAATTATTCCAAAAGAAAAATGGGCTGACGCGCACCATTGGTTAATTTGGCACGGGCGGTTAATTTGTTCGTCGCGCAGTCCAAAATGTAAAGATTGCCCGCTGAATAAAATTTGCCCTTATTTAGGGATTAAGGACTAAGGGTTAAAGGTTAAAGGTTTTCCTTAGTCCTTATCCCCTAACCCTTAGCCCTTATTGCGTGCATTTTCTTTTTCGGTAACAACAACGTAAATAGTATCGTCGTCTTCGTCAAATTCTGCGCCGCAACGCGGGCAACATTCGTATTTTGTACCGTCGGGCAAAGTGCGCTTGCCTGTGCATTTGGTACAAAATTCAGTACCGCAACGCTTGCAGTGTAAAATTTCGCCAAAATTTGTCCTGCCGCAACGCGGACACGCCGAATAATATTCTGCCATAAAAATCCCCTCCAAAATTTTTTTGAATTATACCACAAACAAGGAAGGTTGAAAAATTTGTTTGAATATAGACATGCCACTTTTGCTGACGTTGAGACAATGTTCACTTTGATAAATGATTTTGCAACTGAAGGTTTAATGTTGCCAAAAAGTTATTCGACGCTGTATGAAATTTTGCCTGAATTTATAGTTGCTGTCGAAATTGAAACGGGCAAAATTGCAGGTTGCGGCGCGTTGCATTGTACATGGGCTGAACTTGCAGAAATTCGCAGTCTAGCCGTCAGCAAAGATTTTCAAAGGCGCGGGATTGGCGGCGAAATTGTCAAACGCCTGCTTGAAGACGGTAAAAGACTCGGCGTCAAGAAATTTTTTACATTGACTTACAACACGCCCTTTTTTGCAAGCGTCGGTTTTCAAATTGTAGAGAAAGAAACTTTGCCGCAAAAAATTTGGAGAGAATGCATCGACTGTCCAAAATTTTCTAAATGTGACGAAATTGCAATGATTCTGCAATAGAAAAATCCCCGTCAATTTTCCGGCGGGGATATTTTTTTAATCTATGTAACCTAATTCTCTTGCCTTTGCAAAATCTGCATTGGCTTTTTCATTTTCGCCCAACGCTTGATAACATTTCGCTCTGTTTGAATATGCATATTTATCATTCGGATTCAGTTGAATGTATTTTGTAAAATCTGCGACAGCTTTTTGATAATCGTTCAAATTATTTTTGTAAATAAGCCCGCGGTTATAGTATGCATTTGCATTATTCGGATTTAACTCAATAGCACGGTTGTAGTCAGAAATAGCTTGCTCGTACTGTTTTAAATAATTGTAAGCAACGCCGCGGTTGTTGTATGCATATGCATCATTCGGATTAATTTCAATAGCGCGGTTGTAGTCAGAAATAGCTTGCTCGTACTGTTTTAAATGACGGTAAGCAACGCCGCGGTTGTTGTATGCATTTGCAAAATTCGGATTGAGTTCAACAGCTCGAGTAAAGTCAGAAATTGCCGCCTCGTACTGTTGCAAATCAGCGTAAGCATTGCCACGCCCATAATATCCTCGATAATCATGGGGCTTTAATGATACAGCTTCATTGAATAATTCTAATGCTTTACTAAAATTTTTATTGTTCCAAAAATCTACACCTTCATTAAATTTTTGAATATACAGCGCGTCTTTGTCAATTTCGCTCATTTCCTGTTGAATGTTTTGTTTATCCTGCGCAGTTTGGATATTTGCCAATTTTTCTTCCAATTCTTTAATACGGCGTGCTTGTTCCTCAATCAGTTTTTGTTGTGAGTTGTTTTGCTCCACTAAATTTGATTTTTCGTTGCTGTCACGGCTCCGCCATTCTTTCAGCGCAGTTTCAAAATCTGCAGAATCAACTTGCGCCTCCACAGTTACAACGACTTTGATATAACCTGCCGCGTTGCCTGTCAAGGGAACCATTTCAACTTTTACGACGCTGATATTTTTCAGCAAGCCCGCCGCAAATGTTATAACTTCGTCTTTTTGCAGTTGAAAATTTTCCATAACACTTTCAGAACTGATAAAAATTCCGGCTTGTTCAATGGCGGCGCGTTCGGCATAAAGTTTGGCGTTTTGCTGGGCAAATTCCGGCGTTTCCTTCATACTCATAATATATTCGCCTGTGCCGGTAACAATTTTTATTTCGGCTTGTACCGGCGAAACTGTCAGCAAATTTATAAAAACTGCCGCAACCAAAATTTTTAGAAAAAACTTTTCAAGCATAAATATCACCCCCGCAAAAGTTTTTCAACGCCGTAAATATTTTTCCTGCAACAAAAAAAACTCCGAGCAATTCAGCCGGAGCTTAATTTTTCAGCTTGCAACTTTTTCAGCTTTTTTTCGGCGAAGGCGCGCAGGTTTAAATTTTTTCAATTCTTCCTTTGAAATTGGCGGAATATCGCTAAAATCAATTTCGTTATCCGGAAGTTGCCGAATTGCCTTTATTCTGTTAAATTGTTCTTCACTGACCTGCACTCCATTAATAATAAAATTGCTCATAATATTTATTCACCTCATCTTTAGTAGCAGTTCGCGCTGAAATAATTCTGTTTACATCGCCGCGTTCAGTATAAATTACCGTCAAAATTTTATCAACTCTGCCGATAATTTTTATTCTGTCTTCGTTGTCACTGTGAATTTCATCATAATCATCAATTAAATTTTCATCAAAAAATACCAACGCTGCATCTTCAAAATGAATTTTATGTTTCTTGTAATTTATTTCGGCTTTTTCGGAATCCCAAACAAATTTGTATTCGCCAAGTTCAAAATTTATATCCAAATTAATCACCTAATTTATTTTAACATAAAAATATTTTCCTGCAACAAAAAAACTCCGACCAATTCAGCCGGAGTTTTATTTTTTATTGTGGAAAAAATATTAGTCAACGACGGGTTGAGGAATACCGACGCCCAATTCATAAAATTTGAGGCTGTCAATTTTGAACGCGCCGTCTTTCGGTACAAAAATAATATCAGTGGAATCTGCGCGAGGGTAAATTCTGGAAGTCATAACTTTTTCGCCGTCATTAATAAAAATTTCAACCAATGAGCGGTCAAGGAAAATTTGAAGTTTCATTTTATCTGCGGCAACAACGGGGCATTCACGTTCGCCATCGCCGCCCGCGCCCGCTTCATCACGATTAAATTTGAAAAGCTCCAACGCCTTATTGTATGAAAGGACGGTTTTTTGAGTCTTATCTTTGGAGGCGCGCAGGTAAATTTCAAATTCTGCAGTTTCGGTTAAATCAATGTCCAAAATTAATTCGCCGCAATCGCCGCTTACGCCGTCAAATTTCATCGGCTTGTAGAAAGTCAAATTTTCGTAGGATTTTTCTGCAGTGCGGAGGTTTTCCAATTCTTTAATAGGCGTGGTAAAAACTTTGCCGTTTTTGACGTGAATTTCACGCGGTACGGACATCATACCTGCCCAGCCGTCTTCTTGTTCCGGCATTATGTTATACCACATATCAGCCCAGCCAATCATAAGCGTGCGCCCGTCGGGAGCTTCCGTAATTTGCGGCGCGTAAAAATCAAAGCCGTAATCCAAAAGTTCAAATTTGCCGTGAATATAAACGCCCTTATCATAATCGACTTTGCCCATAAAGTAGCCGGATTGAAAAACGTTCATATATTTGTTGAGTTCACGCTTGATACCTTGCGGCGAAATAATTAAAATATCATGCCCTTCAATATTGGCAAAGTTGGGGCATTCCCACATAAAGCCTTCATTGCCTTCAGCACGCGCCATAATGTTTACGAACTCCCATTTGATTAAGTCTTCAGATTCAAAAAGTACAATTTGCCCCGTCAATCTGTCAGGCGTGCGTGAACCGACAACCATATAGTATTTGTCGTTTTCTTCATTCTTTAAAACTTTTGGATCTCTGAAATCACCGACGTGAATTTGTTCATCTTCAGGAGCTACGGCAACGGGATTTTCGGGATATTTGGCAAAGTGTACGCCGTCTTCACTTATTGCGATATTTTGAGTTTGTCTGAATCCTTCCGGAATTTCCGGCGTGTCTCTGTGTCCGGTGTAGACAAGATAAAGTTTGCCGTCTTTTTCAATCGCACTGCCGCTGAAACAACCGTTACGGTCATAATCTTCCGTCGGAGCAAGTGCAACAGGTAAATGGTTCCAATGTATTAAATCGTCGCTTACAACGTGTCCCCAGTGCATTGGTCCCCACTGCGCGGTATGCGGATGATACTGATAAAATAAATGGTATTCGCCTTTATAGTAGCAAAAACCGTTAGGGTCGTTAATCCAGCCGCCGGGCGCGGCAATATGATATTTCGGATAATATCTTGTATTTATAATTCTTAAAGCCATTGAATCATCTCCCAATTTTTTTTACAAAAGCTTATTCGACGCCCTTTCAGTTATTCCTTTAACTCAAATTTTTTATTGATGCCATTTTCTATAAAAATCAAAAACCTTGACATTTTGTCGAAAAGGAATTATGATATAGCAGTTTTCAGTTGATAGGCTGAATGTAAACCATTTGGGAGGCAAGATACTATGATTAAACCACTCGGAGACAGAGTTGTAATTGAAGTCGCTGAAGTCGAACTCAAGACTAAAAGCGGTATCATAATGCCGGAGACTTCAAAAGAAAAACCGCAAAAAGGTAAAGTTATTGCGGTTGGTACGGGTAAACTTCTCGATAACGGCACTCGCGCAGTTCCTGAAGTTGAAGTCGGGCAAGACGTACTTTTTAACAAATACGCGGGCAGCGAAGTCAAAGTGGACGATAAAGAATATTTGGTAATTCGTGAAAGCGATATTTTGGCAATTCTTTAATTAAGGATTAAGAATTAAGGGCTAAGGGCTAAGGGAAAATCCCTAGTCCTTAATCCTTAGCCCCTAGTCCTTAAATTTCGACGAAGGAGAAATTTTTATATGGCAAAAGAAATTTTGTTTAATGAAGACGCCCGCCGCGCTCTTAGTCGCGGTGTTGACGCTCTTGCTAATGCTGTAAAAGTTACACTTGGTCCAAAAGGACGCAATGTTGTTTTAGAAAAAAAATTCGGCGCGCCTTCAATCACCAATGACGGCGTAACCATTGCAAAAGAAATTGAACTCGAAGACCATTTTGAAAATATGGGTGCGCAACTCGTCAAGGAAGTTGCAACCAAAACTAATGACGTTGCCGGCGACGGTACAACAACCGCTACTTTGCTCGCGCAGGCTATTATTCGTGAAGGTATGAAAAACGTTGCAGCCGGCGCAAATCCCATGATTATCAAAAAGGGTATTGAAGCCGCTGTCAAAAAACTTGTCGAAGAAATTCAAAACGCCGCGCAAAAAGTCGAAGGCAAAGACGCTATTGCACAGGTTGCCGCCATTTCCTCCAGCGATGAAGAAATTGGCGAACTTATCGCTGACGCTATGGAAAAAGTCGGCAAAGACGGCGTTATTACTGTCGAAGAATCCAAAACCATGACAACAAATATGACGGTTGTTGAAGGTATGCAATTTGATCGCGGTTACATTTCGCCTTATATGGTTACTGATGCTGACAAAATGGAAGCTGTCCTCGACGATCCGTACATTTTGATAACTGACAGAAAAGTTTCTTCAATCGCTGACATTATGCCTATTCTTGAACAGATTGTAAAACAAGGCAGACCGCTTGCAATTATCGCTGAAGATGTTGACGGCGAAGCACTTGCTACAATCGTTGTTAATAAACTTCGTGGCACTTTCAAGGCTCTTGCAGTTAAAGCTCCCGGCTTCGGCGACAGAAGAAAAGCTAACCTTGAAGATATTGCTATTTTAACCGGCGGCAATGTTATCAGTGAAGAACTCGGGCGCAAACTTGAAAGCGTAACTTTTGAAGATTTGGGTACTGCGCGTCAAATTCGCTCCACTAAGGAAGAAACTACCATTGTTGACGGCAACGGCGACAAAAAAGAAATTGAATTCCGCGTTTCTCAAATTAAAAAGCAAATCGCAGAAACTACCAGCGATTTTGATAAAGAAAAACTTCAAGAACGCCTTGCAAAATTGGCGGGCGGCGTAGCTGTCATTGAAATTGGCGCGGCTACTGAAGTTGAAATGAAAGAAAAGAAACTCCGCATTGAAGACGCCCTCAACGCTACTCGCGCAGCTGTTGAAGAAGGTATTGTTGCAGGCGGCGGTACAACTTTCATTGATATTCTTCCTGCTCTCGACGAAATTAAACTTGAAGGCGATGCAAAAGTTGGCGTTGAAATTGTTAAACGCGCCATTGAAGAACCCGTGCGCCAAATTGCACAAAACGCCGGACAAGAAGGCAGTGTAATTGTTGACGCTGTTAAAAAATCTGCTAAGGGCGTAGGATTCAACGCGCTTACAAATGATTTTGTCGATATGATTAAAGCCGGTATCGTTGACCCTGCGAAAGTTACACGCTCCGCACTTCAAAACGCGGCGTCAATCGCAGCTATGGTACTTACCACTGAAACTCTTGTTGCAGATAAACCTGAACCTACGCCTCCGCCGCCCCCAATGGGTGGAATGCCCGGTATGATGTAATTTAGGGGTTAGGTTTTAGTGGTTAGTTGTTAGGACTAACGACTGAAAAATTTAATTCTTGTACAAAAAAAATTAACACCTCGATAAATTGTCGGGGTGTTTTTTAGTGGCAATTTAGCCGCTTTTAAATCGAAATTTAAGTTTTAGGTATAATTCCTGTCAAACGCTTGAAACGCGGCTTACAGACCCCTTCAGGCGCGTGTACAGGCTTGTTTGAAAGTTTGCAAGGAGAAATTTTCTTGAAAATATTTTATGACGAAAAAATTTGCGTACGTTGCGCCGCCTGCGCGATTGAATCGGAAAACGGCGGAATAAAATTTGAACGCGATAAAATTATTATCGACGAAACTAAAATTGAAGATTGGCACGCAATAGCGGCAATTTGTCCAGTCGGCGCGTTGACTTTAAAAAATATTACCTCAAGCGTTTAACTTTTCGTTTTGCGCGTAAACCTACCGAAAAAATTTCTATAAATTGTCCGGCTAAATTTAATTGTTCGGGCGGCAGTCCTTCAAGATTCGTAACAATTTTTGCTATTGGCGCAGACTTTATTAACGGTGCAACTTTTACGTTTACATTATCCGTACCCAATAAAATAAAATCTGTCGTAACGTCAAGAGCCTTTGCAATGTTTATGATGGTGCTTGAAGTCATACTTTTTTTGCCCGTTTCAATTTCAAACAAAAAGTGCGGCGAAATTTCAGCCTCCTCCGACAATTTATCACGGGTTTTGCCTTGAGCCTCACGGAGCAACCTGATTCTGTTGCCTATGGCTATATTTAAATCTTTTTTGTCCATTCAAGCACGCCCTTTATTTTTTAATAATAAATTAGTGCTGAAAATTTTCGTACAATCTATAGATAAAATTTATCCTTGAAATTTTATATCTATAGCTATAAAATGTTTGACGTAAGAAGTGAACTGTTCACCTTGACTTTGGATAAAAAATTTTTTTGAAATGTGTAGTGTTTTTGGAGGTTGATATTTTATGGAAAACATCGAAAAGAAAAAGGTTGTTCCCGTGAAAATCCCTGAAGGAGAATTTGCCGGATATGTTTGTTGCGCAGACTGCAGATTCGGCGAATACGATTCCAAGCGCGAGGAAGTTTGGTTCGGTTACCGTCGCAGATGGATGGATCCAACGGATAACTGCTCTCATGGAGAGTTCAAATAAAATGAGCGAAAATCAAAATCGCCAGTATGTTGTAACACGTTCGCCCAAAAGTGTTGGACTCGGCTTGATTCTAACTTTGGTACTTGGTCCAATCGGTCTTTTTTATGCAACGATAACCGGAGGTGTTATCATGGCTGTTGTAGATACGATATTTGCAATAGCCGGCTTTATGACACTTGGAATCAGCCTTTTCATTACAGTTCCGCTTGTAAATCTTATTTGTATGGTATGGGCTTACAAAGCAATCACAAAGTACAATGAAGATTTATTCAACGGCAACTTGAATGTGTAGGAAATGAAAATCCGAATCAGCGATACAGTAATTAATGCAATTAAAGAAAATTTATGTCTTCCTGAAAAGGGCGGTATTCTCGGTGTTGATGAAAATTTTGTCGTAACGAAATTTTACAATGATTCAACCGGAATTACTACAAAATCGCGGTACATACCTGACATAAAGAAATTAAACGCCGTAATTCAAAATTGGGCACTTGAAGGCGTTTCATTTATTGGATTTGTTCATACTCATCCTAAAGGCTCGGAAAAACTCTCATCACTTGACATTGAGTACGCGGAAAAAATTAAAACGCAGTGTAATTTAACCGAAATTCTCATGTTGTTGTACATTCCGGCAGAAGAAAAATTTTTACAATACCTGATTTGACTTTAAGAAACAACATTATTTTTTTAATCGTGTTGTTTCTTTTATTTTGATGGACGTCCTTAATTATTTGTCAAAAGTGAAGGGGATTTATTATGAAAAATCATAAATACAATATAGACGACATAGATATAGAATATATTGTAATGTATATCTGGTATCACAAATGGCAAATACTTTTCATAAGTATTTTTGCTATAGGAATGTTGCCGGGAATTATAAGAATAATTTCAATGGCAGGAGTCGGAGTAGGATTGATTTTTGAAGAGGAAAAGCCGCCGACGCCGGATGGCTTTTACGAATGGGAGACTAGTGGTTACGAAGGATTTCTTGGAAGACTGAAAGAAACTATTTTATCAGTTGGTGAAAAAGGCAACAGCATTGTTTTTATAGGTTCAATATATACTCCTGAAGAAGCAATGTATGTTACAAAAGAAGAAGTAACGGAGTTTAATCGTAGGGTTGAAATGAAACACGCAGATTTCAACGCAGGAATTTTAGCCAAAATACATCCGGCTTTTCGTTACAGATTAGAAGCTTACCTCTTAAAAGACAAAAATTTTATTATTCTGGTGCCGAGCGGAACTGATATTACAAACTTTTTTAAAATTGAAGAATTACAGAAGATAATTTAATTATTAATACCGCGTTAATCGTAAAAAAATAACGCCTCGATAAAATTTCGGGGCGTTTTTCTTTTCTTAATCCTTAGTCATTAGTCTTTATTATTTTTTTGAGCTTTTTTTATGCTTTTATCAATGGCTTTATCGAACTTTTTGTAAAATGTTTCACAAGCCTTTTTATAGTCGTTGGAATTTTTACCAATGGAACGAGTCCCGTACCTTAAACCGTAGACAAAATTTTTGGATTGTGCATCTTTTACATCAAAGAAAAATTGAACTGCCTGATGACTGTTGATAACAGTTACTACAATAAAAGCATCAGCATATTTTGCAATATTGTCGTTATAAGTTTTGAGTGCCTCTTCATTTGACAAAGATTTAATGTCAACGCCGGTATCACGTTTAATATTTGCCGCAATTTCATCATAAGAAATAACGTAACCATGAGCAACCTTGCTCGCGTCAAAAATTATGTTGGTAAATTCTTCAAAAGTCGGTTCGGCGGTTTCAACTCTGTAATACATTGGCAAAGCAACCGCCAAACGTTTTATCGTGGAAAGATCTGCTCCTTCATATGTGGTTTCACGAGAAGCCGCCATTGCAACCGTTGAAGTCAACATTACCGCCAAAATCAGCAGTGTACCAAAAATTTTCTTCATAAAATTTCCTCCAAATTATTCTAAACCTTTGTAGACGAACGCGGCAAGCGCAGCCCCTACAAGCGGTCCTACTATAAATACCGGCAAAACTTCAAGCGGTGCGCCGTTGCCGCCCATTGCACAAACAAGCGCAGGTCCGAAACTTCGCGCAGGATTTACTGAAGTGCCCGTTAAACCAATTCCCAAAATGTGAACACCAACTAAAGTTAAGCCAATGACTAAGCCGCCGAATGAGCCGTGTTTTGCCTTGTCTGAAGTTACGCCCAAAATATTTATCACAAAAATAAAAGTCAAAATAACTTCAACCATTAAACCTGCAACTGAACTGCCGTGAACGCCTGCAAGTCCATTCGTACCGAGCCCGCCTGTCATATCAGTAACGCCGCCGGATACAAAAATTGTTGCCAAAATTTCCGCGCCGATAAACGCGCCTATGCACTGCGCGATAACGTAGTAAACAAAATCTTTAGTAGTCATTCTGCCGCTCAAAAGTACGCCCAATGAAACAGCAGGGTTAATGTGACAGCCGGAAATGTTGCCGATTGAATAAGCCATTGCAACAATCGATAAACCAAATGCAAACGCCGTTAAAATGTAGCCGCCGCCCAAAACAGCGTCGCAACCTACAAGCATTGCCGTACCGCAACCTAAAACAACCAAAGTCATTGTGCCGATACATTCGGCGATATACTTTTTCATTATCAATTAATCCTCCAATAAACCGTGATTTTTTAAAGCAGTTTTTACAATTTCCAAATTTTGAGGCTCAATTTCGCTAAGCGGCATTCTTACACTTCCAACATTCCAACTCAAAAGTTTCATTGCCGCCTTAACCGGAATTGGATTGACTTCACAGAAAAGCGCGTCGATTAAATCGCTGTAGTCAATTTGAAGTTTTGCCGCTGCCTCAACTTTGCCTTCAAAATAAAGTTGGCAAATTAAATGTGTATCTTTCGGCGCAACATTCGACAGCACGGAAATTACGCCCTTTCCTCCAACTGACAGAATAGGAATAATTTGATCGTCATTGCCGGAATAAATTGCAAGTTCATCGCCGCAAAGTCTGCGCGTCTTTACAATAGCTGACAAATCGCCGTTAGCCTCTTTCGCCGCAACAATATTTTTATGTTTGCAAAGTTCGGCGTAAGTTTCCGGCTTGATATTAACGCCCGTGCGACTCGGCACGTTGTAAACAATCATTGGAATATCGACGGCGTCAGCAATTTTTGTATAATGGGCGATTAATCCCTTTTGAGTGCATTTGTTGTAGTAAGGCGTAACCAAAAGTAAACCGTCCGCGCCGACTTTTTCCGCGTACTGCGAAAGTTGAATTGCATAATCTGTATCGTTGGAGCCCGTACCCGCAATGACGGGAATTTTTTTGTTTGTACATTCGACGGCAAATTTAATAGCCGCTTTATGTTCCTCGTCAGTCAAAGTTGCAGATTCGCCGGTTGTACCCGTGATAATAATTGCGTCCGTTCCTTCAGAAATTTGATTGTCGATAATTTTTCCCAGTTCCTCAAAATTAATTTTTCCCGCGTCATCAAAAGGCGTAATTATCGCCACGCCCGCGCCTGTAAAAATTGTTCTTTTCATATTAGCCCTCCATTTTTTAAGGATTAAGGATTAGGAATTAAGGACTAAGGATTTAAAATCTTTCATTAACCCTTAACCCTTATTCCTTAGAATTATAATCAACTTTTTTACTCGATTGAAGATTTTCAAGCGGCGCGTTTACAAATTGAAAAACAGCCGCCGCCGTTATTTCGTAGTTATCAAGAAACGCCGTATGCCACGCCTTAGGCACTACGCACAATCTGGAATTTTTAATCATTTGGTGCGCTTCCAAAACTGTAATTACCGGCGCGTGATCATCTTCATCGCCTACTATTAAAAGTACAGGACAATTTATCGCGCCCAAAGTTTCTTCACCAACATTTAAATTGCTCCAAAAAGTCATATAGTCTTTGCCGAATTGTTGCCAACGTTCAGGCTCCGGGCGAATTGTTTTTTGATATTCGACAAAGGCAGGGTCGATTTTTGCAATTTCTTCAATGTTCAAACTGTCTGCCGAATAATAGCCCGCCTTCAAAGTCCCCGCGCCTATCGCCACAATTCTTTCAACGCGGTCGGGGTACATTGCCGCCAATTTATAAGCAGTGTACGCGCCGTCACTGAATCCCAAAACTCGCGCAGGTTCCCTTGTAACCGTGTTTAAAACCGTTAAGGCGTCATCTGCTTTTTGTTCGTAAGTAAGCGGCGAATTTCCAATTTCAGAGCGTCCGTGCCCGCGCGTTGACATTACAATAACTTTGTAATTTTTTTGGAGCGCGTCAATGAGTTTGCCCATTTCATAGGGACTGCCAACGCCGCCGCCGTGCAAAACTAAAATAATTTCGCCCGCGCCGTAAACTTCATAATAAATTTTGGCGTCGCCCGCCTGTACATAATTTCCGGCTTTTAAATTATCGCCGTAAGGAATTTCTGAACCTTTGGCGTTGCCTTGCAGAAAATATCTTGCCAAAAATTTTCCCTCCTGTTAATTTTTAGTATAAGGTTTACCGTTGTAAATTCTTTCAAACGTTGTATCGAATTTTTCATTGACAATGCTTTTTGCAGGGTTGAAAGACTCCGTGCGAATATCCGTTAAATCCAAAATTGTATGAATGATTAAATCTGTGCGGTAGGGATTATCTAAAGCTTTTTCAAGTGCAGTGATTTTTTCGGGGTAAAGTTCACGAAAACTTTTTGAAGTCCAAACAAGCATTGGAATTTCAATCATACTGCGATTGCCAATTTCTTCCATAGAATGCCCCGAAAATTCGCGCCCGTTTTCAAAAACTTCCTCGCCGTGATCCGGAATATAAATTATCAGCGCGGTTTTATCCTCAAAACGTTTAAAAATTTCGTCAAGAATAAAATCATTGTATAAAACAGCATTATCATATTCGGCGGTAATTTTTTTGGCTTCGGCGGTCGGTTTATCTTCATCGGCGTCTGTAAATTTTGCAAAATCTGCCGGGTAGCGTTCATTGTATTTTGCGTGCGTGCCGTATAAATGAATGACATAAAAATTTTTTTCGTGCGCCTTTAAAATAAAATCGTCCAACGCCGGAAATAAAACGCTGTCAAATTTTCTTGAAAAAAGACTGCCGGTGCCCATTTGTCGTGATTCTGCAAAAAATTTTTCGTCGCAACGCTTGGAATAAATTCTGTCAATATTGCCCCACCAACCGGCGGAAGTTTGATTTGAAATCCAAAAAGTATGATAACCTGCGCGACGTACAATGTCAAAAATATTCGGCGCGGTGTACCATTTTTCTTCATCTTCGTCTTTTTCCGAAAAATTAAAAATTCGCTCCATTGCTGTCATAGTGTAATTCGCGCAGGCGATAACGTCATTGAATTTAAAAATTTCGCCGCGCTTGTATCTTTCCATAAGTAAAGGATTAGTTTCAAGATTGTAGCCGTAAACTTGCATATGGTTGCGTGTCGTGGCTTCGCCGAGTATAAAAACCACGTACGGAATTTTTGAGTTGTCGGAAATAATTTTTTCGTCTTGCCTGTCCATTTCAGCCAAAATTTCAGATTCACTGCCAATATTTTTTACCGCCGCGTAAGTATTAAAAACGTTGCGCCCCAAAATTGTATTTTGCAAGGAAAATTGAACAAGCAGTAAAATGAACTTTCCAACAAAATAAACTGAAGCAATAACGGCAGGCAATAAAACTATCAGCAAATGATAACTGATTCTGCGCAAATTGTTTTCTGACAAATTTTGAAAAACTGCGCGAAGTTTTTTTACAGCTGCAACAATCAGCGCAATAACCGCCGCTGTTCCAATTATTACCGGCAAATTAAGCACGTAACTTTGAAAAAATTCTTTTATTTCATTTAAGTTCGTGCCAAGTACAATTTGAATCATATTTTGGTGCAACGTGTAATTGAATTTATACAGCAGAAAAATATCTGTGACAAAAAATATTGCAAAACAAATTACAATCAGCATCTGCAGAAAAAATTTTGCGCGTTGAAATTTCACAAACAAAAAATTTATCGTCGCGCAGATTATCAAAATTCCAACTGCCCCGCAATAAAAATTTGTAATTCCTTCGCTCAAAACTTCCCTGTCCGGAATAATTCGTTCACCGTAAAAAAATTCTTGCAAAAATATTGGCAGGTTTAAAATTATCAAACTGAAGAAAAACCAGCCGTCCGCCTTAAAAAAATTACTGATTCTGTCGACCAAAATTTTTTCCTCAAATTGCAGGTTTAATCGTCTTGAAAATTTCGGCGTTGTCTTTGACAACATTTTCATTGCCGAAAACGCAGATATTATTTTCATTCATGCAAGCGGCGATAAGCTCGGCAAGTTTTTTAATATCGCCTTGACGCGCACTCAAAATTTCGTTGCGGGATTTTTGGCGGTCGTCATAGGTTATACCTCTCAAGCAAAAATCAGCTGCAAGTTGCCCCTTAATCGAAGGCGTCAAAGGCTTATCAACCCTGCTCATTGTGCCAATAATGTATTTATCCATTTCCCTTTCTGACACGTCAAAATTTCTCAAAAAATCTGCAGTGCTGTTGAAAACGTCAAGCGTATTTTTTAAATTTGGGTCGCGGTAGGAACCGAAAAACATTCCGCCGGTACGATTGAAATTGACGAACGCGCCGTAAGCTCCGCCCTGCACGCGAATTTTTGTCCAGAAATAATCATAGCGCAAAATTGTTTCAAGTACATTCAACGCGCCGCTGTATTCGTAGCCGAGCTTGATAAAGTTTGCGCCCTTGCCGACGTACTGCACGCGGCTTTGAGAATACAAGCCTTCATTCTGCGCGACGCAAGGAAAATCATAATCTGCGCGAGGATATTCATCAACCGGCAAGCTTTTTATTAATTTGGTTAAGTACGGGCGGAAATTTTTATAGAGTTCATCAGTTGCCGTTACACTTACGATTAAGCCGTTGCGATTTAAAATGCGGTTGTAAACGTCTTCCAATTCGTCAACAAGCGTATCAAATTTTTCGTCGAAGTTTGCAAGCAAGTCTTTCAAAAATTCGTTGAAGGGTAAAATTGCGGCGTCATTGTACGCGCCCGCGTTTGAATAGTATGACGCAATGCGCGCAGCAATAATTGTAGGCGCAGAATTTTGCAGATTGAGTTCAATTCCAATTTGTTCTTCTTCGATAATTTCGCGCAGGCGTTTTTTATTTGTGAAAGTTGATTGTGTAAAAATTTCAGACAAAATTTCAGTCATACTTTCAACTTTCGACGCCAAACATTTTGTATAAACTTTCAAGCGCGGGAAAAAAGAATTGGGCTCGTTTTTCTTTGTATCGGCGTTAATGTTTGTACCGAAGCCGCCAATATTCAAATTGACAAGGTTAGCTAAATCTTCATAAGAATGTTGGAGAGTATCGACGCGCCCAATTAATTCATTCAGCAAAAAAGCGTGAAACATTTTCGATTGCGGGACTTTCAGCGCGTCAAAATATAAATTCAAATAAATAATCCCGTGCGTGTCAACGTTGCTGAACAGAATCCGCGTGCCGTCAATATCACGAAACATAAGCGGCAACTTTTCCGACTCTTTTTTAATATCGCTGATTTTAATGAGCGGGATTGTTTCCAATGCTTCAGGAGTTTCCGGACTTTGCTGGCGAATTTTTAAATTTTTGGCAGTGTCGATAACTTGTTGAATTTCGGCGGGCGTCATTTTAGATTTAATTTCGGCAAGTTTAGCGGCAGTAGCGGCGTCGCGTTCAACTGCAACGGTTTTACTCGGCGCAAGCGTTATCAAAACTTTGTGCGGGTTGTCGATAAAATATTTCTGTAAAAGTTTTTCAAAGTATCCGTTGTTTAAGCCGTCCTTGACAATTTTTAAATCGTCTTCATAGCGAAAATAAGTTGTAGGATCGCCGTCATAAATCCACGTACGCAAGCCGCGCAGTCCGTAAATTAAACCTTTGGGCATAAAGCCGAAATCTGCCTCGCGCAGTCTGAATTCAAGCAAGTTTATTGACGCCTGCAATAAAGTTTTGCCTATACCCTGCGCGACAAGTTTTTTAATTTCAGAAATTACAAGTTCATAAAATTTTTCGGCGCAGTCTTTTTCGGAGCCGTTCAAAGTTACGCTAAACGCGGGCTGAAGTAAATCTTCCTCAAGTCCGCTGTCAACATCTTTACCAAGTTGAGAATCGATAATAGCTTTTTTGAGCGGCGCGGCGGGCGTTTGAAAAAGCGCGTGATTTAAAATTTCAATTCCCAAAATTGTTGCAGAGTCTTTAATATCGCCCGTCAAAATGTTCAGCGAAATAAAAGTTTTTTCGGCGTCATTTTCCTCTTCGCCAATGGGATATTCATCAACAACGCGCTTCATTTCTGTAAAAAGTTTTTGCGGTTTAATTTCGCTGTCAACTTCTATTTTCTCAAACTTTGATAAATATTCGCCGTCAAGATATTTCAGCTGCTCTTCAATATCCATATCGCCGTAAAGATAAATGTAACTGTTGGACGGATGATAAAATTTTTTGTGGAATGCAATAAAATCTTCCTGCGTCAAATTTGGAATAGCTTCAGGGTCGCCGCCGCTTTCAAAACCGTAACAGTTATCGGGGAAAAGTTCGTGCAACGCCTTTCTAGCCAAAATATCTTCCGGCGCAGATAAGGCACCTTTCATTTCATTGAAGACTACCCCGCTGTAAGTCAAAGGCGAATCAACATTTTCAATTTCGTAATGCCAGCCTTCCTGCATTAAAATTTCGGGCGTCGTCAACATTGCAGGGAAGAAAACGCTGTCAAGGTATACGTCAACCAAATTTTTAAAATCTTTATCGTTACGGCTTGCCACAGGATATGTAGTAAAAGCCGGGAAAGTAATTGCGTTTAAAAAAGTATTCAACGAGCCTTTGACAAGTTCGACGAACGGTTCTTTCAGCGGGTATTTTCTTGACCCATTTAAAACGGAGTGCTCAAGTACGTGCGCTGTTCCGCAATCATTTTCAGGCGGCGTGCGAAAGGCGATATAAAAAACTTTGTTATCGTCATCGTTTGCCACATACAAAACTTTCGCGCAGGTTTTCAAATGTTCCAACGCATAAACTTTTGAGGAAATTTCGGCAACGTCAGAAACATTTTTGACTTTAAAGCCGTGCAATTCTTCATTAATTTTTAATTCCATAAATGTAACTCCTAATTTGAAAAATTTTTGACAACATTATAACATAGACTTGAAAATTTTCTACAGATTTTTGAAACGGGGCAGATTGAATGTTCATTGGCAAGGAAAATAAAATTTCAGCCGACCACTTGCAGGCGGGCGAAACAATTATAATTGTTGGTTTTGGGCAGTCAATGACGCCAATTTTAAAATCGGGGCAACCCGTCATAGTTGCGCCGGTTACTGCTGAAACTGTCTTGAAAAAAAATGACGTTGTATTTTGCAAAGTTGCCGGTCACTATTACCTTCATAAAATTACAGCAATTCGCAACGGCAACACTTTTCAAATTTCAAACAATCACGGACACTCCAACGGATGGATTAGTAAAAATTGTATTTACGGCGTTATGATAAAAAAACTTTAAAAAATTTTTTCAAGAATTTTAGAATTGTCAAAAAATTTCATTTATAATTCAGCCGCCTGTGTTAAACTTGCTAAAGTTATATCGGCGGTTATTTTTGGGGGTTTATTTTTATTTTTTTGGAATTATTTTTTTATATGACGACCTTCAAAAAACTGTCAACGAAAATTTGTTTTGTGGAGGGTTTCAAATGAAATTTTTCAGCAAGAAAAAACTGGCGGCAGCTATTCTTTCAACTTCGCTTTTTATCGTAAGCCCGCAAGTTGACGCGGCAAACTTTTTTGAAGAAGTTCCGGCAAATGATTGGGCATATTCGGCGGTAAATGAATTAATCGAAACAGGAAATGTTCCCGGCTACGATCAAAAAATTCCTGAAGGCAGAATTTTAAGCCGCCTTGAAATGGCTATGATCGTTGATGAGGCTATGAAAAATTCTTCGGCGTTTACAAGTCAACAACGCAACGTTTTAAATCGTTTGAATAGAGAGTATTTCTACGATATTAAAAAAGTTCAACTTTTGAGCAAAATTGACAGACTCGACGAACAAACTTTAGATAACCTCGATAAACCGCAAAGAGACGATGAAGGCGAAGTTTTATTTACAACTGAAGAAACTGACAAATTAAAAGCATTGGCTAACCGTTTTGAAATTAACGGCTTCGCGCAGATCCGCCACGATCATACCATTGAAAGTGCGTGGACTCCTGAACCTACACTTGGCGGCGACGGCGTTTATCATTACAACGCGCCCGGCGAAAAAACCCGTTCAACGCCTTCAACTTATACAAAAATTGACTTAACCGCAAAATATAAAATCAATGAGAAATGGAGAGCCGGAGCAAACTTTATCCTGCGCGGCAACACTGATGAAGTTGACGATTGGACTTGGAGCGGCGGCGAAAATGTTTCAACTGTTCCTTCACCGTGGGTCTGGGTTGAAGGTAACGTAGGCGGCGGGCGCGGCATTGATATTAAATTTGGTCGCTGGAATGAATGGACGCCAATGGGCTGGGGCTACGATATGGACTCTGACGTAACCGGCGGACAAATTGCCTTTGGTAATCCAAAATTCAGAACTACTTTTACTGCTGTTAAAGTTGACTTGTGGGATAACTACATGAGCAGTAATTATCTGCAAAACGTGCGCGGCTACGAAACTGACGACGATACACCTTTTGTAGGCGTTCGTTGGGATTGGCAAGCAAATGATAAAACAGACGTACATTTCGGCGTACACGGAATGGGCGCAATGACAAGCCGCTATCAAGATGATAAACGCAAAAATCACGTGCTTTACTATTGGGCGCACGCAGGCTACAAATTCAATGACGACTGGAAGATTCACGGCGGCTTAATCAACAGTAACGCAAAAATGATTGATCATCCATGGGGCGAAGACGGCCCCAATCCTACAACAAGTCCCGGCTATTGGTTCAATGTTTGGTACAAGAATATTGACTTGCAAAATCCCGGCACTTACGATATTTGGGCAACCTACCGCAAAGAGCCCGGTAAATCTTGGGTAACTGTTACTGACTGGTGGCCCAAAAATGCTGAAGGCTTCCGCGTCGGCGCAGATTATGTTGTTGCCAAAAATATGTTCTTCACAACGTGGGCTGACAAAATTAAAGAAATTGACACTCGTGCAAAACACACCCGCTATCGTTTCCAAATGCAATTTATGTTTGAATAAGGATTAAGGATTAAGGGCTAAGGATTAAGGGGGGTTAGGAAAAATTCCTAATCCCTTTTTTTGATAGGAGGTTTTGATATGAACTGGAAAAAAGCTTTAAAAATGGGAATTTGCGGCGCGGCAACTTTCGCACTCATTGCGGGCGGCGGAATTACTGAAGCGGCGGCTCCCGCTCAACAACTGCCCTGTTACAAAACTGTTACTGAAGTTTTTGACTGGGGACCTTCAGTTTCAAAATTGATTGTAAATCTCGGTACAAAAATTAATGCAAAGGAAGTTGACAAAGATACTTTCAAAGTTTACGTTCGCCGCGTTTTGCCGGACGGCGCGTTGACTATTGCTGAAGCTACGAAAATCCAAAATACAATCGTAACTTTAGGCAGTGAGGCGCGCGATGACAGCGATTTACAAGGTTATCGTGAAATTACCAACGCTTATGTTTCAGACGCAGACGGCAACCCCGTTAGAAATGGAAATTTCGTTACAATAGAAATGAAAGTTTCGCCGACTGATAATTTGGGCGCGGCGTTAAATTTTGACTTGAAAACTTTTTATAATTCTTTCGTAAAATCTGAATATACAATTACTCAAAATAAAAAGCTCGGCAATTTCAAAAATTTGGTTATCGACAATTTCAAAGGCGATATTCGCCCGACAGTTGACAATTTTAAATTTGGAAATTACAAACTGGGCGCGGCGTTCGGCGGCAGTTTGGGGCGCGGCGTAAGCTATGCACTTTATGAACCGGCGCAGGACGGCAATAAACACCCGCTGATTGTTTGGTTGCACGGCGGCGGCGAGGGCGGCAATTCTTCACCGGCTTTACCGATTATGGGCAATAAAGCCACTGCCCTTGCTGAAGATAACATTCAAAAATATTTCGGCGGCGCGTACGTTTTGGCTCCGCAATGCCCGACTGTATGGATGGAAGGCGCGGACGCCTTTGCTGACGGCAAGCCGCTTTATGAAGAAGTTTTAATTTCGCTGATTAATGAAATGGTCGCGGCTAATCCGAATATTGACACAAGCAGAATTTATTTGGGCGGAGACAGCAACGGCGGCTATATGACGCTTTGCCTTGTTCGTGATTATCCTGGTTATTTTGCGGCGGCGTTCCCTGTTTGTGAAGGGCTTGCAGACAGTTTAATTACTGACAGCGATTTAAAGAATTTATCGCAGACGCCCCTTTGGTTCGTAGCCGCCAAAACTGATACAACTTTACCGCCGGATAAATATTCTGTACCGACGGTTCAAAGACTGCGCAATATTGGCGCGGAAGTTTATTTTACTTACTTTGATGATGTTCACGATACAAGCGGCAAATATTTTAAAGAGGACGGCGCGGCTTATGAATATCCCGGACATTGGAGCTGGATTTACGTTTACAATGATGAAGTTTCAACCGATATCAACGGCAAAAATATTAAGCTTATGGAATGGCTAGCCTCTCAAGTAAGAAAATAATTATCTAAAAAAATATAACTATTCCAAAAAAGTATTTAAGTTACAAAAAAAAAATCTCGATAAATATTTTGAAAATATTCAACCGCCTGAATTAAACGGCGGAAATTGAAGTTTTAACGGTTCTTTTAAACTTATGGTTAGTCAAAAAATAGGTAAAGTCTTCGCGGCGTTCGCAATGTGCACGGCGTGACGACTTCATTTCGGCGACGGTCGAATTTTGGCGAAGATTTTACTTGTTGTATAAACGGCGTGAAGGAACTCGCCGAAAAAAAAGGATAAATGCATTTATTAGCCAAGGAGGAAATTACAATGGCAATGGTAGTAAAAAACAACATGAGTGCGGTTAACACCCTTAACACGTTGAACAAGAATCAGGGCGCGCTCGGCAAAAGCTTAGCAAAAGTTTCAAGCGGTATGAAAATCAATTCCGCACAAGATGACGCTTCCGGGTTTGCAATTTCTGAACGTATGCGCGTTATGGTTCGTGCTCTCGATCAAGCTACTCAAAACACCCAGAACGGTTCTTCAATGATGAAAGTTGCTGAAGGTGCCGTATCCAATACTGTTGAAATTCTCAAGACCCTTAAAGAAAAAGCTATCAACGCGGCAACCGACACAAATACTGATGACGACCGCGCAACTATCCAAAAAGAAATTGACCAGTTCGTTGACCAAATCAATGACAACGCCCTCGTTACTTTTAACGGCAAATACCTTCTCGATGGTTCCAAATCTGCCAAAACTGCCAATCCCGACGGCACTACTAAAACTGTAATGCTTAATCAATCTTTGTCAACTGATACTGTGATTTCCGATTCAGATAACGCGAGCGGCAATACTCATCTGACAGTTTTGAAAGATCGCGCAGGTAACAGCCTTAATATCGTTAATGGTGATACCGTCAAAGTTTCTTGGGTTATTCAAGGTAAAACATATGTTGCTCAAGAAATGACAGTTGCTACCGAAGGAACTATGTTTGTATCAACTTTAGCAGACGTTTTTAACAAGGCTACGACTGAATCAAATCAATCATTGTCAGCATTTGGAACAACTACTGACGTTACTGCTTATGACGGTACAACCAATCTGAATTTGGAGGCTAATACTGATAATCAAGCAATTATGGGTATAACTGCTGCCGGCACGAGAATTGCAACACCGAACGGCGAAGCAGGTATAACTTTGACAGCAGCAAATGGCGGTTTGGATAATCAAATTACCGGTTTCACCATTACCGTTATTGACCAATTCGGCAACGCCAAAAAATCTGCTACGGAACATTTGGAATTTAGTACTACGATTTTTGCCGCAAACAAGAGCGACGATAATGCTTTGAAGATTCATGCCGGTGCATCTGCAGGACAGACAATTTCAATAGGCTTGGCTGATATGCGTGCTGAAGCACTCGGTTTGCAAAATTCCGACGCCTCTGTCATTAGTGTAGCAGATCCCGAAAAAGCAAACGCCGCTATTTCTGCCTTCGATACAGCATTGAAGAAAGCCCTCGATATGTCAACCACCATTGGTGCGATTGAGGCACGTCTCGAATACACCGCAAACAACCTGACAACTTCAAGTGAAAACGTCCAGGCGGCAGAATCTACAATTCGTGATGCTGATATGGCTAAGGAAATGACGAACTACACCAAGAATAACGTCTTGTTGCAGGCGGCTCAATCTATGCTTGCTCAAGCTAACCAAAACTCCAGCGCAGTACTTAGCTTGTTGCAGTAATTTAAACTGACCATTAGTTTATTGTAACAGTTGAAAAAATTATCGCGTAAATGATTTACACCTCCAACAGTGAGGCTCAACGACACTAAAATTTAAAAGAAATGAAAACCGCCCGTTTCGCTTGAAGCGGCGGTTTTTTAGTTGTAAAAAAAAGTTCACAATATAAAAAAATGTGCTATAATACGCGTTTGAAGGAGGCTTTTATTGTGGAAAAAATTATAACGAAAGATGGCAGTATAGCGGAAGTCGAAGGCGCGGAGGCGTTACATTCACTGCGCCACACTGCGTCACATATTATGGCACAAGCGATAAAACATTTGTACGGCGGCGCGGACGGTAAAGCGGTTCAGCTTGCGATTGGTCCTGCGATTGACACCGGCTTTTATTATGATATTGATATGGAGCGCAAACTTACCGACGAAGATTTGGCTGACATTGAAGCCGAAATGAAAAAAATCATCAAACAGAATCTGAAACTTGAACGCAGTGTTTTAAGTCGTGAAGCCGCGCTGAAAAAATTTTCTGACGAGGGCGAAAGTTACAAAGTCGAACTGATAACAGATTTACCGGTTGACGCCGAAATTTCACTTTTTACGCAGGGCGATTTTACCGACCTTTGCGCAGGTCCGCACGTACTTTCAACCGGCAAAGTTAAGGCGTTCAAATTAATGTCATTGGCTGGCGCGTATTGGCGCGGCGATGAACATAATAAAATGTTGCAGAGAATTTACGGCACGGCTTTTTTCAACAAAGATGAACTCAACGAATATCTGCATATGTTGGAAGAGGCGGCGCGCCGCGATCACAGGAAACTCGGTAAAGAGTTGGATATTTTCAGCTTGCATGATGAAGGTCCCGGTTTTCCTTTCTTCCATCCAAACGGTATGATTATTCAAAATGAGTTGATAAATTATTGGCGAGAAGTTCACCGCCGCTACGGTTATCAGGAAATTAAAACGCCCGTGATTTTAAACCGTAAACTCTGGGAAACTTCCGGGCATTGGGATCACTACAAAGAAAATATGTATTTCACGAAAATTGACGATGAAGATTACGCGGTTAAACCTATGAATTGTCCCGGCGGAATGTTGGTTTACAATTCGCATCCGCACAGCTACAGAGAATTACCTTTGCGTTTGGGCGAATTGGGACTTGTACACCGCCACGAAATTAGCGGCGCGTTGCACGGGCTTTTCAGAGTTCGTAACTTTACGCAAGATGACGCACATATTTTTATGACGCCGGAACAAGTTGAGCCGGAAATTCAAAAGACGATTGATTTATTTGACGAAGTTTATAAAACATTCGGTTTGACGTACAAGGCGGAACTTTCCACGCGCCCTGAAAATTCAATGGGCAGTGACGAAATTTGGGAAATGGCAACCGCCGCCCTTAAAAAAGCGTTGGATAATCGCGGCTTGGAATACGTCATAAATGAAGGCGACGGCGCGTTTTACGGTCCGAAGATAGATTTTCACTTGAAAGACTCAATCGGGCGCACGTGGCAATGTGGAACGATTCAACTTGATATGCTCCTTCCCGAAAAATTCGATTTAACCTATACCGGCGAAGACGGCGAAAAACACCGCCCAATTATGGTTCATAGGGTTGTTTACGGCAGTATCGAACGTTTCATTGGAATTTTGATTGAAAACTACGCGGGCGCGTTTCCTGTCTGGTTGACGCCCGTACAAATAAAAATTTTGCCAATTACCGACAAACATTCAGACTACGCAAAAAAACTGTACGAAAAATTTTTCAATTTAGGTTTTCGCGCAGAAATTGACGACCGCAACGAAAAAACCGGCAAGAAAATTCGTGATGCACAGGTTAAGAAAATTCCCTATATGATTGTTATTGGTGATAAAGAAATTGAAACGGGAATTTTGCCAATTCGCAAGTACGGCTCGAAAGACAGCGTAGAAATGAGCGTTGACGATTTTATTTCCTACGTACAAGAAAAAATTTCTACCCGCGCTGCCGAATATTAATGCAACTCTAATTAAATTTTGGAATTTACACAAAAGAGCGTTGACGCTTTTATTTCCTGCGTACAGAAAAAATTTCTACCCGCGCCGCTGAAAATTAATGTAATTCTAATGAAATTTTGGAAATTATGTTTTATAATTCGGCAGTCTTAAGGAGGTTATAAAAATGAATTTGAAAAAGGTTTTAACAGGCGCATTGATTGGCGCGTTTATATTTGGAGTTTCTGCAAGCAGTATTCAGCCTGTAAGCGCGGCGTCCTCAAGAGATGCTGAAATTACATTTGATAAACAGGGCAAAACTAAAAACAAATTTGAACGTACAAGAAATGAAATGGCAGGCAACGACAGAAATACTGACGGCAAAAACCCGCCGGAGCCGCCGAAAGATTCAAACGGCAACCCCATTGCTCCGCCCGACAGAAACAATAACGACAATGACAGAAATGCTGACAGAAGATAAAAAATGCGCGTTGTAATTGTAGGCGCGGGCAAACTTGGTTACACAATCGCCGAACTTTTGAGCAGTGAACAAATTGAAGTTGTCGTCGTAGATAAAAATGAAGAACAACTCGTAGCCGTCAAAGAAAATCTCGACGTTATGACGATTAATAAAAACGGCACTAATCCAATAACTTTGAATGACCCTGACATTAACGGCGCAGATATTCTTATTGCCGTAACAGATACTGATGAAGTTAATATGGTTGCGTGCGTTTTGGCGAAAAAACACGGCTTGAAACATACAATCGCCCGTATTCGTGATATGCAATTTATGGGCGAGGCGAAAGATTATCTTAAAAAAAATTTCGATATTGATTTAATGGTAAATCCCGAGTTAATCGCCGCCAATGAAATTTACCGAATTTTAATGACGCCCGCCGCGTTGAATGTTGACGATTTCGCAGGCGGCAAAGTTCGACTTTTTGAGGCAAAAATCGACAAACACAGCAAATGGTTAAATATTCCGCTGAAAGATATGAAACTGCCTGAAGGCGTTTTGGCGGGCTTGATTCACCGCGACCACCAAATGATTATTCCGCACGGCAACGATGCTTTTAAAGTTCATGACAGCGCGTATTTTATAGGTTTTCCCGAATCAATCGAAAAGCTAAGTTTAACTTTCGTACAACAAAATACACGCCCGCTTGAAAAAGTTATGATAATTGGCGCGGGCAGAATTTCAAGGGCGTTGGTTACTCAATTAAATTCTGCAGGTGTTTCAGTGAAAGTCATTGAAAACGATCGTAAACGCTGCGAGGATATGGCGGCGATTTTACAGAGCGGCAGTATCGCAATTTACGGCGATGGTACAAATGTTGACTTGCTTGCTGAAGAGGGAATTGCTTCAGCTGATGTTGTAGTTTGTTTGACTGATGATGACCGGCTAAATTTGATGATGGCTTTAATTGCGAAACATATGGGCGCAAAAAAAACCGTCGTCCGCGTTTATCGAACTGAATATGTTGACTTGATAGAAAAAGTTGGCGTTGACGTTGTAATTTCTGCGCGACTTTTATCGGCAAGTGAAATTTTGGCGTTCGTTCGGCGCGGCGGTGTTACTCGTGTTTCAATTTTGGAAGGCGCAAGGGCTGAAGCGGTTGAAGTTATCGTTCAAAAAGGCACTCGCGCAGAAGGCAAAAAGTTAATGGAAGTAAACCTGCCGAAGTCTTGTTTAGTTTGTGCGTACGTGCGGAAAAACAAGGCGGCAATTCCCAACGGCAACACGATTCTTTTGCACGGCGATAAAATTATTTTATTTTGTCTGCGCGGCTCGGCTCAGGAAGTTGTCAGCTGGTTTACCAATGAACAAAGATTTATAGTTTGAAATACCGGTCGTCAGAAATGGCGGCTTTTTTTGTTGAAAAAATTTCTTTCAACTGTTATACTAAATTGTTTTTTTGAAAGGGGCGATTGAAATGAACATTTACGAAGGAAAATTAACCGGCAAAGGTTTAAAAATTGGTATAGTGGTTGCGCGTTTCAATGAATTTATTACAAGCAAACTTTTAAGCGGCGCGCTCGACGTTTTAAAGCGGCATGAAGTTGCAGATGATGATATTTCAGTTGCATGGGTGCCGGGCAGTTTTGAAATTCCGCTCGTTGCAAAGAAATTGGCTGAAAGTAAAAATTTTGACGCGGTAATTTGTTTAGGCGCGGTTATTCGCGGCGCAACCACTCATTACGATTATGTTTGCAATGAAGTTTCAAAGGGCGTCGCGCAGGTTGGATTACAAACGGGCGTACCAACAATTTTTGGCGTTGTTACAACTGAAAATATTCAACAGGCGATTGAACGCGCCGGAACTAAGGCGGGAAATAAAGGCTCGGACGCCGCAATTTCCGCTATTGAAATGGCTAATCTTTTAAAGGGGTTAAGGGCTAAGGACTAGGGATTAGGGAATTTTCCCTTCTTCCCAAAATTAGCTGAAGGGAGATTTTTATTAATGAGTTCACAATTAAGAATTGAAAAATTACAAGAATTGATAAAGCAAGAAGTCAGCAAAATGTTGCTGTACGATATTAAAGACCCGCGAATAGGTTTTGTTACGGTTACTGAAGTTGAAATGACCGGAGACCTGCGCGAGGCAACAATTTTTGTAAGCATAATGGGCAATGACGAACAGATTAAAGATACAATGGACGGTTTAAAAAGTGCACTGGGATTTGTACGACGTGAAATTGGCAAGCGTATTCGTTTAAGATTTACGCCGGAAATTTCTTTTGCGCCTGATAAATCGCTTGACTACAGCGAGCACATTCAAAAAATTTTATTGCAGATTGAAAAGGAGCGTGATTCGGTTGAAAATAACTCTTCCGGTGGCGGCGTCGAAAATTCGGACGGCAAATAACATTTTGGTAACGGCACACGTCAACCCCGACGGCGATGCTATCGGCTCTGTTTTAGCAGTATTGCAAGTTTTGCGCTCAATGGGTAAAGATGTTGCGGCTTACATTGATGATAAAATACCAAAAAATTTTTCGGTTATGCCGTATGCTGAAGAAATCAGACAACCGCGCGAAGATGAAAAATTTGACGCTGATTTAATGTTAGTTTTGGATACTGCGCCCGACAGAATCGGCGCGGTTAAAAATTTGACTGACGCGCCAATTTTAAATATCGACCATCACATTACCAACAAGGGCGATGAAGGCGATTTATACGTTGACGCGGACGCGGCGGCTACTTGCGAAATTATTTTTCAACTGTTTAAGGAAATGCACGCCGAAATTACAACCAACGTTGCAGTTTGTCTTTACACGGGGCTTGCCACTGATACCGGATTTTTTAATTATTCAAATACTAAGCCTGCAACTTTACGCACGGCGGCTGAACTTGTTGAGGCGGGCGTTCAACCGAATTTAATTTCTGAACAACTTGAAAAACGCACTTTCCAAGAAATTCAAATTATGAGCGCGGCTCTTCAAACTACAAAACTTTTTTACGGCGGCAAAGTTGTCGGGATGTTTATTGACAGGGAACTTTACAGCCAAGTTGAAACAACTGAAGGCTTGATTGATTTAATCAGAGTGATTGACAGCGCGGACGTTGCATTTCTGATAACCGAAAAGGAACAAAAAGTTTGTCGCGTTTCAATGCGTTCAAAGGGCGTTGAAGTTTCAAGCATTGCAAAAAGACTCGGCGGCGGCGGGCACGTGCGCGCGGCGGGCTGTACGATTTACGAAAGTATGGACGTTGCCAAAACTATTTTGATTCGTACCATTGGCGAATTTATGATTGAAAACGGTTATTTGCGCCCGGCAGATTTTGAAAACCGCGATGAAGTCGATTTAGCCGCAATGAATTTTGAAAATGAATGACGGATTTTTAAATTTAAACAAGGCGGCGGGAATGACAAGCCACGACGCGGTAAATTTCGTGCGAAAAATTTTCGGTACAAAAAAAGTTGGACACGCGGGAACGCTTGACCCGGCGGCGGTAGGAGTTTTACCGGTTGCAGTCGGGCGCGCCACAAAATTTATAGAATACATTTCAGATTTCGACAAAACATATCGCGCAGAAATTTTACTTGGCGTTAAAACGTCTACAGGCGATTTTGAGGGCGAAATTGTTTCACAGGTAAAAAATATCCAACTGCCGCCTGAACCCGCCTTAAAATCGATTCTGGAGCGTTTCACGGGCAAAATTTTTCAAGTTCCTTCAAAATATTCTGCCGTAAAAATTCACGGGCAAAAAGCTTACAATCTTGCAAGAAAAAATATTGAGTTTGAAATGCCGCGCCGCCTTGTCACGATTAACAAAATTGAAATTCTGCGCGTTGAGGAAAATATTTTGACGCTGGAAATTGACTGTTCAAAAGGCACGTATATTCGCACTTTAGCTGAAGATATTGGCGAAAGTTTGAGCCTTCCCGCCACGTTGAAATTTTTACAGCGCGTTCGAGTCGGTAATTTTTATTTGAAGGACGCCGCCACGATTGACGATTTAAAAATTTCTGCCGAAAAATTCTTATTGCCGGTTGATTCTTGTTTGAATCATTTGAAAACTTTTGAATTGCCGTCGCGCAGGCTTAAAGCTTTTTGTAACGGCTTACCTACAAATATTTCTGCGGCTGATGAAATTGTGAAAGTTTACGCGGCGGGGAAATTTTTGGGCGTAGGGAAATTTCACGGCGGCGAATTACGCGCGGCAAAATTATTTGATACAGAAATTTGAAATGATATACAACCGCTTAAGTATACAACTTGGGCGGTTTTTTTGTGCAATAAAAAAGTCCGCGACTGCGAACTGAAAATTTTTAAAATCACGATGTTAAAAACTATTCACATTAAATTAAACCATTCAGAAAAATTTTGTTCCTGCGTGAAGTTTATCAATTCGCCAATTTGCGGCGTCAAAAGTTTGTAGCTTTTATTGAAACTTTCAGCCGTTAAATCTTTATAGGGAGCGTTCCAGGCGTGCCGCGCCAATGCAAATTTCCCCGCGTGAATCGGTATAACTTTTTTGGCGTGAATATCTTCAGCGGCGTCTGCAGTTTCATTCGGCAAAAGGTGTATTGCATGCCACGCCTTGTTATATTGCCCGTTTTCCATAAATGCAAAGTCAAAACTGCCGAAAGTTTCACCAATTTTTTTGAAGTGGTTGCTGTAGCCGCCGTCGCCGCTGCAAAAAATTTTTCGTTCCGGCGTTATGAAGGCGTAGCTGCACCATTCAGTAGGATTTTGTTTTAACAGACGCCCGGAAAAATGTTGACTTGTCAAAATGTACGCCTTCAAATTATTTCCAATTTCAATTTCAGAGTCCCAATCTTCCTCAATAATTTTTTCAAGCGGAAATCCCCATTGTTCAAAATATTCACCGACGCCCAATGAACACATAACAATTTTAATTTTCGGCTTTAACGCCATAATCGACGGGTAGTCTAAGTGGTCCCAGTGATCGTGCGTTATCGCCAAAATATCAATTTCCGGAAAATCTTCAGCCGTGTAAATATTGCTGCCTTCAAAGGCGCGGTTTATAAAAAATATTGGCGAAGCATATTCACTGAAAACGGGGTCGATTAAAATTTTTTTACCGGCAAGTTGCAAATAGATTGTTGAGTGTCCCATCCAAACGGCACAATCTAAATTCGGCGGCAATTCTTTTAAATTTGTTTTGACGCTCGGAATTGGGCGCGGCGGCATTAATTCGGATTTATCGCCGAATAAAAATTTCAACGTGGCTATTATTCTGTTTTCTTTGTCAGTTTCATAATCAGACATAACTTGTACCGGAACCAAACATTCAAAGTGATCTGTAAAATAATGTGGCGAATTTAAAATTTTTTGAAGACGTGCGCCGCTCGGCAACCTGCCAAATTCCGGGCGATTGATATAATAAAAAATTCCGCCGCCGCTTAAAGCCGCCAAGCCTGCCGCGCCGATTAAACCCTTTTTAATAAAATTCCTGCGATTCATTTTTTTACCTCTGTTCAATATTTCGTTCAGTGAAAATTCCGTGCCGGTAAATCATTTTTGCGCCGTTCATTTCGTCAATCAAATAAATTGGACGATTTTTAGTTTCGTGGAAAATTTGACTCAAGTATTCGCCGATAATTCCCAACGCCAAAAGTTGCATACCGCCCAAAAATAAAATTACCGTCATTAAAGTTGGATAACCTGCAACGGGGTCGCCGTAAATTAACGCCATTGCGATAACAAAAATCATGTAAGCCATTGCGCCAAATGAAACTGTCATTCCAATAAACGTCATTATGTGCAGCGGCGCGGTTGTAAAGCTTGTCATTCCCTTTATCGCCAAATTGAAAAGTGCTTTATAATTCCAGCTTGACGCGCCCGCCGTGCGTTCCTGTACTTCAAAGGGAAATTCTTTTTTGCGATAACCAACCCACGTAAAAAGTCCTTTTGTAAACCGCTGATTTTCCCGCATTAATCTTAAAGCCTCGATACAGCGTTTATCTAAAAGCCGAAAGTCTCCAACGTCGCGCTGCAATTCGTAGGAAGTGCTGAACTTTTTCATAATGGCGTAAAAAATATTCGCGCAGGTACGCTTCAACCACGTTTCGCCCGCCCTGTCAATGCGCTTGCCGCAAACGTCATCGTAACCTTCACGCCAATATTTTACCATTTCGGCAATTTTTGACGCGGGGTGTTGTAAGTCTGCATCCATAATAATTGCGGCGTCGCCCTCCGCGTAGTCAAGCCCTGCCATCATTGCAGATTCTTTGCCGAAATTTCTGGACAAACTCAAATATGAAACTTTCGGATATTTTTTGGCAAGCTCGCGCAGGTGTTGAAGTGTACCGTCGCGGCTGCCGTCATTCACGAACAAATAAAAAAATTCGCAGTTTGGAATTTTTTCAACGTGTTTTTGTACTTCAGGATAAAAAAAATCTATTCCGGCTTCTTCGTTGTAGCACGGCACAATTATTGTAATTTTGTCCATAAAATTTCTCCTTTTTGCAGGTAAAATTTTATGCACTGTTTTATTTTCTGTCAAATAAAAAAACCGCCAAATTTTACCGGCGGCTGAAAATTTTCAGTTAAGAATTTCTGAAATTAATTTATTTTCGTCCTGCAACTTTGCAACAATTTCATCAAAAGTTGCGGCGAATTTTTCCATTGCACTTTCTGAATATCTGCTTGCGTCGTAGCCGTATTCTACAATGTAAGTTCCGTCTTCATTGAGATTAACTTCAATATCAAGCGTGTTTTCGACAGATGACCATTCATTTGTCGGCAATTCGATAATTTCGGCAGGATAACCGCCAATATCATAATCTGCATTGTGAATTTTCTTCTGAAAAATAAAAGTCGCGCAGATTTCCTGCAAGCCGCTGCTGTAAGCCGTGCTTAAACTTCTGTGATATTTTATGCCGGTATTCATTTCTATTTCGAGTGAGTCAAGAAAATCTTTAACGCTCTCATCGTCTTCAAAGTCGTAACGAATAGGAAATTGTTCCAACATTGCGCCCATTAAGCGGCGTTCTTGAGCGTTGTAGCGTCCGTTGTGTACCCAATCCATTATTGCATTTTTGGAGCCTGAAGTTTTGGCAATGGCAAGCATTGACGCGCCAAGAAAAAAAATATGTTCTTTACGTTTGCTTTCAGAAAAATATTTTTGCGTGATATTTTTGACCGGCGCAAATAAAGTTTCGCTTTGCCACGCTTCAACATTATCAATATCGACAGGCGGCAAATGTTTTTTTTCGTCAAAATCTTTCAATGTATCGTTCCAAAATTTATTGCCTTCCGCCAATTCTTCCGGCGAAACTCTCAATTCATCCAAAATATAATCTGCATAATTTAGCGGCTGATGTGTAATTTTTTTGCCCTTGTAGCGTGAATTCATTTCTCGCCAAAAGAGTACAGCTATTGCCGTGCCGTCAATAATTGCGTGGTAAAAATCCAGAAAAAAATATTTTGCCGTCGGAGTTTCAAAAAGATAAAATCTGTACAGCGGTTTATTTATCAACGGGTAGGGCTTTTTTAAAATTTCCTTGCGAATTTCAAATTCTTCGTCAGAAATTTTTTCAACTTTCACGGATACAAGTTCGCCGTCAAAACGTTGGCAAAGGTCAGAAGTTTCAGGGTGAAAAACTAATCTGCAACGAAAAATATCATGAGCGTTTAAAGTGTCGTTGACAGCCTGCGCGAGGCGGTTTAAATCAATTTCCGGCGCAAGTTTAAACAACGCGCCAATATTCATCATTGTAGATTTTACCTTGTTGAAATGTGAATCAATCGTCCAAAGTTGAATCGCGCGCAACGGATAATAGCCCGTTGTTTTCAGCGCGTGATTAATTATTCGTGTTTCGTAGTTTGTTTCCATAAAAAAATTCACTCCTCAAAATTGCAAAGTTACGCGGTTTTCGTCGCCGCTTGAGTTGTAATTTCGGTTTACAAAATTTGCCGTTACGCCTTCAATAAAAAATTCCCTGAAATTGAATTGCCCTTCGTTCGCAGTTTTCAAAATATCGTAAGGTTCGCCGTTGTCACGAATTATCAAAGTAATTTTATCTTCAAACAAAATTGAAAATTCCAGCTGAAAAATTTTATCGCCCGCCCGTTCAGCCGAGTGCAAGCCGAATTCTTCAACGCACAAAACAATTTTATTTATAACTTTGTCGGGAACGCCGCGCCGCGTTAATTCGGCGTCAATTTTTTTCGTCAACGCCATAACTTCAGCAAAAGTTGCGTCAATGTCATAGGAAATTTGGCGGCTTAAATTTTCGGCGTCAATCATTAAAAGTCCTGCGCGATTTTTTGTCAAAATAAAATTCAGCAAGTAAGCCGCCGCAAATGAACCGCCTACACTAAGCCAAAAAATATTCATTGAGAATTGCCCGCCAATTACCATACCGACGCCCGGCAAAACTAACAGCAACAAAATTTTTATCAACGCGCCGTAATTTAATTTTTCAATGTAGATATAATAATTGGCAAGCATAAGCGTACAGCCCAAAAAAGTTGTGAACGGCAAAAAGTACCGCATTGCAACCGCCGCTTCATCTGCCAAAATTTCATCTTCGACGCCGAACATTGCCGGTAAAAAATCTGCGAAAATCATTCCCGCCGCCGTCATTATCAAACTTATTGCAACCGTTGCCGTCATTCCAACTTTCATTGTTTTTATTACGCTGTGCAAATTATTTTCTGCGTGATATTGACAGATCATCGGCTGGAGGCAGTCAACAAGCCCCGTGTAAACCGCAATTATCAGCGTCAACAAATTTACTGCAACCGTGACGATTATAATTTTTTCTTCGCCGAAATTTGCTATAACTTGCATTGATAAAAGTACCGGCAAAATCGAAATGCAAAGAGTATCAACCGAATGATAGAAGCTGTAAAAAATTCCCTGCCAAGTTTTTTTCAAGCTCCAATACCAATTAAAATGCAGTTGACTCCGCCCGCCGGTTAAATAGTAAAGTTGTACGAAAATACTTGCCAAAGTTCCAAGCGTCGTTGCAAGACCAATTCCGCGCACGCCGATATTTGGGCAAAGGACAATATCCAGAACAATATTTGTGATGAACGCCGCGCCCGCCGCTATTAAACAAGCCCGCTCCATTCCTTCAGCAAAAAAAATTGTGTAATTAAAAATGCTGACAAATTGAAACAACACCAAAAAAATTATCCCGCTGTAATATTCATTGGCAAAAAATTTCAAGTGCGGCGAAATTTCCCAAAACGCTAAAATTTCTTCGCGCAGGAAATATAAAGCCGCAAAAAATACCAAACTGCAACCGATTGATAAAATTAAGCCCAAACTAAAAAGCCTGTTGACTTCTGCGCGATCGTTTCTGCCCTGCGCGTAACTTGCCATCATTGCAAGCCCGTCTGAAATTAAATACGCCACAAATAATATCAGCGTAAAAATTGGAAAAATTAAAGTCATTGCGGCAACTGCGTCATCGCCGACAACTTGTCCGGCTACAACATTATCTGTCAACATTAAAATATACGCGCTTATCATTGAAACCATTGACGCCACAAAAACGGATTTAAAGCGCGTTGAAATTACAGTCTTTTTATCGAACAAAATTTAACCTCCAAAAATTTTTTACATTATAACACAAAAAAAGCGGCTGATTTACCGCCGTTAAAATTTTTAAAGTTCTCCAACTTTCCTGAACATAATAATTGATAAAAATGTTGCCACCAAAATAATTACGCCGAGCCCCGTTACGAAATCGCCCCAAGGCAAAGTACCTAACGCCATTCCGATACTTCCAAAAATATTCGGTACAAAGTTTATCATTGAAGACGCCGTGCCTATATTTTCTTTCGCCTTGTTCAAAAGTATTTCCATTGCAAACGGGCGCGCAACAGTGCCAATTACGGTAAAAGGCAGGAATGACAACAAAAACGCCCACGCGCTGATATGTCCCGGCAAAGTTACAAGAGTACCGCTGGCTACTGCTATTAAAAATAAAAATTGCATAAGCCGTTCATTTGACATCCAGTTTTTTAATTTCAAATATAAAACCGGACCCATTACGCCCGCCGCCGCGTTCGCCGCAAAGAAATAGCTGTACTCTTGCGCAGTCAAGCCGAAATTGTCAATGTACACAAATGAAGATACGCTCAAATACGCCATGAAAGGCAAAGACAACAGAGCGAACATTATTAAAATCGTCATAAAAACTTTTTGCTGTGCAACTTGTTTCAAAAGTAAAATTGAATCAAAAACATTTCCTTTGTAGCGTTTTTCCGGCGGCAAAGTTTCAGTGTACAAGAACGCCAAAATTAAATTTATTGTGCCGATTAATGTTAAGACGTAAAACGCGCCGCGCCAATCTGTGAATCTTAACAAGAAGCCGCCGATTAACGGAGCCGCCATTGGTCCGATAACGCCCAATGCTTGAGTTATTACCAAAATGTTTGTCATTAATTTGCCGCGAAATGAATCTTTGATAATCGTTGTTGCAACCGTAATTATTGCGCCGGAACCCACGCCTTCAAAAAATCTTCCCACAAGCAAAATATAAATGTTTGACGCCGTCGCGCAGGCTATCGAGGCGATTGTAAAAATTACCGAGCCAAAAATTAAAATTGGTTTTCGCCCGTATTTATCGCTCAAAGGTCCGAAAATTACCATACTTACCGCGAACATCAAGAAAAAAATTGTAAGCGTCAAGCCGACCAAAAATTCAGCCGCGCCGAAATATTTTCCCAATTCAGGCAGTGCCGGCAAGTACATATCAGTTGCCAACGGCGGGTAAATATTCATAAATGTTATAAATCCTACCATTGCCGGTATCGTCAAATGTTTCTGCCTAACCAATGAAATTTCTCCTTTCAGTCGAAATTTAGGGATTAGGGATTAAGGGCTAAGGTCTAGGGAAAAGCCTTTAATCCTTAAAAATTTTATCACAAAAAAATTTTTTATGTAAGTTGTTGAAAAACTATCAAGCCGCCCTTGTTTGAAAATCCGGTGTCCCAGAGCATATCAAAATTAAACCAACGCGCCACGCCGTATGAAACAACTTTAACTTTCCAATCTTCATTCAAAATTTCATAGCCGGTCAACAAAAACCAATGCCACACATAATCCCGCAAAATTGGATTTTTATGATACAGCGTCAAACAGGGGACAGGGTAGCCGTTGTCAATCTGATGCTTTAAAACCATATGCGTTGCCTTAAAGTCGTTGTCCCCGTTCCAACCCAAAAGTTGTAAATTATTTTCGCCGCGCTCGCGCAGAAATTGTGTAAAGCCGTCAATGTAAATTTCCAACTTGTTAATTCCCTGCCAGCGCGGGTGAAGGTACGGCTTCATAACGTCAGAAAATTTTATGTAATCAGCCTTTGAAATATTTTTCACGTCGAAAGGATAAAGCCCGTGCAGATTTTTATACAGTTCAAAATAAATCGAACAATCACAAGCCGTAACGGCGGCACAACCGCCAATCCTCATCATATATTCAGGAAACCAATCCTGCTGCCCGCCGTAAGACGCGCCAATTTTAAAGTACGGTAATTCAACTCTCAAAATGTTTCGCCTCTCAATCTTTTAATCATTATACACTTTACAATAATTGACGCAAAATTTTTTGTGTATTATACTAAAAAAAATCATAGCGCGGGAGTTTTATAAATGCTGGAAAAGTTTTATCCGTACGAATACGCCGAAAGTGTTTTTGTGATTGACTATGAAAAACTTTTTGCCAAAGGTTATCGCGGAATTATTTTTGATATCGATATGACGTTGGTACCGCATGGCTGCGACGCTACAGAAAAAGTTGAGCAGCTTTTTAAAACTGTTCACGCCGCCGGCTTAAAAACTTTGTTGCTTACAAACAACGACGAAAAGCGCGTCAAAAAATTTATAAAGAATATTGAGACCGCGTATATTTGCGACGCTCAAAAACCTAATCCAAAAAATTATCTTAAAGCTGTTGAATTGTTGAACATAAAAAAGCACGAGGCAATTTATATCGGCGATCAAATTTTTATTGACATTTACGGCGCAAATAAAAGCGGCATCGCCAATATTCTTGTAAAATATGTAACGGCTCATGAAGAAAAAAATATCGGCATTCGGCGCAACTTGGAAAAAATTATTCTAAAGTTTTATTCTTACAGTAAATCTTACCATAACAGAATCGGCGATATTTATTTGACGGAGGATTTTTAAATGTTTGGAAAGAAAAGAATTTTATTTTGTGAAATTCATCCCGTTTGTTACAGAATTTCTCTGCAAAAAGAAATTGGCAAGCGTCACTTAAAAGATTTTTTGAGCGGTGAAAAATTTTCCGAACAACGGCAGACAGAAATTTTGCCAAATTTAGTTTCAAGTTGGAGTTCAAATTTGATTAAACGTGCGCCCGGCGTAGAATTGAGGCTTCAAGAAAATAAAGCCGTCAATATAGATTTGGCTTGCAAAAAAATTAACGGCATTATAATTCAGCCCGGCGAAATTTTTTCATTTTGGCGCACGGTCGGTAAACCTACTAAAAGCAAAGGTTACAAGGACGGGCGCGTTATCATAAAAAATAAATTAATCCCCGGAATTGGCGGCGGTCTTTGTAATTTGGGCAACACAATTCACAGAATGATTTTACACAGCCCCTTGAAAGTTACTGAAATTCATCATCATTCGGACGCTCTCGCCCCGGACGAAGGTAAGCGCGTACCTTTCAGCGCGGGAACTTCGATAAGCTACAACTATATTGATTTCAGATTTAAAAATATTACCGAACAAAATTTTCAGTTATGTTTGTGGTGTGAAAATGAAAAATTGTATGGTGAACTTCGCAGCGAAACTGAATTTCCCTATGAATACAGACTTGTTGAAGAAAATCACCACTTCCACAAGGAAGGCGATAAATTTTTTAGAGTTTCAAAAATTTACCGTGAAACTTCAGATAAAATTACCGGAACTGTTTTGGCAAAAGAATTGGTTTGGGATAATCATTCTGAAGTTATGTATGACTATAATTTAATTCCAAAAGATTTAATAAAGTGAGGAGACTATATGAATAAACCGAAATTAATTGTAATGTTGACGCACCACGACAGGACAGTTAAAAACGCACCGGAAATTTTCAACCAATGTAAAAATTCTAAGGCAAAAATTTTCGGCTTCAAAGAGGAAGGTATTCCTTACGCCGAAATGAAAACTTTGTTTGAGGCTATAAAAAATTGCGGCAAAAGTACCGCGCTTGAAGTTGTAGCTTACACCGAAAAAGAATGTATTGACGCCGCCGAAAAAGCCGTTGAATGTAACTGCGATTTTTTAATGGGTACGAAATTTTTTGATTCAGTCAATAATTTTTGCAAGAAACATAATTTAAAATATATGCCGTTCGTCGGCGAAATTACGGGGCGACCTTCAGTGCTTGAGGGAACTTTGGCAGGTATGGTTGACGAGGCTAAAAATTATTTGTCAAAAGGTGTTTTTGGAATTGATTTACTCGGCTACAGATACACCGGCGATGCAACCGCGCTCAATAAAAAATTCGTCGCGCAGATTAACGCGCCTGTTTGCATTGCGGGCAGTGTCAATTCTTACCAACGCCTTGACGAAATTAAAGCCGCCAATTCTTGGGCGTTTACAATAGGCGGAGCTTTTTTTGAAAATAAATTCGGTAAAGATTTTTCTGCACAAATTAATTTAGTTTGCGATTATATTTCAGAATAATTTCCGCTTTATAAATTAAAAAATTTCAGAAAATATCTTGACGAATAGCGGCAAAAGTTTTAAACTTTGTAACAGTTAAGGGGAAAGTCCCCACGAAGTTTTTTTTAATCAAGGGAGGAATTTTTAATGAGCAATCGCAGAAAAATCGTCGTCGTCGGTACTTCTAACGTCGGTTCGGCAGTCGTCAACAAACTTGCTGACTTCCAGCTTGCATCGGAAATTGTTTTGATTGACCTTAATTTGGACAAGGCTTGGGGCGAAGCTACAGACTCCAGCCACGCTACAGCTTGCGTTTACAGCACAAATATTAAATTCCGCGCAACAGGTGACTACAGCGCGTGTAAAGATGCTAACATTGTTATCATTTGCGCCGGTCCTTCAATTCGCCCCGGTGAAACTCCTGACAGACTTAAACTCGCCGGCACAAATGCAAAAATTATGAACAGCGTTTTCCGCGCAGTTGCCGAACATACCAAAGAAGCTGTCATTATTCTTATTACCAATCCGCTTGACGTTGCAACTTATGTTGTCAGCAAAATTGCAGACGAAATTGGCTACCCGCGTAATTTGATTCTCGGCACAGGCACAATGCTTGAAACTTACCGCTTCCGCCGTATCCTTGCCAATGAATATGAAGTAGACCCCAAAAATATCAACGGCTACGTACTCGGCGAACACGGCAACGCAGCATTTGTCGCTTGGTCAACCACCGGCTGCGCAGGCTTCCCGCTTGAAAAATTGGATGAATATTTCCACCATGAAAAACCGCTTGACAAAAAAGCTGTCGAACAGGAACTCATTAACGTTGCTTACGAAGTCATTAACAAAAAAGGCTTCACAAATACCGGTGTTGCTATGGCGGCTGTTCGTTTCGTTAAATCAGTACTTTACGATGAACATACAATTCTGCCCTGCTCCGCTATTCTCAATGGCGAATACGGAATTAAAAACGTTGCTCTTTCGTTGCCGCGTATGGTTTGCGCTGACGGCTTAATGCGTGTATTTGAAGTTGCTCTTAATGATGAAGAACTTGAAAAACTTCATGCTGCTGCAAAATCCGTTCGCAGTGCTCTCGATGGCGCAGGTATCGAATAATTTTAAATTTTTTTCTCAAAAACTTTTCGGAGTCGACGCCGGTCTCGGTGTTGACTCTTTTTAGTTTACAAAAAAATTTGAGGAAGTGTTAAACTTGAAATTAGGAAAAATTTTAGGCGTAGGAATTTTGGCGACGGGATTAATTTTTAGCGGTTGCTTAGATGAAGAAACTGAAACTGCGGCGGCGATACAAGTTACAGGTGAAAAATTCCCGCAATTTTCGGCTGTAAATCTTTCTGAAGAAACTGTAACGAATGACATTTTCGCGCAGAAAAAAATTACCGTGATAAATATTTGGGGGACTTTTTGCCCGCCGTGTATTGGCGAAATGCCGGAACTCGGCGAATGGGCGCGAAATATGCCCGCTGACGCGCAGATTATAGGGATTATTTGCGATGTCAACGGCAATGAAGATTTTCAAACTATCGACGCCGCAAAACAAATTCTGCGCGAGGCAAACGCAAATTTCGTAAATCTTATACCGAACGCCGCAATTTTTGAATATCTGCAAAAAGTTGACGCCGTACCAACAACAATTTTTGTTGACGCGCAGGGAAATTTAATTGGCGAGCCGGTAATTGGCGCGGACGTTGACAGTTACAAACAAAGAGTTGAAGAATACTTGAAATGAAAAAAACTTTTGCGATAATTTTAACGGCGGTGATTTTTATTTGGTACGGGATTGAACGCGGCGAAGTTCCAATAATTTTAAAAAAGGCGGTAAACATTTGCTTAGAATGTATCGGCTTAGGCTAATAATTCAACTGATAAGTTGCGGGCTGATGAATCCGCGCGTTGGAAATTTTTTGACGGGCAAAATTTATCGAGGCGATTTAAAAAATTTTTGTACGCCGGGCTTGAATTGTTATTCGTGTCCGGCGGCAATTTTTGTTTGCCCTATAGGCGCATTGCAAGCTGTAGGCGGCGCGGCAAATTTCAAGTTCAGCTTTTATGTTGCAGGATTTTTATTGCTTGTTGGAGTATTTTTGGGGCGTGCAATTTGCGGCTTTATGTGTCCTTTCGGCTTGTTTCAAGAATTGCTTTATAAAATTCCAGTGCCAAAATTAAAATTGTGGCGACCGCTGATTTACGTAAAATATTTTGTATTGATAATTTTTGTGCTGATTTTACCGGCAACTTTGACAAATTACGCGGGAACAGGCGCGCCGTTTTTTTGTGAATACGTTTGCCCGGCGGGAACGCTTGAGGCGGGTTTGCCGCTGATTTTGACACACGCCGAATTCAGAAATATTTTGGGCGAATTGTTCACTTTGAAAGTTTCAATTTTAATTTTGACAATCACCGGAAGTTTAACGGTGTACAGATTTTTTTGCAGGGTACTTTGTCCGCTCGGCGCAATTTACGGCTTATTGAATCGTTACAGTATTTACAGCTTAAAATTCGACGAAAAACTTTGTACAAATTGCGGGCGTTGCAGTAAAATCTGTAAGATGAACGTTGCGCCGAATTCTCAAAAAATTTCTGCCGAATGTATTTATTGCGGCGAATGTGAAAAAGTTTGTCCGAGCGGCGCAATTAAAATTAATTTTGGAGGTAAAAATTAAATGAAGATAGGAATTTTGGGCTATGGAAATTTGGGGCGCGGTGTTGAATACGCAGTTAAAGAAAATCCTGATATGGAACTTGCGGCAGTTTTTACGCGCAGAAATCCGGCTGAAGTAAAAATTCAAACGCCGAATGTTCCCGTTGTAAGCGCAGATGACGCCAAAAATTGGAAAGATAAAATTGACGTTATGATTTTATGCGGCGGCAGTGCCACAGATTTACCGGTACAGACGCCGAAATTTGCCGAAATGTTTAACGTCATTGACAGTTTCGACACACACGCAAAAATCCCCGAACATTTTAGTAATGTTGACGCGGCGGCGAAAAATTCTAATCACGTTGCAATTATTTCTGTCGGTTGGGATCCGGGATTGTTTTCATTGGCGCGCGCTTACGGTAATGCAATTCTTCCCGACGGCAAAGATTATACATTTTGGGGCAAGGGCGTAAGTCAAGGGCACTCTGACGCCGTGCGCCGAATCAAGGGCGTTAAAAACGCTAAACAATATACAATTCCAATCGACGCGGCACTTGAAGCGGTACGCAGCGGAAAAAATCCTGAACTTACCACACGTCAAAAACACCTGCGCGAATGTTTTGTAGTTTTGGCGGAAGGCGCGGACGCCGCCGAAGTTGAACGCCAAATTAAAACCATGCCGAATTATTTTGCAGATTATGATACAACGGTTAATTTTATCAGCGAGGAAGAATTTTATAAAAATCACAGCGGCTTGGCACATGGCGGCTTTGTAATTCGCAGCGGCAGTACCGGCGAAAATAAATCACACAATCACATTATAGAATTTAGCTTGAAACTTGATTCAAACCCTGAATTTACAACGAGCGTTTTGGTTGCATATGCACGCGCGGCTTTTCGTCTGTACAATGAAAAAAATTTCGGCTGTAAAACTGTTTTGGATATTCCGCCCGCGTATCTTTCGGCAAAGGACGGCGCAGACCTCCGCGCCCACTTACTCTGATGGCTCTGAAACTTCCAACGCCGCCCACGCCGCCGACAATCGACAAGGGCGAAGCTACAGAATCAACGCCGCGAATTGACGTACACCAATTTTTTGAAATTCCAATTAAACGAGAAACTGAAACGCCCGTCGTGCAGGATGAAAAACCTACAGCAACACCGCCGCCTCAAACTGTCGAACGAAAAGTTACAACGCCTGAAGATATGGCGCGTGATGCGGTTGCTAACGGCGCGGGAGCTTTAACCAAAAAAACTGTTACACGCCCTGAAACTGAAACGCCCGCGCCCGTCAATCCGCCTGCAACTGCAAATTTGCCCGTTACAAATGATAGAGCAAGCAGGGGCAAAGAAATTCTGCGCGAGTTTCAAGAAGAAGACAGACAAACGCTTCAAACAACAGAAACGCCGCGCAATTTCCGGCATTATCAAAATGAAAGTTACAGCGGCTTTTATTGGATTATAATGTTGGTTGCAGTTGGAATTTTGAGTCTTGTTTTTGTAAGAAAGTTTTTAGTGCGTAAAAATCCTAAACTCAAAAAATCTGAACTGTTTGAAGGCTCCGGCGAAAAATTAAAAGCAGTATCCGAAAAAGTTTCCGCGCCAATAAAAAAATCGCCGCCGCCCAAAAAAGACGACGACAAAGGCAAACATTTTGAAGTTAGAGTTTAACATAGTACAAAATTTTAAAATCCGAAAAATTTTTAGTGTCAGCTAATTTAAATTCGTCAAATTTTGGAAAGAAACAATCCGCCGGTTTTTCGGCGTCAACAACAGTTAAAAAAATTTCTGCCGCGTATGGTAAAATTTCACTAAAAATTTCTGCGCCGCCAATTACAAAATTTTTATCGTCAACATTCAAAACTTGCCACAAATTTTCAACACTGCTTACAATTTCGGCGTTGGGAATTTTTTCAAGCGTGCGGCTCAAAATAATATTCCTGCGCGACGGCAACGGCTGACAATTCGGCAAAGTGGCTAAAGTTTTCCGCCCGTAAATTACAACGTTATTCAGCGTCAACGCACGAAAATTTTTCATATCAGCCGGAATTTTAAACAGCAAATTATTTTTGTAACCTAAGCCAAAATTTTTGTCGACGCAGGCAACCATTTTCAATTTAAAGTCAATGGGACTGCCTGTAATTTTTTTTACTTCGTCGCCGTGCAATTCAAATTTCAAATTCGGTAAAATTTCACTTAAAGGCACTAAAACAAAATCCCGCTTGTACAAAAATTTGTGCGGTACAGTTAATCTTTCGGAATTTATTTTTACGCCGTCAATCAATAAAATATCAATGTCAATCGTGCGTGCGCCCCAATGTTCCTTTCGCACCCTGCCGAGTTCAATTTCAATTTTTTGTAATTCGTCAAGCAGTAAAAGCGGTTCAAGTTTTGAAGAAATTTTTATCGCCGCGTTAATAAAATTTGGCTGATTCGTGACGCCCCAAGCCGCCGTTTCGTAAAATGACGATACGCGCAGAATTTCGACGCCGCGAATTTTTTTTATGTGTTCAATCGCCGCGTAAAGATTTTTTTGACGATCGCCCAAATTTGCGCCTAAGCCCAAGTAGCAAATCATTTTCTGCGCCTCGAAATTTCAACTGCCGCTTCAAAATATCTTACCGGCAACGGCGCGTTCGGCTTATGCAACGTAACTTTCAAACTTTCAATTTTGGGATAATTTTTTAATAAAGTTGCAGCAATTTCTTCAGCAACAGTTTCAATCAGTTTGCGAGGAGTGCCGCCGACAACTCTTTCAACGTCAAACAAAACTTGCGCGTAGTCAACAGTTTCAGAAATATTATCCGTCCTGCCCGCCGCGTCCAAACTCAAATTTAATTCAATGTCAACCTTAAAAATTTGCCCGCGCTTTTGTTCCGCCGCACTGCAGCCGTGCCGCCCGAAAATTTCTATACCCGTTAAAATTATTTTATCCAAGTTAAAACCTCCCACTTAAAATATCAGTCATTTTTAACATTTTGGAAATCATCGCCACGTTATGAACGCGCACGATATTAACGCCCTGCGCCGCCGCCAAAACGCAAATTGCGCCGGTTGCCTCGTCGCGGTTATTAATGTCAAAGCCGGTTGCATAGCCTATAACGCTTTTTCTGCTTACGCCCAAAAGTAGGGGAATTTCCCGCCCATCCAAAAATTTAAACTCGCGCAGATTTTTTAATATTGTCAAATTTTCTTCCTGCGTTTTATTAAAGCCAATTCCAACATCGAAAATAATTTGTAAATCGTCGCGCAGATTTTCTTTGAAAAAATTTTTAATATCAGAAATGACGCCGCCGGAAATTTTTTTATTGTGCATTAGAATCAGCGGCGCACCAAATTTTTTTGCAACGTCAAACATATCGCCGCCGACTGCATTTATAATTGACGCGCCGTTTGAAAGGGCAAATTCAGCAACTTCCGGCTTGTAAGTATCAACAGAAATTGGCACGTCGAAATTTTTTATTACGGGCAAAACTTTTTCAAGGCGGCTAATTTCTTCAGCGGCTGAAATTGGCGTAAAATTAGGGCGGGTAGATTCTGCGCCAATGTCAAGAATATCTGCGCCGTCTTCGACAAGTTTTTTGGCGTGTTGAATTGCGTTTTCAGCAGAATAAAAAAAACCGCCGTCCGAAAAGCTGTCCGGCGTAACATTTAAAATTCCCATTACTAAAGTTTTTTTTGTAAGGTCAAGTTTCATTTGATAATTTCGACTCCGCCCATATACGGGATTAAAGCTTTTGGCACTGTAACAGTACCATCTTCATTTTGATAATTTTCAAGAATAGCGGCAACCGTGCGACCGACTGCAATTCCGGAGCCGTTCAAAGTGTGAACAAATTCAGGCTTAGATTTACTGTCGCGGCGGAATTTAATATTGGCGCGGCGGGCTTGATAATCAGTACAATTTGAACACGAGGAAATTTCACGATATTTATTTTGCGCGGGCATCCAAACTTCAATATCGTAAGTTTTGGCTGAAGTGAAGCTCATATCGCCGGTGCAAAGTAAAACGACGCGGTAGGGAATTTCTAAAATTCTTAAAACGTCTTCGGCGGCGTCAACCATACTTTCAAGTTCATCCCATGAAGTTTCGGGCGTTGTAAATTTAATCAGTTCGACTTTGTTAAATTGGTGTTGACGAATCAAGCCGCGAGGATCACGACCTGCCGAGCCTGCCTCCGCACGAAAACACGCGGTATAACAACTGTAATATTCCGGCAAATTTTCAGCAGATAAAATTTCGTCACGATGATAATTTGTTGTAGGGACTTCAGCAGTTGGAACAAGATAATAATCAAGGTTTTCAAGTTTGAACATATCTTCAGCGAATTTTGGAAGTTGCCCGGTGCCAATCATACTGTCTTTGTTGACAATGTAAGGAGCAAGCATTTCTGTATAGCCGTGTTTATTGGCGTGCAAGTCCATCATAAAATTAATACAAGCGCGTTCGAGGCGTGCGCCGAGTCCGCGATAAAAAGTAAAACGTGCGCCTGTAACTTTAGCGGCGCGGTCTGCGTCAAGGATTTTCAAATTTTCGCCAATTTCCCAATGTGCCTTAGGCGTGAAATTAAATTGGCGCGGTGTACCGTTGCGGCGGATTTCGGGGTTTTCGCTGTCGTCTTTTCCAATAGGTACGTCGTCTTTTGGAATGTTAGGAATATGTAAAAGAATATCGCGCAGATTTTCTTCAACGTTGCGAAGTTCATTATCAAGGGCGGAAATTTTATCGCCGACGGCGCGCATTTCGGCTGAAATTGCGGCAGTATCTTCACCGGCTTTTTTCATTGCGCCAATTTTTTTTGAAGTGGAATTACGTTGAGTTTTGAGTTGCTCGACTTCATTTAAGAGGGCGCGGCGTTTTTGTTCAAGTTCAGCAAAACTGTCAAGATTCAAAGAGTTGTTACGATTTTTTAACATTGTACGCACTTCATCCAGATTATCACGTACAAACTTCATATCAAGCATTTTGTTCGCTCCTTTCAAATATTATGAAGTATAACACTGCAAAAAAAAAATAACAACTTTTGAAATTATGAATCAGCAATAACCTTTATCAATGATTGAAAAAATTTTTTATAATTTTTTAGAAAACTTGAAGGATTTATAAAAAAATTGTCGTAATTTCCCTCTGGGGGAGGGTTGAAGGCAACGCCCCTTTTGGGGTGATGTTTTATGCACAAAAAAACTCTCCGCATAACGAAGAGTGGAAAGTTAAGAAAAAATTTAATCGACAGTGCCGCCGGTAAGTTTACTTTTGGTTGCGTCGAAACGTTTCATAATTTCATTGTAAGTTTTGCTTGTAATGTCGGGCATATCGTTAAGCCCTGTTGCGGTATTCCAAGCTGCTCCGGCTTGTCTGAAACCTTCTTCAACGGCTGCGCGCATTTCTTCAAGTTTTTCAGGATCGCCGCCTGCAAAAAGTTCAGCAAGTCCAAAAATTCTGTCTGAAACTGCACCAACGGACCATTCGCCGCCATCTGCAACTGCCGCCGCAGCGTCTTCAGCATTTGTGGCAACGCTCGGCAACGCAAATCTTGAGGCGTCAACTTGAAGACCGCCGAAATTTAAAATTCCCGTGCCTTCGTCAAGCCAGCCCTGCAATTTGTTGTTGTTGTCAGTCAAAACTTGAATCATTAAGTTAAGCATTGCCTGTTCTTGCATAGCCGCTGATTCTTCGAGGTAACGCATTGCATCAGCTGAAAGTCCCTTAGATTTTTGGGCGTCCGTGTTGTCAACAGTTACGTTGTCGGATTCTTGCGACATTGCCTGAAGTGCTTCATCAGAAATGTTGACTGAAAAAGCCGCGCCGTGTGCACTTTCGGAAGTATCCTGTTTTGCCGCGCTTGCATAGGCGTTGACTGCAGATTGAATCTTTGCCGCCGAAGAATTTTTTTGCGCCGTAAACTGCCCGACGTTTTGAGCCGCCACGTTAGAAATTGTACTTACATCCATGTTAATAACCTCCTAAAAATAGAAAAGAATCTATCGTCAAGGCAAATTGCCCTGTCTTCAAATTATAGCATTAAAAGTTCAGCCAATGTAAATCGTTGAACAAATTTAATATCAGTTTTGCCTTCAGGTGTTGGCGGTGCGGAATAATCCGGCATTGGTACAAGGTGCGGTTTAATTTTTTGGGTGGCGTCAATTTGTCCGTCTTTGTACGTTGTGATTGTAATTGAGCCGTCGGGGCGGAATCTTTTTATTGTTTCGATAACCGGCATTGTATTTGCGGCGGTTAAATTTTCGTTGGAAAGATTTTGGACTGATTCTTTAAATTCTTCGTCAACCTGCGCGAGTTTTTGAGAAAGAATTTTTGCGTAGTCTGAAGAAAAACCTGCAGAATTATTGGCGGCAAAAGTACTGCTTTGATTTTTGGAAAGTTTTGATTGTACAACGTTTGAAATTAAATCGACGTTCCACGCGCTCATTTCCAACGCTCCTTTCAAATTTTTATAAACCAATTCAACAGTTTTATCGTTATTTTTCAACTGCGCCTTAATAAAAATTTTTCTGCCTTGAAAATTAAATTTGCCGTTGCTATAATTTTTCAAAAACTTGGAGGAATAAAAATGAATCAGAAAGGCTTCGCAACGCTTGAAATTATTTTGATGGTTATGGTAATTGGAATTTTGGCAACAATGGCAGTCCCGCAATTTGAAAAAATGACTGCCGCCGCCAATACTTCAAAAGTGCAATCAGATTTAGCGGCGATTAACACGGCATTTGCAGTGTATCAAATGACGCAAACAAACACCGTTACAAATTTAGATATAAACACGCTAGCTGATTATTTTGAAAATGGCATACCGCAAAAACCTACCGGCAAAATTTATGTAACAACCACAGGAACAACAACTCCTGCCCTTACTGATATAAATTCTGAATGGAATTATGCCATTACGAGCGGAAAGGCAACCTTTGGCGGTTATACAGCTGATAAATTCACAATGAAATAAATTGAATACAAAAAATTTTGCGATTGAGTAAAAAACTTAGTCGCAATTTTTTTATGCAGTTATCGACGTAAAAAAAGATTAATGTTATAATGACTGAAATTTTTTTGAAAGGGGAAAGAATTTTGCCAAAACAAAAAACCTTGAAAAGTTCAATCGCCGTAACGGGCAAAGGCTTACATTCCGGCGTTGACGTGCAACTGGAATTAAAACCGGCTGAAGTTGACAGCGGAATTTTTTTTGTGCGTACAGATTTAGCGGCAAGAAATAAAATCTGCGCGACGCCTGAAAATGTAACTTCGACGTTGCGGGCAACAACGCTTGAAGAAAACGGCGTCAAAGTTTTTACGGTTGAACATTTGATGAGCGCGCTTGCGGCTTGCGGAATTGACAACTGCGCGGTTGAAATGAACGCCGAAGAACCGCCGGTACTTGAGGGAAATTCTATTGGCTTTTTTGAAATGATAAAGTCCGCCGGTACGATTGAACAAGCCGCCGAACGCAAAATTATTCAGCTTGAAAAAGTTTATCGCGCAGATTCTGATGACGGCAAAAAATTTATAATCGCCCTGCCTTATGACGGCTTCAGAATAAGTTTCACTTCGATAAATCCGCACCCGCTGATTGGTATTCAGTACGCAGATTTTGAAATAACTGAAGAAATTTATAAAACCGAAATTGCGCCTGCACGTACAATCGCTTATGAAAAGGAAGTTGAGGCGTTGCACGCGGCAGGATTGGGGCGCGGCGGCAATTTGGATAACGTGATTGTTTACAACGACGAAGGCTGGCTTAACAAATTAAAATATCCGAATGAACTTGTACGCCATAAAATTTTGGACGTTATAGGCGATTTGCGGCTGATAGGTTTTTTGAAATGTCATATAATCGCAGTTGCGTCGGGACACGCCCTTAACGCTAAACTTGCCAAAAAAATTTCTGCAGATTTTAATTAAGATTGGAGAGTTATAAATGGTATTGGAAATTGAAGAAATTATGAAGATACTCCCGCACCGCCCGCCAATGTTACTGGTGGACAGAATTTTGGAAATTGAGCCGTTTAAATCAGCAACCGGCTTAAAAAATATCACAATGAATGAGCCGCAATTTATGGGGCACTTTCCAAATCATCCAATTTTTCCCGGCGTCCTTCAGCTTGAGGCAATGGCACAAGTAGGCGGCGTTGCCATGCTTTACCCTGCCGAACACAGAGGCAAAATTGCGCTTTTCGGCGGTATGGACAATATAAAATTCAAACGCCCGATCGTACCCGGCGATACTTTAATTACTAAGGCGGAAATTGTTAAAGTGCGCGGCGTTTTCGGCGTTCTTCATGCTGATGGTTACGTTGATGATAAGCTTGTATCAGCTGCAGATTTTAAATTTGCACTCAAAACGAATGAGGAGCTTTTTGGTTTAAGAAATAAGGATTAATCCTAAAACTTAAAACCTAAACGGGAGCTGGGTAAAATGATAAATTCGGAAAATAACATTCATGAAACGGCGGTTATTTCAAGCAGTGCAAAAATCGGGCAAAACGTTACAATCGGACCATACACGGTTATTGGCGACGAAGTGGAAATTGGCGACGGCTCGAATATTGGACCAAACGCCGTTATCGCAAGTTATACAACGATTGGTAAAGACTGCAGAATTTTTCAATTTGCATCTGTTGGCGAAATACCGCAAGATTTAAAATTCAAGGGCGAAAAAACTTATACATACATTGGCGATAGGACGGTTATTCGTGAAGGCGCAACCATTCACAGAGCAACCGGCGAAGGCAACGAAACGCGCGTTGGTACAGATTGCCTTTTAATGGCGTACATTCACATTGCACATAACTGCACGCTCGGCAACCACGTTATCATGTCAAATTTGGCAAGCTGCGCCGGTCATGCAACCGTTGAAGATAGAGTTGTTATTGGCGGAATGGCGGGCGTTCATCAATTCGTAAAAATTGGACGAAATGCAATGGTCGGTGGTATGAGCAAACTTGTTCAAGACGTTGTACCTTATACCATTGTTGACGGGCACCCTGCAAAAGTTGTCGGCTTAAATAACGTTGGAATTTCTCGCGCAGGTATTCCACTTGAGTCGCGCAGATTGATTAAAAAAGCTTACAAAATTTTATATCGTTCGGGCTTGAGTTTGGCTGAAGCTATTGCAGTGATTGAACAGGAAGTTGATTCTTGTGAGGAAGTCGAACACTTTTTAAGATTTTTAAGAAATGCTGAACGCGGTATTTGCAGGGAACGCCGCGACGTTGAGTAGTGGGATAGTGCTATAGTTTTGTAGTGGAATAGCTTTTACTATCACACTAATACAGGAGGTTGATTAAATGGAAAAACTCGGAATATTGGCGGGAGTAGGAAAATTGCCGGTAGAATGCGCCCGCGCCGCACAACAACTCGGCTACGAAGTTTATGCTATCGGACTTTTGCCGGAAACTGATTCACAAATTGCAGAATTTGCAAACGATTATAAAAATATCAGCGTGGCTCAACTTGACGCAATTTTAAACTACCTTAAAGAAAATGAAATTACCCGCGTTACAATGATTGGCAAAGTTACAAAAGAATTACTTTTCAACGGCGCAGTTCAACCTGATTCAAGAATGTTGCAACTGATAATGTCTTTGCCCGACCGCCGCGACGATACAATTATGATGGCGTTTGTACGTGAATTGGCAATGGCAGGAATGCACGCCTTCGATCAAACTTCACTTATCAGAAAATTAATCCCCAAGCGCGGCACAATCACAAGCCGTGAACCTACAAGCGTTGAAAAATCTGATATGGAATTTGGCTTTTTTATTGCAAAGGAACTCGGACGCCTTGACATTGGACAAACTGTAGTTGTAAAAAATCGCGCAGTTATGGCACTTGAAGCGATTGAAGGCACGGACGCCTGTATTTTGCGCGGCGGCAAACTTTCGGGCGGCGGCGCAGTCGTTACGAAAGTTTCAAAGCCGAATCAAGATAACCGTTTTGACGTTCCAACCGTCGGCAAAAAAACTCTTGAGGTTATGGCGGAAGTCGGAGCCACTGCGCTTGCGATTGAGGCTGATAAAACTTTGATGGTTGACAGAGAAGGCACGGTTGCATTTGCTGAAGAAAAGGGAATTTGTATTATTGCAATGTAAAAATTAAAACCGCCGTATTTGCGTGTAAATGCCCCCAGAATTGATTTTAATTTTTTTAGGTATAATTAACTTAAATTACAGGTAAAGACACTTACAGGCGATTCTAGCCGCCTTAGAATTGATATTTAAAAATTTGTTTGAAATTTTTCTATTGAAAATTAAAACCGCCGTATTTGCGCGTAAATGCCCTTAGAATTAATTTTGATTTTTTTAGGTATATTTAACTTAAATTACAGGTAAAGACACTTACAGGCGATTCTAGCCGCCTTAAAATCGATATTTAAAAATTTGTTTGAAAGAGGCGAAAAAGTTTTGAAAATAATGCTGTCAGCGGGCGAAGCGTCCGGCGATGTTCACGGGGCAACTTTAGCCGTCGAAATGAAAAAACTTTCGCCTTCGATTGAACTTTTTGGAATGGGCGGCGACAAAATGGCGGCGGCGGGCGTTCGTATCGTTCGCAACTACAAAGATTATAACGTTATGGGCGTCGTTGAAGTTGTAAAAAATCTGCGCAGAATTTTTAAATTGCTGGAAGATTTAACCGAAATTGCCCGCGTCGAAAAGCCGGATTTACTTGTACTGATTGATTATCCTGATTTTAATTGGCGGCTTGCAAAGCGCGTTAAAAAATTCGGTATAAAAATTTTGTCGTACATACCGCCGAGCGCGTGGGCGTGGCGAAAAGGACGCGCTGCAGATTGTGCAAAAATCGCCGATGAATTTATTGCAATATTCCCGTTTGAATTGCCCGTCTACCAACAAGCCGGAGCAAAAATTTCTTTTTTGGGGAATCCGCTTGTTGACGCCGTAAAAACTCAATTTACTTTCAGAGAAGCTAAAAAATATTTCGGCGTCAGAAAATCTGATAAAGTTATTTTATTAATGCCGGGCAGTCGCCGCCAAGAAATAAAATTGTTATTGCCGGAAATGTTAAACGCGGCAAAAATTTTATCGAAGTTAAAACCTGCGCGATTCTTTTTGCCGGTTGCAGACAGCGTGGACGAAACAGAAATAAAGCGGCAAATTGAAAATTCCGGCGTTGCAATCACTTTAACAAAAAATTATCGCTACGATTTAATGAAAATTGCAGACGCCGCAATGGCAACTTCAGGGACTGTAATTTTGGAGGCGGCGTTAATGGACTTGCCGTGCGTTGTACTTTACAAAATGGCGCGGCTAAATTATTTTATTGGAAAAATGCTCGTCGATATAGAAAATTTTAGCTTGCCAAATATTTTGATGGGCAAAAAAATTCAGCCTGAACTTTTGCAAGATGAAGTAACCGGCGAAAGAATTGCTGAAGAAATTTTAAAAATCTGCCGTAACCGTGAAAAAGTCGTGGCAGATTTAAAAACGGCTTGCGCAAAACTCGGCGAACCCGGCGCGGCTGAACGTATTGCAAAAAAAATTTTACAGGTTGCCGAAAATTAAAACTATGAAAAATTATCGAAGACTTTTAGCTTATATAAAACCTTATTTAGGACGGCTGGGGCTTGCCGTCATTTGCATTATCATTGCCTCCGGCGCAAATTTGTACTTGCCGTGGATTATCAAAGATATGATTGATAAAGTGCTTGCCGAAAAAGATATGGCAATGCTGAATATAATTTCGGTCAGTATCGTGGTAGTTTTTGCGATTCGCGGCTTTTTTTACTATTGGCAGTCATACCTTGTTTCGTACATTGGGCAGCGCGTGGTTGTTGACGTGCGGGAAGTTATGTTTAAAAAATTTCAGCGAATGCCAATGGCGTATTTTGACAAACACCAGACCGGCGAAACAATGAGTTACGTTACAAATGACGTTGCCGCAATTCAAGCCGCGCTTGTCGATAACTTGATTGAATTTTTTACAGAGGCGGCAATTTTAGTCGGTTCAATCGTCTTAATGCTGTACATTGACTGGAAATTAACTTTGTTGACTTTATTAACGGTTCCAATGGTCGGCTACGCAATGAAAATTTTTGGACGCAAAATTAAACGCGCCGGTACACTGATTCAAGAAAGAATGGCTGATATTACCGCGCTGTTGCAGGAAAGTATTTCATCAATCCGCGTTGTAAAATCTTTCGTGCGTGAAGACTACGAAATAAAAAGATTTCGCGCAGAAAACCTTTTGAACTTTCAAGCCGTCATGAAAAACGTTAAATTAACAAGTTTGTTGACGCCGACGGTTGAATTTTTGGCGGCGGTTGCAGTAACTTTTATTGTATGGTTCGGCGGCTATGAAGTTGTTCAAGGGATAATGTCCGCCGGTTCACTCGTTGCATTTTTAACCTACGCGGTAAATTTGGCTAATCCGGTAAAAAGACTTTCCAGAATTTACGGCAGAATGCAACAGGCAATGGCGGCGATTGACAGAATTTTTTCAGTGCTTGACATGAAAGAAACGGTAAACGATAAGCCGGACGCCGTTACACTGCCGAAAGTTTCAGGGCAAGTTGCGGTTGAAAATGTAACTTTTTCGTACGATGAAAAACACAACGCGCTTGAAAACGTAAGCTTTGAAGTTTCGCCCGGTCAAATGATAGCCTTTGTAGGTCCTAGTGGCGCGGGTAAATCTACCATTGCAAATTTAATTCCGCGCTTTTATGATGTCAACGCGGGCGCAATAAAAATTGACGGCTACGATATACGCGACGTTACGTTAAATTCACTGCGCGAGCAAATTGGAATTGTGCCACAGGAAACGCTTTTATTCAGTACAACGGTAATGGAAAATATTCGATACGGCAAACTTGATGCAACAGATGAAGAAGTTATAGCGGCGGCAAAGGCGGCGAATGCTGACAGTTTTATAAACGATTTGCCGAATGGTTATCAAACGCAAATTGGCGAGCGCGGCTTAAATCTTAGTGGCGGGCAACGTCAAAGAATGGCAATAGCGCGGGCAATGTTGAAGAATCCGCAAATTTTAATTTTGGACGAGGCAACCAGCGCGCTTGATACTGAAAGTGAAAAAATTGTACAGGCGGCACTTGATGAGTTAATGGTCGGGCGAACAAGTTTTGTAATTGCGCACAGGTTGAGTACGATTTTTGCGGCGGATCAAATTTTTGTAATTGACAAAGGCAGGATTTGTGAACACGGCACGCACCAAGAATTATTGAAACTGGGCGGCGTGTACAGCAATTTATATAACATTCAATTTGGCAAACTTTAAAAATATTAAGGGAGGTCGCTCGCCGCACTTCGTTTTTACCGGCAACGTTAAAATTTCTGCAACGCAGTAAAACGCGGCTTAAATTGTAAAGTTTTTGAAAGTTTGACGCGAAAAACACAGGCGAGCGACGCTTCTTTCTTTTGCCAGGCTTTTATTTCTTCTAAAGAAAGAAAAGCCGACTTGTCAAAATAAAAATAATTAAGAGTGATAAAAAATGACAGAAAAAAATAAACGCCCCGATTGGGACGAATACTTTTTAAATATAGCGCAGGAAGTCGGCAAGCGTTCAACTTGTTTGAGGCGGCGTTACGGCGCAATTATCGTAAAAGATAAAATCATTGTAAGCACGGGCTACAACGGCGCACCACGCGGCGAGGCTAACTGCATTGATACGGGAATTTGTGAACGTGAAAGGTTAAACATTCCAAAAGGCGAACGCTACGAATTGTGCGTTGCAGTTCACGCCGAGCAAAACGCAATTATCAATGGCGACCCGCTTAAAACGCAAGGTGCTACAATGTATATCGTTGGCATTAATGTTGCTGATGGAAGTTACGCGTCCGGCGAGCCTTGCCTTCTTTGCCGCCGTATGATTAAAAATGCGCAGATTGAAAAAGTTATCAGCCGAAATACAAAAGGCGAAATTGAAGAAATAAAAATCGACGAGCTTTAATCTTCGATAATTTGACTTAAAACTTTTTTAACTTCGTTAATGTCAACGCGGGTGTTGTAACAAGGACCATTAGGGCGAATGTTCAATACGCCGACTGCCGGTAAAGGATAAACATCTTGAATACCGCTCATCAAGTCACGTTCGCAAGCAATGGCAAGCACGGCTTGAGGGCGGTTATTTATTACAACTTGACGCGCCAAAGTGCCGCCCGTTGCCACGAAAAATACAAATCCCAATTCTTCAGAAAGTTTCATTAAATCGCCAATGTTACAGCCGCCGCAACGTTTGCAGTTATTGGGGTCGCGGGTAATTTTGTGCGGGCAGGTTGCAAGTTGCAAGCAGTGCGGTACAAGTACCAAAAGTTTTTTCGCAGGGACTTTAATTCGGCTTTTCATAAAAATTAAATTGCTCACTGCGATAAAAGAGCCTTCCAACTGCCGCCGCTTTATCCCAAAAATTTTTCCGATTCTTACCGCCATTGGAAACAAAAATTTAATAATTGCAAAAGTGTATTTGTGAAAAAGTTTCAGCGTCGGCAAGCCCTTTACCGCCAAAACCATATTGCAAACCGCGCCGAATGAAAATGTTGAAATGAAAATTAAAAATGCGCCCAATATCGCCGGCAGATATTCATAAATATTTTCTAGTCCCAAATAAGAAATTCGCCAAATTCCGTACAACGCCAGCGCAATTAAAAATTCTGTAATTAATAAAAGTCCAAGAAATAATCTTTTTTTTGGGCGTATCGCCGCCAATGTACTTAGCATTTCTTCACTTCCTTTTTAAAATTTGCTCAATTCTTTCAGCGCAAATTTTATTAATTGTTCGGTTGTAGAATTTTTTGGCGCGCGTTTCAAAACTGCCGAAATTTCTGCTGAAGTGTAACCTAACGCCGAAAGTGCGTCCGTTGCTTCGTCAATCGCAGCAGATTTTATTTGTACCGGTTTAAAGTCCTGCGCGACGTTTTCGGTTGATAAATTTTTAACTTTGTCTTTGAGTTCAAGTAAAATTCGTTGCGCAGATTTTTTACCGACGCCCGGCAATTTTGTAAGCGCGTTTATATCTTGATTGACAACCGCCGCCACAAACTCCGCAACAGAAATTTTTGAAACAATCGCTAGCGCAGATTTTGCCCCGACGCCGCTAACCGTCAAAAGATTTTCAAAAAGTTCAAACGTCTCACGTGTTTTGAAGCCGTACAAATTTATTGCATCTTCCCTAACCGCCGTATGAATAAAAAATTCAGCCGCCGCGCCAATTTCCAATCCCGAAGGATTAACCGAAATTCTGTAGCCTACGCCGTTCACGTCCAAAATAATTTCATCGCCGAAAATAAATTTAATCTTGCCGCTAAGATAACCTATCATTTTTTAGAGGCTAAGGGTTAAGGAAAAAATCCTTAATCCTTAATCCTTAATCCTTATTTACCCTCCCAACAAATTGCGCCGCTGTAAAGAATTTGCCTCGTACGCTGCGCTAATCGCTATTGCCAACGCGTCTGCAACGTCATCGGGCTTGGGCGGCTCGGCTAAGTTTAAAATTCTCGTTACCATATAAATAACCTGTTCCTTAGTCGCTCCGCCGTAACCCGTGATTGACATTTTAACTTCATTTGGCGTCATTTCTACCAAGTCTAAATTATTTTGCGCCGCGCAAAGTAAAACTATTCCCCGCGCTTGCCCGACCGGTATTGCGGTTGTTGAATTTTTGCCGAAAAATAATTTTTCCACGCCCATAACTTCAGGCTGAAATTTTTTTACGATTATATCAAGTTCCATGTAAATTTTTAAAAGTCTGTCTTGCATACGCGCTTGAGGGCTTGTGGTTATTGCGCCGTAATTTTTGGCGATTAACCGCCCTTGAAATTGTTCAACCAAGCCGTAACCGCAAATTGCCGTTCCCGGGTCTATTCCCAACGCTAACATTATTCGTCAGCAAATTCATAATTGCCGTAAACGTTTTGAACATCGTCATCTTCGTCCAGCGCGTCAAGCAGTTTTTGCATTTTTTCAGTATCTTTATCAGAAAGTTTAACGGTTGTATCGGGAACTTGCGTAATTTCGGCGGAGGCGGTTTCAATTCCCTTTTCAGCCAAAACTTTTTCTACTGCGTCAAAATCTTCAGGCGCAGCTGTAATTTCAAAGGATTCATCGTCCGCTTCCATATCTTCCGCGCCGGCTTCCATAACAATTTCCATTAAAGTATCTTCATCGTCAAAAGTTTCTTTATCGACAACGAACACAGCTTTTTTCTTGAACATCCAACCAACGCAGCCTGTTTCGCCCAAATTGCCGCCGTGCTTGCTGAAAATATGACGAATTGACGCCGCCGTACGGTTGCGATTGTCTGTCAAAATATCCAGCATTAAAGCAGAACCGCCCGGTCCGTAGCCTTCATAGGTAATTTCTTCATAGTTGGAATTGTCTGAAGAGCCGAGCCCCTTTTGAATTGCGCGGTTGATATTGTCTTTTGTAATGTTATTGGCGCGCGCCTTTGAAAGAGCGAGTTTTAAGCGCATGTTGCCTGTCGGATCTGCGCCGCCCATTTTTACGGCGATTGTAATTTCACGACTGATTTTTGTAGTCATTGCGCCGCGTATTGCGTCATTTGCGCCTTTCTTGCGTTTAATATTTGCCCATTTTGAATGTCCTGACATATTAACTCTCCTTTAAAATTATTTTTTTTGAAAACCGGATAACCTGCTCCGGCTAGCGTTTTCTCCTAATAACCGGCTGACATTTTTTTGGTAGGTCTATTATTAATCTTAAATTGCATTGATAACTTGCTGTAGTCTTCCGGATTGAAATTAACATTTTCAAAAGAAATATTCAGCGCGTCGAAATTTACAGCTGTATCGCTTTTTATGACGGCGACGGCGTTACCAATTCCAATATATTTTTTGTTTTTGACTTTGAGCGGGATTCTGAAATTGTTGTTGCACAAATAAATTTCGTCAACGCCTTCATCGAGTAAATCGCCCAAATCTTCCTGATTAAAAGCAACGCTGTCAACTTTCGCCAAAATATTTGTATCGTTGGTAAAAGTTTTTAACTTTGCAAGGCGTTCATTTCGCCACGCAATAATTTCAGGGTCTTCAGATTTTTGAACGCCGAAAATTTTGTACAGCTTATTTTCTAAATCCGGATCATTTCTAGACAAGGCGGCTACTTTTTCGGCTTCATCTTCATAGTAACGCTCGCGCAGAAATTTTATCAAGCTGCCGTCAAAGGCATAATCTGCCAACGCCGCAACATTAAAATTTTGGCGCAAACTTTCAATATCTCTTACCTCAACGTCATTCAGAAAAAGCGGCGTTTTAGGTTTTCGAGTTAATATAGGCACAGTATCACCTCACAGAATTTTTTTCATATAAATCACGTCGTCCATAGGATTATCATAATACGGCGGAATTTCAACGAATCCAAATTTTTTGTACAAATGAATCGCACTTTGCAAAGGTTTAATCGTGTCCAAAACAATTTCCTTGTAACCGTCATTTTTTGCGGCGTCAAGAATTTTTTCAACAAGTAAAACGCCTGCGCGAAGGTGGCGGAAATTTTCCTTGACGAAAAGTCTTTTCATTTCGCAACGTTCGGAATTGTGGCGATGGTAAGCAACGCAACCTATAATTTCGCCGGTGTCAATTTGCGCACAAAGTAAACGCCCTTCCGGCGGCAAATATTTTTCTGCAAGGTCTGCAAGTTCAGAATCTAAATTTTGAAAAGATAAATCCCGCCCCAAAAATTTTGTGTACTCAATGATTAAATTTTTAACTTCGGCAAGATATTTTGTGCCGTCAACAATTTTAATTTCCATTTGTCAACCTGTAAAATTTCTTTTTGCCCTTGCGAATGACGGCGGGAAAATCTTTTTCAGCCAAAATATAATCCGCGTCAGAAATTTTTTCGTCATTCAAAGTTAAGCCGTTTTGAGAAATGAGGCGGCGACCTTCAGCCTTCGACTCGATAACTTTTGCGGCGGCTAAAACGTCAAGCAACTTTTTACCGACGGCGTCTGCAACTTCGATACTTGGAATATTTTCTGAACTTTGCCCTGCGAAAATTGCGGCGGCAGATTTTGCGGCGGCGTCAGCATTTTCTTTGCCGTGTACCAACTTTGTAACTTCATAGGCAAGAATTTTTTTGGCTTCGTTAATTTCTGAATCCTTCAGCGCGCTAAGGCGATTAACTTCGTCCATTGGTAAGAAAGTTAAAAGTGAAAGACAAGTTTTAACGTCGGCGTCGTCAACATTGCGCCAATATTGGTAAAAATCGTACGGGCTAACTTTTTCTGCGTCAAGCCACAACGCGCCGCCTGCAGTTTTACCCATTTTGGAGCCGTCGCTTTTCGTCAAAAGTTTGTTTGTCAAGCCGAAAACATTTCTGCCGGTTTTACGCCGTACAAGTTCAACGCCCGCAATTATATTTGACCATTGGTCGTCGCCGCCCAGTTGCATTTCGCAGTTAAATTCAGAATTGAGTTTGTAAAAATCGTACGCCTGCATAACCATATAATTAAATTCAAGAAAAGTTAAGCCTTTTTCCCAACGCTGCTTGTAGCATTCGGCGGCTAACATTCTATTTACCGTGAAATGATGCCCGACTTCCCGCAAAAGTTCAATGTAACCGAGCTTGCGCAACCAATCGCCGTTATTAACCATTAAAGCCTTGCCGTCAGAAAAATCAATAAAACGTGAAATTTGCTTTTTGAAACATTCACAGTTATGCTCAATAATTTCATCAGTCAAAACTTTTCGTAAATCTGAACGCCCTGAAGGATCTCCAACAGTGCCCGTGCCGCCGCCTACAAGTGCTATCGGGCGATGTCCGGCGCGTTGCATGTGCGCCATTACCATAAGTGCGATAAAGTGCCCCGCGTGCAAACTGTCAGCCGTCGGGTCAAATCCAATATAAAAAGTTACAGATTTTTCACCGAGCATTTTTCTAACTTCAGCTTCATCCGTGCATTGCGCAATAAAGCCGCGCTCTTTCAAAGTATCAAAAACATTTTCTGCCAATTAACTCTCTCCTTTTTTAAGGGCTAAGGTCTAAGGGCTAAGGGCTAATGAAAAATCCTTAATCCTTAATCCTTAATCCTTAATCCTTAATCCTTAATCCTTAATCCTTAACCCTTAATCCTCATTTTGCCGCAAAATTATAACAGATACTGCAAAAAAAATCACGAATTATATTTTTGAGGCAAAAGTCCCAGCCGCCTTGCCGGTTGCCCACGCCGCCTGCAGATTAAAGCCGCCGGTGTTGCCGTCAATATCCAAAACTTCGCCCGCCAAAAATAAATTTTCAATCAGTTTAGATTGCATAGTTTTTGGGTTAATTTCTTTGACAGAAACGCCGCCCGCCGTTACAATCGCTTCATCAATGGGGCGCGTTGCTGAAATTGTCAACGGCAAGCCGCGCAAAATTTCAATCAGTTTTTGGCGTTCGGTTTTTGTAATTTCGTCAACTTTTTTATTTTCGTCAATGTAGGATAAATCTAAAACCACCGGAATTAATTTTTGCGGAAGGAGTTCAACCATTGCGTTTTTAATTATTTTGCCTTTAAACTTTTCAAAGTCGCGCAGGATTCTTGCGTTAAGTTGCTCCGGCGTCAACGCGGGCTTTAAGTTTATCAATATTTCTACAAAAGATTTTTCAGCCAAAAGTTTTGCAACTTGCCGACTCAAAGTCAAAATTACCGGTCCCGAAATTCCAAAATGTGTAAAAAGCATTTCGCCGAAAATTTCCGCTGCGATTTTATTGTTAGACTTCAAAACTACAAGTACATTTTTCAGCGAAAGTCCCTGCAAATCCTTTACAAAATCTTCTTCAGTTTCAAGCGGTACAAGCGCGGGCAAAATTTCTGTTACGGTGTGTCCCAAATTTTTTGCAAAGTTAAAGCCGTCGCCGGTTGAACCGGTTGCAGGATATGACGCGCCGCCCGTTGCCAAAATTACCGCGTCACAATCAAAAAGTTTTCCCTTGACTTCGACGCCACGAATTTTTTTGCCGTCAGAAATAATATTTTCGACACGTGAATTTAGCCGCACTGAAACTTTTAAATCTTCAAGTCTGCGCGACAAAATTTGAATAACTTCAGGCGCGCTGTCACTTGCCGGAAAAATTCTGTTGCCGCGTTCAAGTTTAGTTTTCAATCCCAAGTTCTCAAAAAAATTTACAGTGTCATTCGACGTGAAACTATTCAGCACGCTGTTTAAAAATTTGCCGTTGCCGGGAATATTTTTTATAATTTCTTGAGTGTCTGCGGCGTTCGTCAAGTTACAACGCCCTTTGCCGGTAATACTTAACTTCCTGCCCAGTCGATTATTTCTTTCAAACAAAATAACCTGCGCGCCGTTTTCAGCCGCGCTGATCGCCGCCATAATTCCAGCCGCGCCGCCGCCTATCACGATAATTTTTTTCATTTTAAAAACTCCAAATTTTTTTGAATATATTATAACTGCAAAGAATTTTCAATCAATCCTTGTATAAAAATTTTTGATATGTTAAACTTTTTAAAAACTTGAAACGAAGTGAATTTTATGCCTGAAAAAAGAATTTTTAAATATGCAATGAACGCCGAGCCTTTCGTAATTGAGGCACCAATAAGCAAACGCCGTGAAATTGAGGCGTTAATTAACGGCAAAACTGATGACGTTGAAGAGGCAGAATCTGAAGCCGAAAAAATTTTGTCCGACGCCGCCAAACAATCTGAAATGATTTTGGCTGAAGCCTTCAAACGTTCAAAGGACGCCGAACAAAAATTAAAAGACGCAGATTTAAGAGTAAAAGTTATGCTGCAAGAAACTCAAAACGAATGTGACCAAATTATTTCAGAAACAAGGGAAAAAGCTGAAGCGGACGCTAAGGAACTTTGCGAACAGGCGCGGCAGGAAGGGCACAAAGAAGGCTATGCTCAAGGTTATGAAGAGGGCGTCGAAACAGGGCGGCACGACGGCGAACAAGCCGTTAGAAACGAAATGAAGGCGGCTATTAATCAAGCTAACGCTAAGGCAGAAAAAACCATTCAAGACGCAAAAGAGCAAACGTCCGAATACTTTATTAAGGCTGAAGATGATATTGTAAAAGTTGTAAAGATCGGAAGAGCGTCGTGT
>CALDHY010000042.1 GCA_937901445.1 uncultured Selenomonadales bacterium
AGGATTGGCAGCTTGCTTTGCAGGATTAACTTTGTGCAAATAAAAAAAGCAGGACTCCGCCTGCCGGTTGTTTATTAAATACAATCATTCAATCTAAAAACTTTATAGTAAAAAGCACCGCTCGCCTTAGCCGCCATTAAGCCCGCGTCAGAATCCTCAAAAATTATCGTATCTTCAGGACGAATATTAAAATATTCCATCGCCTTCAAATAGCCTTCAGGATCGGGTTTCATTTTGGTTACGTCTTCCTGCGTAAAAATTTTATCGAAAGCTTCCATTTTGCCAAAAGTATTTAATATATCCTCAACATTTTTTTTGGAAGCCGTAGTAACCAGCGCAACGTAATAAACGGGGCGTATCAATTTTATAATTTCAAACAAGTGCTGATTCTCTTGAGCGTGGCTTAAATATTTTGGGTAGCACTGCTTTTTGAGTTGATGAACATCGCGCAAAAGTTTTTCGTCGGTAATATTCATATCTGCAAGAAAATCCTTGTAGTGTCTGCCTATGCAATTACTGTACCAATATTCGCGTTCAAAATTAATTCCGAAATTTTCCAACGCCTCTTTGTAAGCGTAATAATTAACGTCATTGGTATTAAACAAAGTGCCGTCCAAATCGAACAACGCCAATTTATTTTTAGTCATATTTCGTGCACCTCTTTTCAAATTTCTACAGGTATTAATTCATTTAAAATTTTTATTCCGGTGCACATCATGGCAATTTGACGATTGATATTTTCTTGGTGCATTGGAATCATACTTAAAAAGAGCAACGCCTCTATCAGGCGAATTTCACGAATATCTTTTTTCAAATCGTTATCAAAAACTTCAAAGAAAATTTCACTTAAGTTTGAAGTATTTTTGGCGTCAAGGATTTTTAAATTAAAATCATTTTCGCCGGTTATTTTTAAATCAAACAAATCTTTTATGATAAAGTCATATTTGCCTTCGATACTGTGCAAAAGTTTTGCAAATTCATAGCGCGGGTCTCCATAAATATCATAATCGCCGAATTTTCCTCTGGGGTCTATCAACTTAATAAAATTAAAATTATCGTCAATCATGATATTTGGAAAACAAAAATCACCGTGAATAATTGAAAAAGACTTAGCCTCTAACAGAAATTTAGGGATGACATTTTCCAAAATTTTTATTATTTCGTCCAACGGCTGATAGCAAGTGCCGTTAATTCGCAGCGGCTCCTTGAAAAATTTATCAAATTCAGGTTGCGTTTTTAATTGATTCAAACGATTTAAAGTTTTGTCAAGATACATGGAGCGCAACGAATTTTTTAAATCAGCAGAATCCAGTTTGTACCGCGAAAAATCCTCAAGCACAAATTTTATTCGGCTGAAAATTTTTTTCCATTGCAAACTTGTCAATTCGCCGTAAACAAATAATTCGTGCAAAGTGCAATAAGAATAATATTCCATCCGAACATATGGTTGACCGTAATGCAAGGAATAATCAAAAATTCTGGGGCGCACGTATTCCAAATCTACCGGCAACTTTAAGTACCATTTAATTTCGCCAATAAATTTTTCAACATCGCGGCTTGTCTTTTTTAAAATTCCGCGCTCGTTGTCAATTTCAATATGATTGAATAACCGCGCCTTAACCTGCATTCTTGTCTTGAAATAAAGTTGAGCGTGTCCGATATCAAACCAATCTTTAACTTCATGAGAATAAAATTTATAAGTCTTATTGTATAAAACCAACGCAGAATAAAAGCTGTCATTATATGGGGGGGGGTAGAGTTTTTCCATACCTGCTCCAAACATTTTTTGAAGTAAGCCCCGTTGCTTAATTTGAAAACGCCCACAAAGAAATTATACTTGGCGCGGTTGTTGTCAAAGGGCGGCGCAGGCGTTTTTTTATCGTTGACAGCTGAAATTTGCCCGTCATTAAGATTATAGAAAGTCCACGTGTCGTTTGCATATTCTTTAGACGAACAGAAAAAATCAGGTTCATTAAGCGGCAAAGAATCCATAACGATTGTATCTGCGAAATGAATAATAATTTCCCCGTCATTGTCAGTTAAACCTTGATACACGGAATAGCCGATATCTGCCAGCTTTTCCGGTTCCAACAATTTTAATTTCGTCGTTAATTTGTAATTTGCCAACATTTCACGAACTTTAGCGGCGTTTTCAAAACAAATTATATCAATCTCGGAAACGACCCCGTCATATTTAAGCTTAAAAAAGTCAAAGGCTATACTTTGATTGATTGGATAGACAATCGCCGGAATTTTTCCGATAGATTGAAGTTCCGGCGGGATAAGTTTTGCAGAAGGTACAATGACTTTAATTTTGCGTTCGACTTGAATATCATCGAAATGTAAAGATTTTTTGGCGTCCTTGTATTCTTGCGGCGTACCAAATGCAAGATAAAAATCAGCGTTAAAATTTACAATTTTTTTGCCCGCCTTGAAAAGTTCGTTGTAAACGCCGGACATAAAATATTCTTTGTAGTTGCAAGTTTTAAAATATCTTTCGGACATTTGGCGAAACAGTTTTGCATTGCGAAAGAAATAAGCTCCGCAAATGGCGCAGTTGCTTACAACTTGTTTTTCAACAGTGCCGGTGACGTTTCCGAATTCATCGAATTTTACGTAGCTGAAATGAGGCTCGGAAGAATTAAACGTAATTAACGCGCCGTCAAAATCAACGGGCTGATCGCCGGGAAGTCTTTCAGCCAAATCACCGCACGCAAACAAATGGTCGCAGTCATTGAAAATAACGGGAGCCGTATCCTCAATATCTTCAACGCCCTTGAGGCAAGTACAAACTGCGCCGGGCAAAATTTCCGGTATGATTTTAATTTTTGCGTCCGGAAAAAATTTATGTATTTCGTTGTCGATTTTATAATTTTCGACGTGGTTTTCAAGTACAACAAAAGTAACGTCAATGCAAGCGATATTCTGAAGAATTGATTGAGCCGCCCAATAAAAAAACGGCTTGCCGTGAATTTCAATAAGCGGTTTCGGAACCTCAAACCCTTTGTCACGGAATCGGCTGCCGCCGCCCGCCATTGGCATGATTAAATGTATCTTTGTCAAAATATTTCCTCCATATTAAACAACAAAAAATTTTACGCCGCTTTACAAATTGCCTGTTCCCTCAAAAATGGGGGGGGGTAGGCGCAGGCGTGATTTTCTCGAAACTTTTATTAAAAGGCAAGACGTGCGCCAAATTAAAAAGTAAAGCAGGATATGCATAATCGTTGCCAAAATATTTTTTAAAAACTTTTTCAACCGTTTCGTTAATTTCTTCGGTTATACCGTCTTTGTAGAAAGCAAGGCGGTTCATATTCCAGCCATCATAAATTGAATGACAATGTGCCTTTATCGAATATTGGATTTTAGGATTGTCTTTGAAGTATTCGACTTTGTCAAAAAGCTGATCCAATTTGCGGTAGAGTTCTATAAAGCCGGTAATAATTTTTTCAATTTTATCAGTTGCAACAGGTTTTTTATTGGTTAATGAATCGGGTGAATCACGTCTGACGTAGACAGGCGCAGGTACTTTTACAAAAACTTTCGCCAACATAAGCCACCATAAAGCTAAAGTTAAACTGCTCCCGCCCGGAACTTCAATAAAAATTTCATTGTCAACCAGAAAATTTCTGTTAAATAAATTGTATTGAACGTCCCAAAAAGTTCCGTTGTCAATCCATTCCGAAAATCTTTGTGCGGGGTCGTTTGACATAACAGTAATTTTATTGACGCGATGACGATCCAGTGAACTTGCCGCCGCTTTATTGCTGTTCATTGGAAGTACAAAAAACGATTGAGCGTGAACAACGTCCGCGTTATATGTTTTGGCGCATTCATAAAGGTATTCAAGCGCATTTGGCAAAAGTATATCATCGCTGTGTAAAAATTGAACGTACTTACCGGCGGCGTCAAGTAAAAGATGGTTTTCCGAGCCGAATTCTCCAAGATTTTTAAAACTAAGTTTCAATTTTATTTTTCCGGCGGATATTTCTTTTGCGTACCTTTGTTGAACAAATTCAAAAGAGCCGTCCTCCGAACGATTATCACGAATTACAATTTCGAAATCTTTGAAAGTTTGATTCAGAACGCTATTCACGCAATCTTCAATACAATGTTTGCGATTGTACATTGGAATTAGCACAGAAATTGCAGGTACTTCCATAAAATTCACTCCTTGATTTTTAAATAAGAATTGTAAAATTTTACCATACCAATTTTTGAAAATAAAGGGCGCAAAATTTTTTCCTGCAATTAAAAAAGCCGCTCCATTGGGAACGGCTGATTTTTTTGTATAAAAATTTAAAATTACTTAAGTTGAGCTGCGACTTCGGCGGCGAAATCAGATTGTTTCTTTTCGATGCCTTCGCCGAGTTGATAGCGCGTGAAGTTCAAAACTTTAACTTTGCCGAGAATATCTTGAACGGTTTTTTCGCTGTCTTTAACGAAAATTTGTTCAACGAGGCAAACTTCCTTGTAGAATTTGTTGATACGCCCTTCAACCATTTTTTCAACGATTTTTGCAGGCTTGCCTTCTTCAAGGGCTTGTTTACGGAGAATTTCTTTTTCGTGTTCAAGTTCGGAGGCGTCAACGCTTGCGCGGTCGATAGCTGAAGGATTGGACGCGGCTATTTGCATTGCAATATCTTTGCCGAGTTCGTCAGTGCCGCCGGAAAGTTCAACGAGGACGCCGATTTTTCCGCCCATATGAATATAGCTTGTAATTTTGCCTTCAGTTTCATAGCGTACGAAACGGCGCACGGAAATTTTTTCGCCGATTGTAGCAGTAGCTTCAGTTACAATGTCAGCAACGGTTTTCTTGCCTTCGATAACGCTTGCGTTGAGTGCGTCGAGGTCAGCCGGATTAGTTTTGGCAATGTGTTCAGTAATTTTCTTAACCAACGCGCGGAAATCTGAATTATTTGCAGTGAAGTCAGTTTCGCAGTTAATTTCGGCAACTGCGCCAATTTTTCCGTCATCTGTAACGTAAGCCGCGCAAGCACCCTCTGCCGCAATACGTCCGGATTTTTTTGCTGCCTTAGCAATTCCTTTTTCGCGCAGGTAGTCAATCGCCTTTTGCATATCGCCGTTAGTTTCGCTTAAAGCTTTTTTGCAGTCCATCATACCCGCGCCGGTTTTTTCGCGCAGGTCTCTAACCATTGCTGCACTAATATTTGCCATTTATATATTTCCTCCAATTTTCAATTTAAAAATTCCCTAGTCCTTAATTTTCTTCGTCGTCTTTAGCCGCGTAGTCTTCTTCAGAATAATTTTCTTCAGAATAATCTTCAGCAGTTGAAGTAGAATCAACCGTGCCGCTTTCGCCTTGATTGCCTTCAATGATAGCGTCAGCCATTCTTGCAGTTAAAAGTTTTACCGCACGAATAGCATCGTCATTGCCGGGTATAACATAATCAATTTCATCAGGGTCGCAGTTTGTATCGACAATCGCCACGATCGGGATATTGAGTTTGCGCGCTTCAGCAACTGCGATTCTTTCTTTGCGCGGGTCAACTACAAAAAGTGCGCCCGGAATTTTATTCATTTCCTTAATACCGCCGAGATATTTTTCAAGGCGTGCCATTTCGTGCTTGAGTTGCATAACTTCCTTTTTGGTAAGTACGTCAAAAGTACCGTCAGCTTGCATTGTTTCCAATTCTTTCAAGCGGCGAATACGTTTTTGAATTGTTTGGAAGTTGGTGAGCATACCGCCGAGCCAGCGTTCATTGACGAAATATTGACCTGCGCGAATAGCCTCTTCTTTAACGGCTTCCTGCGCCTGCTTTTTTGTGCCGACGAAAAGAACGGTTTTGCCTTCTTCAGCAATGCTGCGAATAAACATATAGGCTTCATCGATTTTCTTTACAGTTTTTTGAAGATCAATAATGTAAATACCGTTGCGCTCCGTGAAAATGTACTTAGCCATTTTGGGGTTCCAGCGGCGTGTTTGGTGTCCAAAGTGTACGCCGGCTTCAAGGAGCTGTTTCATTGAAATAACTGCCATTTTAAATTTCCTCCTGTTCAACATTCGCAGGGCATTTACGCGCCGTTTCAGCTTACGCCACAGGTTGACGCTCCGCCCCGTGTGTTTTTTCAACGCCGCAAATTATATCTTTTTATTGCTGCACTGTCAACGAAAAATATTTTTCATAAATTTTTATTAAAATATTGCATAACGGCGCGGCGTGTGATAATATACCGGCAACAGCGAAGGGGTGGAGTTTATGGATATGAATATTGCGGCGTTGTCGGTAAATATGAATTTGGCACAAACTCAACAAGAATTCGGCGTTTCTGTTTTGAAAATGGCTATGGAAAATTCCACTGAACAAGTTGAAGAAGTTTTACAAGAAATTGGCAGTTTAGACCCGAATTTGGGAAATAATATTGACGTAATGGCTTAAAAACACTTGATTTTTATATAATTTTCTGCTACAGTCTAGCAGTATTTATTTTATAGGAGGTTATATTTTTATGACAAAAGCAGAATTAGTTGCAACAGTTGCTGAAAAATCCGGTCTTGACCGTAAATCATCTGATAAGGCTGTTGCAGCAGTTTTTGAAACAATCAAAAAAGCTTTAATCGAAGGTGACAAAGTTCAAATTATCGGTTTCGGTACTTTTGAAAATCGTACACGCAGCGCACGCAAGGGACGCAACCCCCGTACCGGTGAAGAAATTGAAATTGCCGCGTCAAAACTTCCTTCATTCAAAGCAGGTAAAGGTCTTAAAGAGGCTGTAAATTTCTAATCGAAATTTCGCAGAGTCGGGCTGAAAAGCTCGGCTCTGTTTTTGTTTGGCGTTGACTTTCAAAAGGTTAATTGCTAAAATTTCATAATTCTTTTGAAAGGACTGTGAAATTTTGGACTCGTTAATTTTGCCGCTTGCGGTTGTGATAATCTTTGCAATGGTAAGCGGCTATTTCTCTTTAATGGAAACTGCGCTGGCGGAAAGTTTGCACGGGCGACTTGAAAAACTTGCAAACGAAGGAAATTTTGACGCGCAAGCCGCAATTTCAATGTTAGAATCGCCGTCAATTCCTATGCTTATTGCCAAAGCCGGCGCAACTGCCGCAGGAATTTTTTCAGGATTCTGCGCAATACCGCTTTCAAAAATAATCTTCCAAGAAATAAACTTTTTTGAAGAGGCGCGGATAGTTTCAGTATTAATCGCCGTCGGAATTGTAATTTTTGTAATGGTTTTATTTGGCGAATTTTTGCCGGTACGCGCCGCGCAACAATCGCCGGAAAAAGTTTTTCTCGAACATTATAAAAGCTTTAATTTAATCGTGAAAATTTTCAGCCCGCCAATTAATTTAATTTTAAAAATCGCCGAAAGTGTTATGATGGTTTTTGGTATGAACGCCGAAACTTCAGATATTGTTACTGAAGACGAAGTCAAAGATTTAATCGAACAAGGCACGGAGGACGGCACATTTGAAAAATCTGAACGCGCAATGGTTGACAAAATTTTTCAACTTAGCGATCAAACGGCAGATTCTTTAATGACGCCACGAATACAAATTGTTTGGATTGATATTTCTGACAGTATCGAACAAAATTTGAAAATTATTCGTGATAATCGCCAAAATGTTTTTCCTGTAGGTGACGGCAACTTGGATAAGTGCAAAGGCGTTATCTACGCAAAAGATTTACTTGACGCCGTGCTTGATAAAAAATCTGAAGAAATTAATTTGGCGGCGATTATCAAAAAGCCAATTTTTGTACCGCGCACGATGGAAACTTTCCGGCTTGTCGAAAAATTTAAATCCGGCGGCGATTCTGTGGCGATTGTCAATGACGAATACGGCGGCGTTGTTGGTTTTATAACTTTAGATGATATTGCTCAAGAAATTGTCGGGCTTGAGGAACCGGAAGAGCCGCAATTTTCGCTGAAGAAAGATAATAATTGGCTTGTTGATGGTCTTTACGATATTGAAGATTTTAAGCGGCGTTTTAACTTTGAAACTTTGCCGGACGAAGACCGCGACCATTTCCATACAATGGGCGGCTTTTTAACTTCACTTTTCGGCTACATTCCAAAAGTTGGCGAATTTAGGGAATGGAATAATTTTAAATTCCGCGTTGAAAGAATGGACGGCGCGCGCATTGATAAAATTTTTGTAACGCGAAAAGTTGACAGTGAAAAACTTTTATGATAGGATTGACGCCGTTATGGAGGAGTGTCCGAGCGGTTGAAGGTGCTTGACTCGAAATCAAGTGTAGCTAATAACTACCGTGGGTTCGAATCCCACCCCCTCCGCCACTAAAGAAATTTACCAGTCCCGCAATTTCGGCGGGGCTTTTTAGCATTTGACGATTAACGGCAATTTTGATACAATCGAAAAAAATTTGGGAGCGTGAATATTTTGGATAAAAAACAACTCGAAAAGCTTGTAGCAGAAAAAATTGACGCCGCACTCAAGGCAAACGATACACCGAAAAAATTTTTCATCACTGAAAACGGGCGCGGCGTGGTTGACGGCGGCGACCTTTATAACGCGGTTTTGTCTGAAGTTTTAAACGTTGTAAAAATTGCGCTTGTTGATATTATTTCTGAAGTTAATGCAAAGCCTACTGAAAAAGTTCCTACAGTCAAAAATTCAACCGCTAAAAAATAATTTTATTGAAACTAAAAAAGCCCGCCGAGTTTTTCAGCGGGTTATTTTTATTGTTCAAAAAAATTTTTACTTAGCCATTAAATCAGCTATTTTGTTTGCAACTTCAACGGGATTATCGGGCATAATTCCTTCAATCAAAAGTGCTTGCGTGTAAAGCAGTTGGCAGAAATTTTTAAATTCGTCAGTATCTTTGCCGAGCGCGTGCAAGCCGCTTAACTTTTTGAAAAGCGCGTGGTTAGGATTAACTTCCAAAATTCTTTGCGCTTTGAAAAACGGGTTATTCATTGCGGCAAAAGTTTTTTCCATATTCAGTGAAGGACCATTAACGCCGGTTGCCAAACATACCGCGCCGCTTTTTAAGTGCGAAGTTAAACGAACTTCAGAAACTGCGCCGCCCAAAACTTCCTTGAAATCTTTTAATAAATCTTCGTTGGACTTTGCAAGCTCTTCGACTTCATTTTTAGTTTTTTTGGATTCTTCGTCGTCAAGTTCAAAGTCTTCACGGGTTACGGCTTGAAATTCTTTGTCGGCGTATTTTGCAAGCGATTCAATAGCAAATTCGTCAACGGGATCCAACAAATACAAAACTTCAATTCCGCGTTCGCGCAGGAGTTCCATTTGCGGCATTTGTGAAATTGTGGCTTTATCTTTGCCGCTCGCGCAGTAGATTTTTGTTTGAGTTTCCGGCATACGCTCAACATATTCTGCAAGCGTCGAAAGTTTTTCCTGCGTCGAAGTTTCAAACATTAATAAATCTTTTAAATCGTCCTTAACTTTTTCATCGTAAATGTTATTGTAGACGCCAATTTTTAACGACTTGCCGTACTCTTGCCAAAATTCCTCGTAGCGGTCGCGTTCGTTTTTGAGAATTTTATTTAACTGCTTAAGAATATTTTTTTCTAACGCCTTGCCAATTTTTTTAACTTCGCGGCTCTGTTGCAAAAGTTCACGGGAAATATTTAAAGGTAAATCCGGCGAATCAACCAAGCCCTTAATAAATCTTAAATAATCCGGCAGAAAATCTTTGCACTTTTCCATAATGAAAACGTGACGTGAATAAAGTTGCAAGCCCGCTTCATAATCCGAATAATATAAATTCAGCGCGGCGTGTTTAGGAATACATAAAAGCGCGGTGTATTCGGTTGTACCTTCCGCCTTTGTGTGGAAAATTTCAAGCGGCTTTTCCCATTCGTGGAATTGGTGCTTGAAAAATTCTTCATATTCTTCAGGTTTAATTTCAGATTTATTGCGCGTCCAGAGCGGCTGCATTGAATTAACCGTGCGAACTTCAACAGTTTCTTTATCGTCCTTATCCTTTACAAAAAAATTCATCTTAATTGGATAGCGGATAAAATCTGAATATTTTTTGACAAGATTTTCAATTACAGCGGTGTTTGTGAAGTCAAAATCTTCACCGCCGCAAAATTCCTCTTTCAAGTGCAAAACAATAATTGTACCGCGTGAATCTTTTTCGCAGTCTTCAATGGTATATTCGCCCACGCCGTCGCTGGTCCATTTAACGGCGGCAGTTTCGCCCGCTTTGCGCGTTATCAGTTCGACTTTGTCGGCAACGATGAACGCCGAATAAAAACCTACGCCGAATTGTCCAATTAATTCTTCGTCGAGTTTGCCTTCACTTTCATGAATTTTTTCAAGAAAAGCCTTTGTGCCGCTCTGTGCGATTGTACCAATATTTGAAATGACTTCGCCGCGCGTCATACCAATGCCGTTATCTGAAATTGTAAGCGTTTTAGTTTCTTTGTCGGGGATTATAAAAATTTCGTATTCGTCTTCGCCTTCGAGAATATCCTTGTTAGTCAAAGATTCAAAGTGCAATTTGTCAATGGCGTCCGATGCATTTGAAATTAATTCGCGCAGAAAAATTTCTTTGTTGGTGTAGATTGAATTAACAACCAAATCTAAAAGCCGTTTAGTTTCGGCTTGAAATTGTAAAGTTTCTGTTGACATTAAAATTACCTCCCTTGTAGTGTTGTAGCCAAAAACTATTCAACTACCCCACTATCCAACTACCTTACTATTATAGCGTGCTTGTCAAATTTGCGCAGAATTGCCCTTAGAATCATTTTTATTTTGTTTAGGTAAATTTATTCAAAGTTAAGTTAAACGTGCATTGTAGAGGCTGTCAGCCGCCTTAAAATCGACGTTAAAAAAATAAGGCTAAGGAAAAATCCCAGCCCTTCATTAAAGATTAAAGACTAAGGACTAAAGACTAGAGATTTTTTCCCCAGTCTCCAGCCTCTAACCCTTAGCTCCTATATATTCGTCAATAGTCGAAAGTAAATGTGCAATGTCAAAAGGCTTTGCAACGTGAAAATTCATACCGCTTTCAAGACTCATTTTTTTATCTTCCTCGCGGGCGTTTGCACTAAGGGCGATAATCGGCAAAATATTTGTATCTTCCCTGCCCAGCGCACGAATGGAGCGCGTTGCTTCGTAGCCGTTCATTACCGGCATTTGTATATCCATCAAAATTAAATCGTAATACCAAATTGGGCGATTCTTTATAATTTCCACAGCGTCCGAGCCGTCGGGAACAGATTCAACCAAAAAGCCGGATTCAGTCAAAATTGTTTCAGCCAGCAGTCTATTAATTTCAATATCTTCAACAAGCAAAATTCTATGTTCGCCGGAACGTTTAGGCGTTGCAGATTCTTCAACCGTTTCATTTTGCGGGGTATGTTCAACGAGTTTCAAAGGCAAATCAACCGTGAAAGTGGAGCCTTCATCTTTCTTGCTTTTTACTGAAATGGAGCCGCCCATAACGTCCAAAAGTTTTTTTGTGATTGAAAGTCCAAGCCCTGTACCAATATAACCGGTTTTCGTTGAAGTATGCTCGCGTTCAAAGGCAATGTACATTTTCTTCATAAAATCTTCAGTCATTCCAACGCCCGTATCAGAAATTGAAAATTGATAACGTGCATAGCCGGAATCTGAAATTTGTTTACGTTTTGCAGAAATTTTTATTGTACCGCCGGAAGGCGTAAATTTTACGGCGTTGCTAAGCAAATTTCCCATAATTCGGCGAAATCTTAGCGCGTCAACAAAAACTTCGCCCGCCGGTAAATCCAATTCTTCCTCAAGGTTAATTTTCTTTTCGTCAATTTGCGGGCGGAACATATCAAGCACTGTATTAAGTTGTTCTGAAAGGTTGCACGGCTCGGATTTAATTTCAAGCCTGCCGTAGTCAATGCGGCTCATTTCCAGTAAATCGTCAATCAGTGCGATTAAGTGGCGGTTAGCCTCGTCAACTTTTTTCAGATAATTTTTCACGCGCGCCGAATCGTCCAAATGAAGTTTTGCAAGTTCGGTAAATCCCATAATTGCATTCATTGGCGTTCGTATATCGTGCGAAATGTTAAACAGGAATGAAGATTTAATTTCATTGGCGCGCTTTTCCCGCTCCAATTCCATTTCCATATTCATTTTTTTGGCAAGTTCACGGCGCGCTTGATTGAAATGCTCGGTTATGTTTCTATAACCCATTACAACGTGGCGGGTAAAATTTTCTTCATCAACGCGGGCAATGTACATTTCAACATAAGAAATTTTATCTTCAGCACTTTTGCAGCGAAAAGTTACGGTGTATGAAGATTCAACCTGCAGCCTTTCACGGACTCTTTCAACGGCAATTTCTTTAAGGTAAATTTCTTTGTCTTCCGGCAAAACGTAACGCTCGGCGTACAGCGGCAAAATTTTTTTCCAGCTAACTTTTTCTTTGTCGGTCAAGCCCAATTCTTGAGTAAGCCGCTTAAAATTTCCCGTTGACAAACGATAAGGGCGCATTGTACCTGTATCAAGATTCAAAAGATAAATCGAAGTAAAACCGATGCTTAATCCTTCGATAACTTTTTCGCGGCGTTGACTTTCTTCCCGCGCCAAATGCATTTCCGTAATATCACGAATGAAAACGTAAAAAACATCGCCGTAATTTTTGGTATGAGTGAAACGCCCAAAATCATCAACCCAGCGAATACCGCCGTCTTTGCGAATAATTCTGTATTCCACGTAGTCAATTTTTTTATCGTGCGTTGCAATTTGTTCCTTGATAGATTTTTGGACGGCGGGCAAATCGTCGGGGTGAACAATTCCTTGAAAGGTGTAGCCCGTCAACTTTTTAAATTCGTCAAGATTTTCACAGCCGAAAATTTCAAGCATTACGTCATTTACATACAAAATTTTTTCAGTTTCATCTGCGCGATAAATGAAAAAGCCGCCGGGCATTCTTTCTGTTAAATGATCCAAAATTGGTAAATCAGATTCTACAGCAACCATTTAATTCGCTCCCTGTTTAGGTGTCAGGTGTTAGGGATTAGGGATTAGAAAATTTTCACCTAAAACCTAACGCCTAACACCTAGAACCTACTTAACTACAATGTTAATCAGCTTGTTAGGCACGGCAACAATTTTAACAATTTTCTTATCGCCAATTAAATTTTGAACGCGCGGCAAGGTCGGAGCAATTTTTTCAAGTTCAACTTTGCTTAAATTTGTTGCAACGGTAACATGTTCACGAACTTTGCCGTTAATCTGTACAACAATTTCAACCGTATCTTCAGCAATGGCGGCTTCGTCAAATTTCGCCCAATTTTGTTTGTGAACGTCGCCTTCAAAAAAGTTGCTCCACAATTCGGCGGAAATGTGCGGTACGAACGGCGCAAGCATTATCAAAAGATTTTTGGCAAATTCTCGCGCAAGGTTAGGATTAATTTCCTTGTCTTGGAAAATGTGCGCGGCGTTTACAAGTTCCATAAGCGCACTAATCGCCGTGTTAAATGCAAAGCGGTCGTGTAAATCCTCTGTAACTTTTTTTATAGTTTTGTGAAGGACGCGGCGTAAAGATTTTTCTTCGTCAGTCAAAGTTGCAGCGTCATAATTTTCTGCGCCGGCTTTAATTGCGTTTTCAAAAATCCCCAAAATACGCCAAACTCTGTTCAAAAATCTGAAAGAGCCCTCAACGCCTTGATCGCTCCAGTCTAAATCACGTTCAACCGGCGCGGCAAAAAGTATAAAGAGGCGGGCAGTATCTGCGCCGTATTTTTCGATAATTTCTTCAGGCGATACAACATTTCCCAAAGACTTTGACATTTTCGCGCCGTCTTTGATAACCATTCCTTGAGTAAGCAAATTTGTAAATGGCTCGTCATAGTCCAACATTTCGGCGTCGCGCAGAACTTTTGTAAAAAATCTTGAGTACAGCAAATGTAAAATTGCGTGTTCAATTCCGCCTATGTACTGGTCAACCGGACTCCAATAATTTACAGTTTCACGTTCAAAAGGTTTTTCGGTATTGTGCGGGTCGGTGTATCTTAAATAGTACCAACTTGAACAAATGAAAGTATCCATTGTATCAGTTTCACGCCGCGCCTTGCCGCCACATTTCGGGCAGGTACAATCGTTAAACTTTTTGCTTGTTGAAAGCGGACTAAGTGCGCCCTGTTTAAATTCCACGTCGTCAGGCAGTAAAACCGGTAAATCTTTTTCGGGTACTAAAACTTCACCGCACTTGTCGCAGTAGATAACTGGAATTGGCGCGCCCCAATATCTTTGACGAGAAATTAACCAGTCGCGCAGTTTGTAATTAACTTTGCGCGTACCGATTTTTTTATTTTCGAGCCAGTCGATAATTGCGCCCTTTGCCTTTTCGTTTTGCATACCGTTAAATTCGCCGGAATTAATCATTACGCCGGGCTCAATGTAAGCGTTATCCATTTCAGAAAGTTTCAACGGTGCGGCGGGATTGTCGATAACCAAAATTTTTTCAAGATTATATTTTGTGGCAAACATCCAGTCTCTTTCGTCGTGCGTAGGAACGCCCATAACCGCGCCTGTGCCGTATTCAAACAAAACGTAATTTGTTATCCAAATTGGAACTTTGCGACCGTTGACGGGATTAACGCAATAAACGCCGGTAAAAATTCCTTTCTTTTCGGATTCACTGGACGTGCGCTCCATATCGCTCATATTGCGCGTAGTTTTGATAAATTCCCTAATTTCTTTTTCGTTAGGTTGACCTTTGATTAATTTTTCAATCAGCGGGTGTTCGACTGCCAACGCCATAAAAGTTATACCAAAAATTGTGTCGGGGCGGGTGGTGTAGACTGAAATTTTTTCGTCAAAGTCAACAACTTGCAAAGAAAATTCTGCGCCTTCACTGCGCCCAATCCAATTTTCCTGCATAGTTTTAACGCGACCGGGCCAGCCCTGCAATTTTTCTAAATCCTTCAAAAGTTCGTCGGCGTAGTCGGTAATTTTGAAAAACCATTGCGCCAAATTCTTTTTATGTACTTCATGATCGCAACGCCAGCATTTGCCGTCGATAACTTGTTCATTCGCCAAAACTGTACCGCAAGTATCGCACCAATTGACGGACGCTTCTTTCTTGTAAGCAAGCCCGCGCTTGTAGAAAAGTTCAAAAAGCCACTGCGTCCAGCGGTAATAATCTGCGCGACAAGTTTCAACTTCCCTGCTCCAATCGTAGGCAAGCCCCATTTGTTTTTGTTGACGAATCATATTTTTAATATTTTTGAAAGTCCAATCGCCGGGTTTAACGCCGTGAGAAATTGCCGCGTTTTCAGCCGGCATACCGAAGGCATCAAAGCCCATTGGATGAAGTACGTTAAAGCCAGCCATTTTGCGATAACGCGCCACAACATCGCCGATTGAATAATTTCTTACGTGACCCATGTGCAAATTGCCGCTAGGGTACGGGAACATTTCCAGCGCGTAATATTTCGGCTTGGAATTGTCAATTTCAGTTTTGTAATAATCAGGGTTGTCCCAAATTTTTTGCCATTTCGGCTCTATTTCACGCGGATTATATTTTTCCAATCAAAATTACCCCCTGCTAATTTCAAGTTAAAAAATTATAATTACTTAACTTGAAAAAGTCAATGAAACACAAGGGGCGTCAAACTTTATATACTTTCAAAGAAATTTTCTGGCCGCGCCAATCAAGTACAATGAACCGGCAATAATTTTAATTTCGGCGTTTGTATTTTTTAAAAGTTGTACGGCGTCAGGAATATTTTCAACGGCAGTATTTTTTATACCGCGTGCAGATAAAGTTTCGCACAAAATTTTTGTACCGGCGGCGCGTTCAGAATTGGGCGGCGTCACAATTACAAAATCATCTGCCCTAAATAAAACTTCAATCATCTTTGAAAAGTTTTTATCTGCAAGCGCGCCGAAAATCCAAAGTCTTTTACCGTGCGGAAAAATTTTATCTAAACTTTCACGAAGAGCCGCCGCGCCGTGCGGATTGTGCGCGCCGTCAACTATTACGCCGTTTATAAGTTCAAAACGCCCTGCCCATTGAACATTTTCTAAGCCGACAAAAATTTTTTCGTCAGCAATATTTAAAACTTTAGCCGCTTGAATCGCTATAGCCGCGTTAAACTTTTGATATTCGCCCAAAAGATTTATTTTGACTTCGGCAGGTTTATTGACTTCGTACAGCGCGGAGTTATTTTTTTTGGCAACTTCACGAATAATTTTAAGCGGCGCGCCGGTTGCGCCCGTAACAACGGGAACATTCGGCTTGATAATCCCCGCCTTGTTGCGCGCAATATTTTCTAAATCGCCCAAAATATTTTCGTGTTCAAGTGCAACATTTGTAATAATGGAAATTTCCGGCGTGATAACGTTGGTTGAATCCCACGTGCCGCCGAGTCCGACTTCAATAATCGCAATGTCAACTTTTTGCCTTGAAAAATATTCGTAGGCGGCGGCTGTCAAAGTTTCAAAATGTGTAGCCTCAACGCCGCAATTTTTTACCGTCTCAATCATTGCCGCAAAATCTTTTTCAGAAATATTTTCGCCGTTGATACTGATTCTTTCACAGTAACTTTCAAGATGCGGGGAAGTGAACAAGCCGACTTTGCGCCCGTCGAGTTTCAAAATTTCGGCAAGCATCGCACAAACAGAGCCTTTGCCGTTGGTGCCGGTAACGTGAATTGTCTTGTAATTATTTTGCGGGAAATTTAATTTTTCCATCAACAAATTTATTCTTTCAAGCCCGTGCTTAATTCCAAAAATGCTCAAATGTTCAAGATATTTTAAAGCGTCATCGTAATTCATTTTATAGCGTCCTTCATAGTTTTAACAAATTCGCCAACATAGGGCGCGGCGTCATTGCCGTACTTTGTAATGATTTTAATTATTGCCGAGCCTACTATTACGCCGTCAGCAAGCGTTGACATATTTTTAGCTTGTTCGGGCGTCGAAATTCCAAAACCAATAGCGCAGGGAATTTTTGTATCTTCACGGACAATTTTAATCATTGGTGCAAGATTGGTTGTAATTTCTGCGCGAGTACCGGTTACGCCCAAACTTGAAACAATGTACAGAAAACCTTCAGCCTCACTTGAAATTTTGGCAATTCGATTTTCTGAAGTCGGCGCAATCATACTGATTAAATCGACGCCGTATTTTTTACACAGCGGCAGAAATTCATTTTTTTCTTCAAAAGGTACGTCCGGCAAAATTATCCCCTGTATACCGATTGTCGCGCAGGTTGAAATAAATTTTTCTGCGCCGTAACCGAAAACTACATTGGCATAAGTCATAAAAACAAGCGGTATTGAAATTTCCTCGCGCAGATTTTTTACAAACTCAAAAACTTTTTCGGTTGTAACGCCGCCCTGCAATGCTTTTAAATTAGCCTCTTGAATCACTACGCCTTCAGCCGTCGGATCTGAAAAAGGTATTCCCAGCTCAATTAAATCTGCGCCGTTTTCTACAACCGCACGCACGCAAGCCGCCGTTACTTCCAAATTCGGATAGCCGCAAGTTATGAACGGGATAAAAGCCTTGCCCTGCGCGAAGGCGTTTTTTATTTTATTCATTTAAATTCGCTCCTTTGCAATTTCGGTTACAACGCCCGCCGTCAGGACGTTGCCAATTATTTTTGATATTTCCTCAAGATTTATATCACGGTTGTTATCAATCCAACAAATTAACGCAGATAAAACCGTTTGAAAATAAATTTCTGTCAGATATTTTGACTTTGGATTTTCCGGCGGCAAGTTGAAAGTTTGCATAAATATCGGCGAAATTTCCTGTATCAATCTTTGTGTAAAACGCTGTCGATTATTTGAATTGAAAAGTACCTCGAAGTAAGACGCCTTATCATTTTGAATTTTTGTAAACGCCTGCAAAAATGTTTCTTCAAAATTTGACGGCGAAATATTTTTTTGAAAATTTTCTTTAACCTGCGCGATGACGATATTTTCAACGTATTCTAAAATATCGTAAACGTCCAAAAAGTATTTGTAAAAAGTTCCGCGATTATAACCGGCTTTTTCGCAAATTGCATAAATTGTAATTTTCTGTACCGGCTTTTTCTTCAGCAGAATGCAAAAAGCGTCTACTAAATTTTGCCGCGTTACGGCTGTAGCTTCAGGATTTTTTTTCATAGTTGTTTTTTCCACATTTCAATTAAATTTGTTCGTTGAAATTTTATTATTGAAAATTATAATACAGACAGTCAATAAACATGAGGTGTTGCAAATGAAAATTCGCAAGTTAGGAAATTTGGAAGTTTCGGCGGTCGGCTTAGGTTGCATGGGATTCAGCACAGGTTACGGCGAAATTCCCGCTGAAAGTGAGTCAATTCGCCTTATCAGATTGGCGCACGAACTCGGTTGTACTTTGTACGATACGGCTGAAGTTTATGCAATTTTCCGCAATGAAGAACTGGTAGGTAAAGCCCTTGAGCCAATTCGTAACGAAATTATTTTGTCAAGTAAATTTTCACCTACGCCGTTGCCTGAACAAAATTACGAAAAATTAAGCCGCGCCGGTTTACGCCGTGCGTTGGAAGATTCTTTAAAGCGTCTTCGCACAGATTATCTTGATATTTATTTTGTGCATCGTCTGCCGTCTGAAGTTGAAGTTGAAACGCTTGCCGAATGGTTCGGCGAATTGATTAAAGAAGGCAAAATTCGCGGCTGGGGACTTTCTGAAGTTCCTGCTGAAATAATCAGGCGCGCTCACAAAGTTACGCCGTTAACCGCGCTTGAAAGTGAATATTCAATGATGGCGCGGCAGTGGGAAAATTTGGAAATTCCAACTTGCGAAGAATTGAATATTGGTTTAATGGCGTATTCGCCAATGGCGGGCGGCTTGTTGAGTGGAAAAATTAAAACCGATACAAAATTTGAAGGCGACGACATACGCCGCACAATTACCCGTTACAGCAAAGAAAATCTTGATAAAAATCAGCCGGTAATTGACTTGGTTAAAAAATTCGCCGCCGAAAAAAATGCTACGCCCGCGCAAATTTCGTTGGCGTGGGTAATGCACAAAAATTTTATCGTGCCAATTCCCGGTATGCGTAAAGATGAACGTATCAAAGAAAATCTCGGCGCGGCTGAAATTGTTTTGACTGACTCCGAATATCAACAACTTACTGACGAACTTAATAAGCTTGAAATTTTCGGCGATCGTAAAGATGAAGATATTGCAAAACTCGGCGCGCTTGTACGAAATAAACTTTTTGGCAGTAGCGGCGTTCCTGTGAAAGGATTGGAAAATTGAAAGTTAATTTTCGATATTAACGCCTCTGTATTTGGCAACTGACGCGCAGTCTTTATCGCCGCGCCCTGAAAGTGTAATGACAATAATTTTATCTTTTGGCAAAGTTGGAGCAATTTTTTGAGCATAGGCAACCGCGTGCGCAGATTCAATCGCCGGTATAATCCCTTCAGTTTTTGAAAGATATTCAAAGGCGCAAACTGCCTCTTCGTCGGTAATTGGTACGTATTCGGCGCGCTTGCTGTCATTCAAATAGGCGTGCTCGGGTCCAATTCCGGGATAATCTAAGCCGGCTGAAATTGAATAAACCGGCGCAATTCCGCCAAATTCATCTTGACAGAAATAACTTTTCATGCCGTGAAAAATTCCTGCGCGACCTGTGGTAATTGTTGCGGCAGTCTCAAAAGTATCAACGCCGCGCCCCGCCGCCTCACAGCCGATCAATTTAACTTCCTTATCGTCAATGAAATTCCAAAAACTTCCCATAGCATTTGAGCCGCCGCCAACACAAGCAATGACATAATCCGGCAGGCGGTTTTCTTTTGCCAAAATTTGAGTTTTAATTTCTTTTGAAATGACGGCTTGAAAATCTCTAACGATTGTAGGAAATGGATGCGGTCCCATAACCGAGCCCAAACAGTAATGAGTATCAGCAATTCGGCGCGTCCATTCTCTGAAAGTTTCGCTTACGGCATCTTTAAGCGTTCCCGTTCCATTTTTCACGGGGATAACTTCCGCGCCCAAAAGTTTCATTCGATAAACATTCAACGCTTGACGGCGTGTATCTTCTTCGCCCATAAAAATTACACATTCCATATTGAAAAGCGCGGCGGCTGTAGCAGTTGCCACGCCGTGTTGCCCTGCGCCCGTTTCAGCAATAAGACGAGTTTTGCCCATTTTTTTTGCAAGTAAAGCTTGCCCAAGTACGTTGTTAATTTTGTGCGAGCCGGTATGATTTAAATCTTCACGTTTCAAATAAATTTTTGCGCCGCCCAAATCCCGCGTCATTTTTTCTGCGAAATATAAAAGCGACGGTCTGCCCGCATATTCGTTAAAAAGTTTTTCCAATTCGTCATTAAAATTTTTATCGTGCTTGTATTGTTCGTAAGCGTTTTCAAGTTCAATAACGGCGTTCATCAAAGTTTCTGGTATATACTGCCCGCCGTAAATTCCAAATCTGCCCTTCATAAATTTTCACTCCATTAAATTTTTTCTCAAGTAAACCATATCAATCAATTTTACGCCAAATTCGTAAATTTCGTGGTCGTAATTGTCGATAAAAAAATTTTTGATTCTGTATGAATATTTAAAGCCGCATTTGAGATAAAAAGGAATTGTCAAAGGACTGTCGCCCGTGCCGATTTGTAAAATTTTATATTTACCGCAATATTTTTTTGAAATTGCGGCGATAATTTTTTTGCCGTAACCTTGATTCTGAAATTGCGGGTAAACGGCAAGATTTTTTATTTCCAACACGTCAAAACTTTCAGCGGTTACGATGCAGCCGCCTTTGACGCCGTTTTCTTTCCAAATGTACATTTCGCCTTTGTCGATATATTTTTCAATCATCGCCAAACTTTCATCTGCAATTAACAACAAATCCAGAAATTGCCGCCGCTTGTCAACCTGTTTCAACATAAAATTTAATTCCTAACTGCACCAACAAATTTTTTCATTTTTGCCGCGTCTTTAACACCGCCCGTTTCAATCCCGCTGCTTACGTCAACTGCGAACGGTTTTAAATTTTTAACCGCGTCAGAAACATTTTCAACATTTAAGCCGCCCGCCAAAAAATATTCCCTATCAAAATTTTTCAACAGTTGCCAATTAAAAATTTCGCCCGTACCTGCGCCGCTGTCCAGTAAAATAAAATCAGCAATAGAATTTTTTGCAAAGTTTAAATCGTCGGCAGTTTTAATTTTGAATGCTTGAATAATTTTTTTTTCGGTAAATTTTTTCAGTTCAGAAATATAATTTTCGTCCTCCGCGCCGTGCAACTGAATTAAATCCAAAAACTTTGCAATTTCGGCGACTGTTGAAATTTTTTCATTAACAAAAACTCCAACTGCAGAAATTTTTTTATCCAAAATATTTTTCAAGGCGGCGGCTTTTTCCGGCGTAATATAACGCTTGCTTTTTTCGTAGAAAACAAATCCCACAAATTCCGGCAAAAGTTCATTAACAGTCAAAATATCTTCAGCGCGGCTAAGTCCGCAAAGTTTAATTTTAGTCATTGAGCCGCCCTCAAATTTTTTAGCATTTCAATTTTATTTTCAGCCCGCATTAAAGTTTCACCGATTAAAACTGCGTCCGCGCCGATTTTTTTCAGCGTCGAAATATCAGCAGGAGTTTTGACTCCGCTTTCAGCAATGTAAATTTTTTCTGCAGGAATTAAATCACGAAGTTTGGCGGCAGTTTCAAAATCAACCGTAAAATTTTTCAAGTTGCGATTATTGACGCCTATAATTTCTGCCCCCGCGCTAAGTGCAGATTTGATTTCCGGTTCGTCGTGCGCTTCGACAATCGCGCAGATTTTCAAATTTTCGCAGATTTTTAAAAAGCGTTCAATTTCTGCAGTAGTTAAAATTGCACAAATTAAAAGTACAGCGTCCGCGCCCATAGCCTTTGCTTGATAAATTTGGTATTCGTCAACAGTAAAATCTTTTCTAAGCATTGGCGTTGAAACTGCGGAGCGAATTTCTGTAAAAATTTTATCACTGCCCAAAAAATATTTCGGTTCGGTAAGGCAGGAAATACAATCTGCGCCCGCCGCCGCGTATTCTTTCGCAATTTCAAGGTACGGGAAATTTTCGGCGATAATTCCTTTTGACGGCGACGCCTTTTTTAGTTCGCAGATAAACGACAAATTCGGACGTTTCAACGCAGAAATAAATTTTTCGCCGTTGCCAAGTTTGGAATTTTGCGCCGCAATCTTTATTTCTTCCAATGAAATTTTTTTAGAATCTTCAACAACGCGCAACCTTGAAAGTTCTGCAAGTTTTTCTAAAATATTCATATCCCTAACCCTTAATCCTTAATCCTTAGCCCCTAAATTGCTAACCTCAATAAATTTTTCAAGCGTAGAAAGAGCCGCGCCGCTGTCAATCAAACTTTTTGCAAGTGTAATACCTGCCGCCATTGTTTCAGATTTTCCGGCAATGTACAACGCCGCGCCCGCGTTCAATAAAACCGCGTCAAGTTTTGCGCCCTTTTCAACGCCGCTTAAAATATCACGGGTAATTTTTGCATTTTCTGAAGGATCGCCGCCGCGTAAATCTGATTTTTGACAAATTTTAAATCCAAAATCTTCAGGCGAAATTGTGTAACGTTTGTACCAGCCGTCTTTAAATTCGCAAATTGCCGTTGCCGAACTCAAAGAAATTTCATCGAGTTTATCTAAGCCGTAAACAACCATACCGCGCCTAACGCCCAAATCAATTAAAACTCTTGTAAGCGGCTCAACCAAATATTCATCGTAGACGCCCAAAAGTTGGAATTTCGGCGACGCGGGATTTGTCAGCGGTCCCAAAATATTAAAAACCGTGCGGAAGCCTAACTCTTTGCGAATTGCTCCAACATATTTCATTGACGTATGATATTTTTGGGCGAAGAAAAAGCACATTCCAACTTCGCGCAGGAGTTCAACGCACTTTTCGGGACTTTGATTAATGTTGACGCCCAACGCCTCCAAACAATCGGCAGTGCCACATTTTGAAGACGCGGCGCGGTTGCCGTGTTTCGCAACTTTGACGCCGCCCGCCGCCGTAATTAAAGCCGCCGTTGTTGAAATATTAAAACTTTGCGCGTTATCGCCGCCCGTGCCTACAATTTCCAAAACGTCAAAATTTGTTTCAACTTTCAGCGCGTGATTTCTCATAGCCGCCGCGCAACCTGAAATTTCATCAGCAGTTTCAGCCTTCGCGCTTTTGGTTGACAGTGCCGCCAAAAATGCCGCGTTTTGCGTCGGTGTAGTTTCGCCGTTCATAATTTCATTCATTGCGTTAAAAGCCTCGTCATACGTCAAATCGCCCTTGTTCACGATTTTTATTATTGCTTCTTTAATCATTTTGAATTTCTCCTTTCAAATTTTGAAATGTATTTTACTCAAAAAAATTTTTTTATAAAAGCATTGACAAATCGTTTTTTTTTTTTATAATTTTTCAACTTTTTAAGAAAGGTGGAGTTTTTTTATGAAGAAAAAATATTCTACGCCGAAGGTAATTGACGCAAGCGAAAAGATTTATCCTGCCGTTTTGAACGGATTAGTTTGGTTTGCCTTACGCGCGCTTATGAAAGGCAATAATTCTTTTGATAAAGAAGTTATTGCAAATGTGAAAACTTTACAGTCCGAGAGGTAATTCAATGTACCGTGATTCAGAAAGTTATTTGGTTATCAAAAAAATGTTGCAAAATTCCGTTCCACATACAAAAATTTTGAAATTGCGAGAAGAAGGCGAAGTTTTAATTGTTGTAAATCTGAATACAGACACTTTCTTTTTGAATGAAGTTGCAAAAGATTTTTTGTTATTGTGCAACGGCAGAAAATTTAGCGAAATTGTAGATGAGCTCTGCGAAATTTACGATGTTGACAAAGATATTTTGACAGATGATTTAATGGATATTATCAGAGATTTACAGTACAAAAGAATTTTATACATGGAGGTTTGAACTATAAACGAGGTTGAAAAAAAACTACAAGGCGAACAGGCGCGTTTAAAACTTATTCAGTCCACAAGAGAAAAATTAATCGATGAAGGCTGTTATCCAAAAAAATTTCACTTTCCGCTGTCAATACAATTTGAGGTAACTTCCAAATGTAATTTGAAATGCAAACACTGTTATAATCGTTCCGGAGAAAATCGCCCTGCAGATGCAATGACCGGCGATAAATGGATTGAATTTGCAAAAAAGCTTGTTGACAAAGGCGGAATTCTTGATGCAACAATTTCCGGCGGTGAACCGTTGTTATTGGGCGATAAACTTTTTGAATTTATGAATATCCTTGACGCCGACAACACGATTTTTAATTTTATTTCCAACGGATATTTTTTTGATAAAACAGTTCTTGAAAAATTGAAAAAGTATCGGTTTTACTGGATACAAATTTCTTTGGACAGTTACAGCTCAAAATTGCACGATGAATTTCGCGGAGTGCAAGGCAGTTGGGAACGTGCGGCGCGTGCGGCTTATATGGTTGCACTTTCTGGAATCCCCCTTAGAATTGCCTCCACAATAACGCCGAAAGATATAAACCACTTGGAAGAATTTGTTCATATGGCAATAAATCTTGGAGCGTCATATTTGGCTATAGGCGAAATTTTGCCGAGCGGACGCGCCTTTGACAATGACGAAATACTTTTATCAACGGCTGAACTCAATCAATTTTATTCAGAAATTAATAAACTGCAGAAAATTTACAGAAAAGATTTAACTATACAAATTTCATCTTCATTGCGTACTCAACTTAAATATTCTGCCTTTGAAAAACTTAACGGCGCGATTGTCCGTCCTAACGGCGATATTCGCTTAGATTGTACTTGCCCGTTTGTTATAGGAAATATCCTGCGCGATGACATTGAGGAAATTTGGGCGAAATACTCCGATTGTTGGCAAAATCCGCTTGTAAAAAAATTTATCGAATCTTGCGATCCTATTAGCGGGAAAAATTCTTTTGCCGAAAATTACAACGGAGAAGATATTTACCTTTAATGTTAAAACAGTCCCTGCAATGTGCGGGGATTTTTTTTATTTTACAATCGCCAAAAAATTTTTCATCAAAATATTTCCCTGCGGCGTCATAATACTTTCGGGGTGGAATTGCAAGCCGTAAATTGAAAAATCTTTGTGCTGTACCGCCATAATTTCATTGTCATTCAACGCGCGCGCAGTAATTTTTAAATCGGCGGGAATCGTCGAATTTTTGGCAACAAGCGAATGATAACGCGCCGCCATAAATCTTACCGGCAAATTTTTAAATAGCGGCGAATTGTTATCACAAAGAATTTCAGATTGTTTGCCGTGCATTAATTTTTTTGCGTAGGTAATTTTCGCTCCAAACGCCGCGCAAATTGCCTGATGCCCCAAACATACGCCCAAAATTGGTACACGAATATTTTTTACCACGTCAATAATAATTCCCGCGTTTTCAGGTCTGCCCGGTCCCGGCGAAAGTATTATATGACTCGGCGAAAGTTTTTTTATTTCGTCAACCGTCATTGCGTCATTGCGAATAACTTTTATATCTTCGGTAAATTCGCCGACAAGTTGGTACAAGTTGTAAGAAAAACTGTCATAATTATCAATCAGCAGAATCATTGAAAATTTCTCCTTTGTCGAAATTTTAGGGACTAGGAATTAGGGATTAGGTGTCAGGGATTTGAATTTTTAAGAATCTATCCCTAAATCCTCAATCATATTCAGCGCGGCAAGCGACGCCTTTGCTTTATTTAAACACTCTTCAAATTCTTTTTCAGGTACGGAATCAGCCACAATCCCCGCGCCGCTCCGCACAAAAACTTTGCCGTTTTTCTTGTAGATAATCCTAATCGCAATGGCAGTATCAAGGTTGCCGGTAAAATCAATGTAGCCAATCGCCCCGCCGTAAATCCCGCGCTTGTTGTTTTCAAGTTCGCCGATAAGTTCACACGCACGAATTTTGGGCGCGCCGCTCAAAGTACCGGCAGGAAGTACAGCCTCAATCGCCGACAGTGCGTCAAAATCTGCGCGAATTTCGCCGCGTACAACCGAGCCAATGTGCATTACGTGCGAAAATCTTTCAATGCTGTGAAGTTTTTCAACTTTTACCGTACCGAATTTTGAAATTTTGCCCAAGTCATTTCTGCCCAAATCAACAAGCATATTATGTTCGGCGAGTTCCTTTTCGTCTGCAAGCAATTCTTTTTCAAGCTTTAAGTCTTCTTCAAAAGTTTTGCCGCGCGGACGAGTTCCCGCCAATGGAAATGTATGCAAGACGCCGTTTTCAAGTTTTACCAAAGTTTCAGGACTTGCGCCCGCAACTTCAACATCTGTACCGGAAAAATAAAACATATACGGCGAAGGATTTATCAGCCGCAAAACGCGGTAAGTATTCAACAAACTGCCTTCAAACGGCGCGGCTAATCTGTTTGAAAGTACAATCTGAAAAATATCTCCTTCGTGAATATAATTTTTGGCGCGCTCAACCATTGCGCAATATTTTTCTTTGTCGAAAAGCGGCGTAACTTCGCCCGTTAATTTGCTTGCAGGTTCAATTTTCTTTTCGCCGTGTAAAATCAATTCACGAATTTTTTTCAATTCCTCAACTGCCAAATTATAATTTTCGTCAAGATTTTCAAGCGGCATATTCACAATCAAAATAATTTTTTGGCGCAGGTTGTCAAAGGCAATGACTTTATCGAACAACATTAAATCCACGTCTTGAAAATTTTCCGTGTCGTCAACAGAATTTTTCAGCGTCGGCTCGGAATAGCAAATATAATCGTAGGCAAAATATCCTACAAGCCCGCCGGTAAAAGTCGGCAAGTTTTCAAGGCGCGGGCTTTTATAATCTGCCAAAATTTTTCTAATTTCTGCTGACGGGTTATCAGTCAAAATTTCGGCGTCACCAAATTTCATTTTGCCGCCGGTACAAGTTATGCAAAGTTTCGGATTGTAGCCGAGAAAAGTATAACGCCCCCATTTTTCTTTTTCTGTAACGGATTCAAGCATATAGGTATGAGCCGAAACATTTTTCAAGACGCGCAAAACTTCAATAGGCGTTTTGACGTCCGCCAAAATTTCGCAGCTTACGGGAATAACTTTGTAGCGATTTTCGGCGGCGATTTTTTTGACTTCTTCCAAAGTTGGTTTAACATTCATATAAAAACCTCCAATTTGCCGGAAACTAAAAAGCCCCCGACAGAATAAAAAATCCTGTCAGGGACGAATTTAATATAAAATCCGCGGTGCCACCCTGTTTCACGGAAAAAATTTCGTGCGCTTAGCAAAGTACAATCATACTTCCGGCGATTAACGTACGCCCCACGTCGCCTCATACTCTTTTAGTGGAATAATGCGGTAGTTTTGTAGTTTGATAGTAAAAACTATACCACCACTCCACTATCAAACTATAACACTAAAATTTCCTTGCGCCCTCGGCGGTCCATTTGACGAACTGTTTCCGATCCAACTCTCAGCAACGTGGACTCTCTGTACGGGCATTTTTCGCCGTTATCTCCGCGTCAACGGTTTAATTTTTTATATTGCGTAATATAACAAAGGTAAAATAGTTTGTCAAGTTTTAAAAAGTTTTAACGTCATTTTTCAGCCTACCATTTATAATCAAAAAAATCATCGCGTTCCAGTGCCGGAATAAAAATTGAAATAATTATAATGTTTAAATTGCGGTTACTGTACTCAAGCCAATAGCCGTCAGGCGATATGTAAACTTCATCCCAATCTTCATCCTGCTTTAAATTTTTATCAATTTTTTTAGCCTCTTGAATAGAAATTCCGGTATGTATGCCATTTGGTAAAGTTCCTTCAAAATCTTCACAAAGGCAAATTTTAAAAAGTCTGTTTTTAGCAAAAACAAGTTCAATAGCTGAATATTCTTTAGGGCTGCCTTCCTTACAAATTACAATGGTTGTCCACGCTTGACCGGTATAATTGTTCGATACTTCAATTTCATAAGAAATGTCATTTTCTTTAAGCAAATTTATAATTTCGTCATAAGATGAATTCAACTTAAAAATCCCCGTGCCTTCATATGGTATAATTGGCGTTGTTAAATCGATCATTTCAATCCCTCCAAAAAATTAGTTTTGCTTTTTCGTTGCCATCAGTCTCGTATTGTTTTTCAGTGCCGTTTATGACTTTAATTTTGCCTTCGTTGGAAGTACTAATTTTAACATAGGGAACATTGCCGTGACGTTTGCTACCATTAGGTGAAACCTGAACTTGCTTTTATTCGTCGTCGAATTTATAACTTGCGTAGCGAATATCAGTTTCAACGCTGCGTCTTTCTTCAGGATCAACTACTTTTGCGGCGCGTTTAGTTATAGCCGCGAGAAAATCTTTGCTTTGCGTGCGTTCGGAGACGTCATCAAAAACTTCACCTATCCGGCAAAAAGTTTTGTCGTCACATTCATTTTCAATAAAATTGATGGTTTCCGCCATATTACGGCTAAGAATTTCAGTTTCAATATCTCAACATTTTTGAATGTTAATATAATCTTCATCGTCAATGCCGGTCTACGTTTTACTACATCCATAATTTCATTCTTAAGCATATTTTTACCTCCCCTTTTTAATTGGCTGTATAGAATCCGGAAAGACGGTAGCTATTCTTCCATTAGTGCGAATAACTCCAACTCTAACTCCCTTATACACCAAGAATTATTCACGTTTCAAGTAAAAAATTCCACGTCAATATATTTTTCGGATTCGGCAATTGATTTCCCGTCGAATAAAATTTTGGCGTTGATTAAATTTTGAGCGGCTTTTTCGAGTGAAAAAAAATTATCTTCAGTTTCAACGCTGTAACAAGGCATTTTATTACCGCTTTGCCAAACAGAAATTTTTACTTGGTCTGAAGATCCGTTTTCTTTCTGAAAATTATATTGGACGCCGTTATAGGAAAATTCAATTTCATCATATTCTGTTATTGTCTTTAGAAATTTTTTTAATGTCATACCTTTCATTTATCTAGCACCTTCTCTAAGAATTTTTTGTACTTATCATATTCAGTTGGTGTTAAGTCAATATGTTCTTTTTGTCGAACACCATCAATATAAATATGTTTATGCAAAGACATTTCGCCGTCTTTCATATGATAATCAATATCCACTTTTGGCTTATTGTCTTCACCGAAAATTCGCAGTTGTTTAAAGACTCCGTTTTTGCCATAAAGCAGATAGGAAACATTTGGAATTTCAGAATTACGCGGCAAACTCAAACTTTGATTGAGATTATCAGGACGCAGAATCGGAACACCGTATGTACCCATTTAGCCGACCTTCTTTCTAACTTTTGAAATCCGTTCGGGATAATTGACAAGTAGTTAAACAATTATTTGTCAAGTACTTGTTTTTTTACCGTTGCGTTTACGGAATTTTTTTGCGCTGCTTAAATCAAAAATCATTGCGTTGTCTTCGTCAGAGACGAAACTTTAGCATTTTATTTTTCGTTTTGCAAATATCAAATGATTCACAAATAAAAAAATCTCCCTTTACAAGGAGATTAAAAAATTTTATCCGTAATTTACGGTAATATTTTGCTCACATTCGCAGATAGTTTGATTTTCAAAAATTTTCGCCGTTTTAAATTTTTCAACTACATTTTGCCTTGAAAAATCTGTACAGCAAAATAATTCTTGAGGCTTTTCCTCGATTGAGTACAAAGCAAGCGTGTAGGTATCGTTTTCATTAATCCAGCCGGAAATCAGATATTTTTTACCGTTGAAAGTAAATTCTGTTTCGGCGTTGTAGTGTAAATCTTCAATGAATTGGCTAAAATTTTTACCTGTCATAAATTTTTGAGTTGTTCTATTCTGGATTCGACGGACGAAATTTTTTCCTGCGCGGCGGCAAGTTTTTCTTTTTCGGCTTGTACAACTTCAGCGGGAGCCTTGCTGATAAATTTTTCATTTTTGAGTTTGCCTTCGGTTGACGCAATACCTTTTTTGAGTTTGTCAAGTTCTTTGGTAAGGCGGGCAATTTCTTTTTCAGTGTCGATTAAGTTTTTGAGCGGCAGGAAAATTTCAACGCCGCCCGCAACGCCGGTTAAAGCGTGTTGCGGTTTTTCATTTGAAAAAGTTACAGGTTCGGCGGCGGCAAGTTCAGAAATATACTTGACATTGGATTTTACAATTTCCGAAATTTCGGCGTTGGCAATTTTTAAAACCACTTCAGATTTTTTGCGCGGCTCCACGCCAACTTCATTTTTCAAATTGCGAATGACTTTTATAATTTCTGTAACAGTCTGCATTTGAGTTTCTGCCGCGTCGTCAATTTCGCCCGCCTCTACCCACTTTGCAAGCATTATGGAGCCTTCAGCATTCGGCAACTTTTGGCGGATAATTTCAGTTAAAAACGGCATAAACGGATGAAGGAGGCGCAAGGATTTTTCAAGCACGGTATTTAAAACATAAAGAGCGGCAGACTTAGCGCGGGCGTCTTCGCCGTACAAACGCGCCTTTGTCAATTCAATGTACCAATCGCAAAATTCCGACCAAATGAAATCGTACATAAGCCGCGCCGCTTCACCGAGTTCAAATTTATTAAGATTTTCTGTAACACTTTTTGCCGTGCGGTTTAAGCGGGAAATTATCCACTTGTCAGCCAAAGTTAAATCACTTTCAGCCGGTTTAAAATCAGCGTCAAAGTTTTCAAGATTCATCAACAAAAACCTTGACGCGTTCCAAATTTTGTTTGCAAAGTTTCGCGCAGATTCAACGCGCTGCCAAGAAAATCTTAAATCGTTGCCGGGCGTGTTGCCTGTAACCAACATAAAGCGCAAAGAGTCCGCGCCGTATTTGTCAATAACCTCAACAGGATCTATACCGTTGCCGAGCGATTTACTCATTTTCCTGTTTTGTTCATCGCGTACAAGTCCATGAATGAAAATATTTCTGAATGGAACTTCGCCCTGAAATTTCAAGCCCATCATAATCATTCGAGCAACCCAAAAGAAAATAATATCGTAGCCAGTTACAAGTGTTGACGTAGGATAAAATTTTTTAAGCTCGGGCGTGTCATTCGGATACCCCATTGTAGAGAAAGGCCACAGCGCGCTTGAAAACCATGTGTCCAAAACGTCTTCATCTTGATGAATGTTTTTGCTGTGGCAATGTTCGCACTCTGTAACGTCATTTTCTGAAACAGTCATTTTGCCGCAGTCGTCGCAGTACCAAGCAGGGATTCTGTGACCCCACCAAAGTTGGCGGCTAATGCACCAATCACGGATATTTTCAAGCCAATTTATATAAATTTTGCTGAAACGGTCGGGGACAAATTTAGTATCGCCGTTTTTAACAGCGTCAATCGCAGGCGCGGCTAAACTTTCCATTTTAACGAACCATTGACGACTAACCAGCGGCTCAACCGTAGTATTACAGCGCGAACAATGCCCTACCGCGTGTTCGTGATTTTCAGTTGAAACCAAAACGCCCGCCGCCTTTAAATCTTCGACGATTAATTTTCTGCATTCGTACCTGTCAAGACCTGAATATTTGCCTAAGCCTTCAGCCATTGTGCCGTCATTGTTGATAACTTTAACCTGCGCGAGGTTGTGGCGAAGTCCCATTTCAAAATCGTTGGGATCGTGCGCGGGCGTAACTTTTACCGCGCCTGTACCAAATTCTTTGTCAACGTATTCATCAGCAAACAAAGGAATTTCACGATTGACGATTGGCAAAATTAAAGTGCGTCCAACCAAATTTTTATAGCGTTCGTCGTCGGGGTGAACTGCAACGCCCGTATCGCCCAACATTGTTTCAGGGCGCGTGGTTGCAACTTCGACGTATTCATCACTGTCTTTAAACTTGTAGCGCAAATGCCACAAATGCCCTTGCTCGGTTACGTGTTCAACTTCAATATCTGAAAGTGCGGTGTTGCACTTCGGACACCAATTAGTAATTCGGTTGCCGCGATAAATCAAGCCTTCGTTGTACAGCGTAACAAAAACTTTTCTCACGGCGGCGGAGCAACCTTCATCCATTGTAAAGCGTTCACGATCCCAATCGCAACTTGCACCCAAAATTCTAAGTTGTTGAGTAATTCGGTTGCCGTATTTTTCTTTCCACTGCCAAACGCGCTTTAAAAATTTTTCCCTGCCGAGTTTGTAACGATTTGTACCTTCCTCGCGCAGGCTTGCCTCAACGCGGGCTTGAGTTGCAATTCCGGCGTGATCTGTACCGGGCATCCACAAAGTATTATAACCTTTCATTCTGTGATAACGAATTAAAATATCTTGTAAAGTTTCGTCGAGCGCGTGCCCCATATGAAGTTGACCGGTAACATTGGGCGGCGGGATAACTATGCTGTAAGGTTCACCGGCGCGGTCTGCCGTTGTATGAAAATTTTTATCTTTTTCCCATTGCGCGTAAATTTCACGTTCAAAATTTTGCGGCTCATAGACTTTTGAAATATTTTCCAAAATAAAAACCTCCAATAAAAAATCTGCCACGTATTTTAAACCGTAGCAGAAATTTTTTCAACGTGAAACTTTTATCAGAACATCTTCAGCAGATTTTATATTATCGACGCGCAAATTTTGGGCGTAACCGTAGCCTTCAGATTGCCCGTTGAAGTCTACAAATTTATAATCTACGTACATAACCAAAATATTTTTGCCTTCAGAATTTTTGGCGGGCGTGATAAAAAATTGGTGCGGATTGTTTGCAACATTGAAAGCCAAAAACGGCGCGGATTTTCCAATAGCGTAAATGGTATTAAGGCGCGGCGTGTCGTTTGCAGGATTTATATTGAAGTTTTGAATTTCGCCGCTGTTTAAAGATTTCCAATCTCCATTAATTGCGCCGTAGATATTTTTCTTGTCCTCCGCCGAAAAATTATCAAAATATAAATTTGTTCGCATATCGGCTTCAGCTTTCGGTACAGCATTAAAATTCATTTTTAGTTTGTCTCTGAAAAGATAATTCGGCGTTATTTGTTCATAGTATTTTTCTGAAAATTTTTCGTTGTCGAAGTGATTAAAATCAGACGTCGTATCATAATTCCTAATTAAAACGTCTTTTGCCGCGCCTACATTTTCAATTTTAAAGCCTTCGCCTCCCAAAAGTTTATAATTAACGTACATAAGCAAAACATTTTCCCGCTTGCCGTCTTTAATGCGAAGTGCAGGAGTTATAAAATAATCGTCAAATACAACGAACGGCGAATTTTTTGCAAGTGCATAAATCGTATTGATTTTTTGTTGGTCTGTACGGTGTTCATTTGCGGGATTGATATAAAATAATTTTGTTTCGCCGGTAAAAAGTGAAGTCCATTCTGCGTTGAAAATTGAATAAATTTTTTCGTTGTAGTCGTTTGAATAGGATTTTTCCGAAATTAAAAAGTCGTCTGCACTTTGTGGCAAAAAAGTTTGTTCAAATTCAAATGGAAAAAGCCACTGCGGGATTAGCGAATTGTAATAATCGTCAAAGGATTTTTTGTCGCTGTAATGTTCCATATCGACCCACAACGCCGCGTAAATATTTTCAAGAGCTTGTGCTGAATTTTTTATATTGTCGAGATTTTCATTTTTATCAAAAACGTGATATTTTGCAAAGTCCAATAAATCTAAGGCATCAGGGATTTTTAAACCTGCGCGAACTTTATTTTCATCAACCATTGCTGCAAAACTTCGATACATTATTTCAGCAATTTTCATTTCGGTATTGTAAGTTTCAGCTGAAAGATTTTCCGGCGAATTTAATTTTGTCAAAACTTCATAGCCCTTGCCGCGTGCCTGCAAAAATTCTTTATTTTTTTCGACAGCATTTTGAACGTAACTGTAATCTTTAGCCGCCGCTGTCAAAGTTTTTTTATAATCTTCCAAAAAACTTTCTGTCATAGAATCATTTACAATTCCGCCAATAATTCCGCCGACGCCCGGTAAACTGTTCAACAAAAAAGCCGTACCTTCGCCGACGGCTTGAGGATTTTTACTCTGCAATTCAATCATTCGCAAATTTAAAACGTAATTTATTAAATGGTAACGTTCGTTAGGATTATTTTCGACGTACCCAATAATTTCCTGTTCAAGCTGCGGTATTGTAATATTTTCCAATGATTCATCAAAAATTTTTTGAACCGGCTGAATAATTTCTTGTTTAACGGGTTTATTATTCGATTCAGTTTTTTCTTCAACTTTTGGAACTTCAGAATTTTTTTCTTTGACAGATTGATTTTCACTGCCGCAACCGGTAATAAAAACACCTGCCAATAAAATTAAAGCTAAGATTTTGTTTTTCAAAAAAATTAACACCTCCAAAATAAAAAAATCTGCCACAATTTTAAACTGTAGCAGAAATTTTTTCAACGATATAAATTTTCAAATTTTAGAAAGACAAATCCGCGCCGTTGGAGGCGATAACTTTTTTGTACCAGAAGAAAGAATCTTTGCGGTAGCGTTCAAGGCTTCCAACTTTTTCATCTGTTGTATCGACGTAAATAAAGCCGTAACGCTTGCGAATACCTTCATGAGTCGAAACCAAGTCAATCGCCGACCAAGGATTATAGCCGAGCATTTCTGCGCCGTCAGTAATTGCAAGTTGAATCTGTTTAATGTGTTCGTACAAATATTTAATTCTGTAGTTATCGTGAATTTTGCCGTCTTCGAGTTTGTCATACGCGCCTAAGCCGTTTTCAGTAACAAGCAACGGCAAATGGTATCTGTCATAAAGTTCACGAATTGTAACGCGGAAACCAATAGGATCAATTTCCCAGCCAAATTCAGTTTGCATTAAATTAGGATTTTTGAAACCTTTATAAAAGCCGGCTTCACCGCGTGCAGTTTGTTGGTCGGCGTTCGGTTCAAGTTGTTCATCCCAACTGTTGCTTGCTTCAGCCGTCGAAGTTGTATAGTAATTAAAGCCAATGAAGTCGGGGTGCGCATTTTGTAAAGCTTCTTCGTCGCCTTCGCCGAAAACAGGGCAAGCGTCATTTTCTTCAAGGTACGCCCAAACTAAATTGTTGTATCTGCCTTTTACTGCCGCGTCAAGGTACAGCCAATTTCTGATAGCGTTATAATTTTCGGCGGCTAAAATATCTTCCGGCTTGCAACTTGCAGGATAAACAAAGGCGATATTCGGCGCGGGACCAATTTTGGCGTCCGGCAACATTTTATGACAAAGTACCATTGCCTTAGCCTGCGCGACGAGTTGATGATGATTCTGCTGATAAATTTCTTTTGTAAGATTTTTTGTACCTTCAGGAACGCGCAGAGTACCGATAACCGAGCCTACAAGCGTCAACATATTTTGTTCATTAATCGTCAACCAATATTTTACTCTGTCACCGAAATTTGCAAACAAAACTTTAGCGTAGTTTTCAAACCATTCGATTGATTCACGATTAGACCAACTGCCGCGCTGATCGAGTGCGTCCGGCATATCGAAATGGAACATTGTAACAATAGGCGTAATGTTATATTTCAAACATTCGTTAATCAGATTGTTGTAAAATTCAATTCCTTGAGGGTTAATTTCGCCGGTGCCGTTAGGAAGAATACGAGTCCACGCAATGGAAAAACGGTAGGATTTAAAGCCCATTTCCGCCATAAGTGCAATATCTTCCTTGTAGTGGTGGTAGTGGTCGGCGCAAGTTTTTAAATCTGCAGTGCCGGGCGGCAATTCTTTAACGTCTTGGCAAGAAGGACCTTTGCCGTCTTCCAAATTTGCGCCCTCAACTTGATATGCTGAAGTTGACGCGCCCCAGAAAAAATCTTTAGGGAAGGGTTTTAACTGTTTGTGAAGCATTAAAAATTCTCCTCTCAAAAAAATTTAACTAACTGCAGAAATTGTATACAAAATATTTTATTCAGTCAATCAAAAATTTATCTTTTTCTGTTAAAATTATACAATTTTTAATTTGAAAATCTTGAAACTTTCAACGCCTTAAAACCTATTGCCCCGCAAATGATTAACAAAATTATCGCCACGATAAAGACTGCGCCGTAGCCGCCAATTTCAGCCAAAAATCCCCACGCCGCCATTCCTATTGCCGCTGAAACTGTCAACCCCAAAATTTTAATTTGAAAATCTTGAAACTTTCAACGCCCTAAAACCTATTGCCCCGCAAATGATTAACAAAATCATCGCCACGATAAAGACTGCGCCGTAACCGCCAATTTCCGCCAAAAATCCCCACGCCGCCATTCCTATTGCCGCTGAAACTGTCAACCCGATTGAAACGTTGGAATAAATCTGCGAATAACTTTTATTGCCGAAAACTGCGCGAACTAAAAGCGGCGTTTGTACGAAAACTCCCGCAATAGCCCAGCCAAATAAAAATCCGCCACTAATTAAAATCGTCAAACTTGAACCGGTAAACATTAACCCTAAGCCGAAAATTCCAAGTCCTATCGTTGCCAAAACGCCAATTTTTAAACTTTTATCATTGATTAAGCCGAGTCCAACTTTGCCGATCATCGAGCCGAGCATTGCCGCGCTTGCAACGGTTGCCGCGTCTCCCAGCGAAAAATTTAAAGTTGCCGCGTATTTTGGCATAAAGTGAAAGACGCTTGCAACCGTGCTCATTAAAAATCCAAACATAAACAAGCCGTAAAACATTGGCATTTTCAAAACGGCGCGGTATTCGTAGCCGTCATTTTTATTTTGTCGCGCAGAAATATTTGATTCGCCGTAAGGTTTTAATCCTACGTCTGCCGGTTTATTTCTCAAAAAAATTCCAAGTACCGGCGCAATTAAAATTAAAATCGCCGCGCCCAAAATTATATAAGTCAATCGCCAGCCGTAAGAATTTATTAACATTCCGCAAATTGGATTGAAAATCGCACCGCCGACGCTTGAACCCGCCGCCGCAATTCCTATCATTAAACCAACTTTTTTATTGAACCAGCGCGGAATTATCGTAGGAAACCCCAAATACATTAAAAAAGTTAGCGCAATTCCCAAAATCGCTCCCGCCAAATAAAATTGCCACAGCGCGTCAAATTGTGACATTGAAATTAAAGTTGCGCCCAAAATGACTGATGAAAGTGTCATTGTAAGCCGCGCGCCGAATTTTTCCATAAGCCCGCCCGCAAACGCAAGCATTATCGACGACGCCAAAAGATTGAACGATAAATACATTGCAATTTTGCTAATCGGTACGCCCAATTCGTCGCTGATTGCAACAAAAAAAATACCGGAACAATTAATTACAATTCCGGTGCTGAACATTACAACGAGCGTGCAACACGCCGCCACAATGTAACCATAATGAAAAGGAAATTTTGCTGTCAAAAAAATTCAATCCTTCCTGAATTTAATCCTTAATCCTTAATCCTTAATCCTTAATCCTTATTCCTTAAAATATTTCATTGAGGTTTTTTTCCATTCTTTTTTTGAATAAAGCACTTGATAATTTTCGACGCCCGCCATTTGCGAAAGTTCCAAAATAATTGAATCGCATTCCTCGCGGGTTTTTGCGTGAATCATTGTATAAAGGTTATAATTCCAATTTGGCGCGGTGTTTCTGTCGTAGCAGTGCGAAACGGCGGGATGACTGCTCATAATTTCTGCAACGGCGTCAAGATTTTCCGGCGGCACTTCCCATGCACAAAGTGCATTAAATTTAAAACCAACTTCACGATGACGCAAGACCGCGCCCATTTTGCGAATTTTTTTTTCTGCAACAAAATCTTGCACGCGGCGTAAAAATTCTTCTTCAGTAACGCCTGCGCGAGCCGCCAAAACTTTATAGGGCTCTTCGCAAAGCGGAAAATCTTCCTGTAACGCCTTTATAATTTCTTTGTCTTGAAAAGTTAAATCGTTCATTGCAAATTAAACTGTACGTTGACTTTGTACTTTTTGTTCGACTTCAATTTAAGCATATCTTCGACGCCGGGCAAGTTTTTAATTTCGTTCAAAATGGTTGATTCTTGCGCAGAATCCCGCGTCAACAGCGTAAACCACAAATTATATTTGCCCTCGCGTTCGTAATTGTGCGTTGCCTCCGGATAACGATTAACCGCCTCTGCAACCGGCGTAATTTCGGCGGGCGAAACTTTCAACGCTACCAAAGTTCCAACGTAGCCCAAATTGTTTGAATTAAAAAAAGTTCCAATTCGGCGCAAATATCCCGCCGCCTTCAATTCACGGATTCTTGAAAGAATTGTTTCTTCATCAGTGCCGAGTTCCGCCGCCATTTTCGCAAAGGGTCTGCTGCAAATTGGAAGATTGCCCTGCAACCGGTTTAATAATTCTTTGTCGAAAAGTGAAAGATCCATCGCCTTTCTCTCCTTTATCTGAAAATGAAACGTATTCACTAAAACCATTTTACAAAGAATCGGCGATAACGTCAAGCAAATCTGAAACGCCTTCATAATTTTTTGAACTGTAAGGAAGTATTGGCAATTCCTCAATTCCAAAAGAATTTTTTATGACGGCTAAATTTTTTGCGCGTTCATTTTTTGAAAGTTTGTCAGCCTTTGTAGCGATAATCAGCACGGGCAAATTTTTTTCAAGGATATTTTGAAAAGTTTGTAAATCTGAATCCATTGGCGCGTGTCTCATATCGACAAGTTGACAGACGAATTTAATATTGGGGCTTTTAGTTAAATAATCGTCGATAAATTTTGCCCAAATGTTTCTGTTAGTCTTTGAAGTTTTGGCGTAGCCGTAGCCGGGCAAGTCTACCAAATAAAAATCTTTCAATTCCGGCGGCTCAACGATTTTCAGCGTTGCCTTGTAGAAATTAATTGTTTGAGTTTTGCCGGGAGTTTGAGACGTGCGCGCTAAATTTCGTCTGTTGCAGAGGGAATTAATCAGCGAAGATTTACCGACGTTTGAACGCCCGATAAAAACAATTTCCGGCAGAATTTCTTCAGGGTATTGTGAACTTTTGACGGCTGACGCCACATAATCACTTTTAATAATTTTATTTTCCATAGCGCGGCAATTATAGCACTTCAGCGGCGTTTGTGCTACAATCTGTTAAAAATTTTGGAAGGTGAAATTTTGAAAGTCTATGAAACAAATTTTCGTGAAACATACCGGCGAATTTGCCTTTTGAGCGGCGCGGAAATTGTCAACAAAATAAATCTGCGCGAGGTTTTCGATTATCCCGTTGAAGAAAAAATGGACGGCTTTATAACTTACTGTTACATCGACGATGAAACGGGATTGAACTTTAAAATTTTGGCGGGCGCGCAGATTGACGGCGATAAAATAAAAGTTTTTCCGGCAAGCTACAAAAAAAGCGTTGCCGTGCGTCGCGCAGAAATTGAAGATACTGAAATTACAATTCTTGCCGAAAGATACGCCGCCGCCTTTCGTGACAAGATTAAAGTTTTGGAAGATACTTTTGCATTCGACGCCGCCAAAGAAAAAACGCGCTATATTAAAACGATTGACAGTTTACGCCATCCGAATTTTCCCGACGATATTGCAGTTTACTTTCACGGGGAAAATTTTCAGCCGGAATTGGCGTGGGTACGTTGCGTCGAAGTCGAAGGCAATTTAATCACGGGCGTTTTACTTCACGAATTGCAACAGCCTTTTGAAGTGCATACAGGCGATAAAATAAATTTCGGCGTGGCAGATTTTAACAATGAAATTATTTGTGCGGTAATTAAGGATTAGGGACTAAGGGCTAAGGGCTAGGGATTTTAAGATAAAAAATTACGCGGTGATATAAATGAAAAAAATTGCGATACTCGGTTCAACCGGTTCAATAGGAACTCAAGCATTGGACGTTGTACGAAATTTGCCCGGCGAATTTAAAGTTTCGGTATTGGCGGCAAATTCCAACGTCGAATTGTTTTCTAAACAGATTGAAGAATTTCAGCCTGAACTTGCAGTGCTTGCAGATGAAACGGCTTACAAAATTTTGAAAGAAAAAAATTTCGGCGGTACAAAAATTGCGGGCGGGCGTCAAGCATTTATCGACGCGGCAGGATTTGACGGCGTGGAAATTGTTTTAACTTCAATGAGCGGCTTTGCAGGGCTGGAGCCGACAATTAAAGCGATAAAGTGTAAAAAAAATATCGCCCTTGCCAATAAAGAAACGCTTGTAGTTGCGGGCGAAATTGTTACAAAACTTGCGGCAGATTACGGCGTTAAAATTTTGCCGGTTGACAGTGAACACGGGGCTTTTTTTCAGTGCTTGCAGGGCGAAAATTACAAATCGATTGAAAAACTTTTGCTTACGGCGTCCGGCGGTCCTTTCAGAGGCAAAACTCGCGCAGATTTACAAAATGCAACTGTAAATGAAGTTTTAGCTCACCCGACGTGGAATATGGGCAAAAAAATTACAGTTGATTCTGCGTCATTAGTAAACAAGGGGCTTGAAGTCATTGAGGCGAAATTTTTGTACGGCGTCAACTACGAACAAATTCAAGTTGTCGTTCATCCTCAAAGTATCGTTCATTCAATGGTTGAATTTGTTGACGGCTCCATAATTGCACAACTTGCCGCGCCGGATATGCGCCTTCCCATTCAATACGCTTTAACTTATCCTGACAGAAAAATTTCTCCAATAAAAAAATTAGACTTTTGGGAAATAAAAAATTTAACGTTTGAAAAGCCTGACTTTGAAACTTTCAAGGGGTTAAAGTTTGCGTACGAGGCGGGCAAAATTGGCGGAACTATGCCCTGTGTATTCAACGCGGCAAATGAAGTGGCGGTGGCGGCGTTTTTGGCGGGAAAAATTAAATTTCTGCAGATTTATGACGTTATCGAAAATGCAATGAACTCTCGCGCAGTTATAAAAAATCCGACGCTTGAAATTTTGCTTGATGAAGATAAAATTGTTAGAAATTTATCAGAAAAATTTATTTTACAGTTTTGTACTTGATTAATATTAAAAATTTTGATATTATTACACGTCAAAATTGACAAAAACATTTTGGAGGTAATTCAAATGAAAAAAACTTTAGCGTTATTTGCATTGGCTTTAATGTTGGTTTCTACAGGTTGCGGCAAAACAAACAATCCTGCAGAAGAAGTTAAACAGGATGCAAACGCGGCAGTTGAAGAAGTCAAAGAAAAAGTTGACGATGCCGCCCAAGCTGCAAACAACGCCGTAAATAACGCCGCCGATGCCGCTCAAGCACTCCTTGAAGACGCAAAAGCAACAATGGCAAGCATTCAAGCAGGCACTGTCGATAAAAAAGTTGCCGCGCTTGATGGCGTTGTACCCGGTATTAATTATGAAGTCATAACCGAAAAATACGGCGAGCCTATTTCTTATGAAAATCAAATTGCGCAATTCTCAAACGGTCTCGATATGAAAGTTGTTAATAACGTCGTTGAGGAAGTTTCAACAATGTATGACGGACTTTACACACCGGCGGATATTGCAGTCGGTATGGTTGACTATTCTTTGAATGACGCTTACGGCGATGCAAGCTCCGTTACAATGGGCGATAACGGCGGCGTTGTTTACAAGTACGTTGACAAAAACCGCACGATTGAATTTACCACACGTGACGGCTATATTTCCGAAATTAAATGCACCTTGAATAAATAATTTTTAGTTTAAAATTTTTCCAACAAAAAAAGCGGCAAGTAATTTAACCTGCCGCCAATTTTTTTTGCGCTAAAAAATTTCAAGCTCTTTTGGATTTTAAATATTCGTCGATAGTGTTTGCAACCTGTTTTGAATAGTAAACTGCAAGAACAACATTTTTTGAACCGGCTACAACGTCGCCGCTTGCAAAAACGCCGTCTATTGAAGTTCTGCCGCTCTCGTCAACCACGATTAAGCCTTTTTCATTAACTTTTAAATCTTGTGAAGTGTTTACGATTTTATCTTTCGGACCTTGACTGATAGCAATAATTGTACTGTCTGCGGGCATAAGTACCGGCTCTTCTTCACGAATAACATTGCCTTCATTGTCAAAAATTTTTGGAATAAAAATTGGTCCTTCTTCAGTAAATTCTTTAATCGCCATACCTTGTTGAATTTCGATACCGTCAACTGCGGCGTAATCCAATTCCCTTTGACTTGCGGCGATTCTTTGACGGCGTGCATAAAGCGTAACGTGACGACTGCCCATTCTTACAACAGTTCGTGCAACGTCAATAGCAGAATTGCCCGCGCCGATTATTGCAACCGTATCGCCCAAATCATATGCTTCAGGATTCTGCAGATAGTCAACGGCGAAATGTACGTTGCCTAAAGATTCGCCTTTACAGTGCGTGCGATTGGGACGCCAAACGCCCGTACCAATGAAAATTGCGTCGTAACCGTCCATAAATAAATCTTCCAAGTGCAACGCGCCGCCTATCGCCGTATTTGGGCGAAAATGTATCCCCATCTCGCGCAGTTTTGTTGCGTATCTGTCAAGGATTTTTCTGGGCAGACGAAAAGCCGGTATACCGTAGCGCATCATCCCGCCAATTTTATCCATACGTTCAAAAATTGTAATTCTATGCCCTTTTGCGGCAAGTTTTATGGCAATGGTAATTCCGGCGGGACCCGCGCCGATTATTGCTACTCTTTGCCCTGTATCCGGCAACTTTTCAATCGTTGCTCTGTCAAAATATGAATCCGAAATATATTGTTCGATATTTGGAATTTGAACTGCCGAGCCTTCCTTGCGTTTGCCTTGAATGCAATTTCCTTCACATTGTTTTTCGTGATCGCAGACAAGCGAACAAACTATTGACAGCGGATTATTTTCAAAAAGCATTTGCCCCGCTTCTTGAGTTTTGCCTTCAAGGAAAAGGCGTATCATTTCAGGAATATTTGTTTGAATTGGACAACCTTTCAAACGGCACAACGGCTTTTTACATTGTAAGCAACGCCGCGCCTCTTCAATTACGTGCATAGCCATTCGTTAAAATCTCCTTTCGTTTATTTCAAAATTATTTTTTTATTTATAAATGTACTTTCTTTTTTCAGCAGCTAAAAAAGAAAGTACCAAAGAAAAAGAGCCGCGCCCGCCTGTGTTTTTCGCGTCGAACTTTCAAAAATTCAAAGGTTAAGCCGCGTTTGCATGCGTTGCAGAAATTTTAACGTTGCCGGTAAAAACGGAGTGCGGCGGGCGATCTTTTTTAAGTTCCTGCTTTAAAATTGTACAGCGGTTTTAAATGTTCGCGTACTTCAACTGTCGGGGCAATTAGACTTTCTATTTCTGCCGCCGGTTTATAAACCATTGGCGATTCATCGATTGTACCTTCACCAACTGAAGACGTGTAAATTCCTTCCATAGATTTTTGAAATTCTTCAAGCGAAATTAATTCTTTTGCGGCACTGCGCGAAATAATACGCCCTGCGCCGTGCGGAGCCGAAAAATTCCAGTCCGCGTTGCCTTTGCCGATACAAATTAAACTGCCGTCGCGCATATTCATTGGAATCAAAACTTCTTCATCAGCATAAGCCGAAATTGCGCCCTTTCGCAGAATTTTATTTTCTTGGTCAATGTAGTTATGTTTCGTGGTAAAAATGTTCATTTTATGCATTGGAATTTTCATTTTGCTACAAATTATTTCAATCATTGTTAGGCGGTTTAATTCTGCAAATTCGTCAGCAAGTGCCATATCGTGAAGGTAGCCTTCCATTTCCGCGCCGCTCAAAAAAGCAAGTTCATTTGGAATATCTCTGTTTTGGCTTTTAACTTTTGCAACTTCAGCATCAATTTCAGATTCGCGCCCTTCCTTTTTCAGGCGTTCAATTAAATCTACAATACCGTATTTGTTGCTTTTCAATTCGGCGATAGCTTTACCCTGCCAAAATTTACAAACTTGCAAACCTAAATTTCGGCTGCCGCTGTGAATTACCAAGTACCATTGCCCGTTTTCAACAGATTTATCGACTTCGATAAAGTGGTTGCCGCCGCCCAATGTTCCCGCTGAATTTAAAATTCCGGAAATTGCCTCGTCATTCATTGGCGCAATTAGTTTTCTCAAAAGGTTGTCAACTTGCTTGCTTACCTTATTTGGCAGTGTTCCGGCTTTATGAATGCCGACACCGGCAGGGATAAATTGATTAATAACTTTGTCGAGAGTTTGTAAATCCATTTCCGGAATTTTGACATAAGACATTGAACAGCTGATATCTACGCCGACTAAATTTGGTACGATTTTATCTGAATAAGTTTGAGTGTAGCCGACAACGCAATTTGCGCCCGTGTGACAATCCGGCTGAATACGAATTTTTTCATTGGCGAAAGTTTGACAGTTCAAAATTTCTTTAATTTGGTTGAGACATTCCGGCTCAATATTTTCTGTAAAAACTTTTGCTGCGTTGTATTTTCCTTTAATTTCCATAAAAATTTCTTCCTAGCCCTTAGTCCCTAGCCCTTAATAACCGCGCCGCCCAAAAGTTCCTCGCCGTCATAGAAAACTACAGATTGCCCTGCAGTAACCGCACGTTGCGGTTCATCGAAAGTAACTTTAACATTTTCGCCAAAAGTTTCAACGGTACAATTTGCCGTGCGCGGACTGTAGCGAATTTTGCATTGCAGTCGCGCAGGAAATTTCGGCGGGTAAATCCAGTGAACATCTTCAGCCGTCAAAAATTTTGAAAAAGTTTCGTCGTTGCCGCCCACAATTACGCGCCGGTTTTTCACGTCCAATTTCACAACGTACAAAGGATTTTCAGCCGCAATTCCCAAGCCCTTACGCTGTCCGATGGTATAATTTGCAACGCCGTCATGATAACCCAAAACTTTTCCTGCCGTGTTTACAATTTCGCCACTTTTCAAGGCGTCAGCAAAATCTGCGCGAGCGGCGATAAAACTTTTATAATCGTCATTCGGTACAAAACAAATTTCTTGACTGTCTTTTTTGTGCGCCGTAACCAAATTTAATTTTTCGGCAAGCGCGCGCGTTTCAGTTTTTGAAAATTCGCCGAGCGGTAAAATAATTTTTGAAAGTTTTTCCGGCGTCAAATTGTAAAGCACGTAAGATTGGTCTTTCTTAGTGTCAACGGCTTTTTTGAGTTTAAATCTGCCGTCTTCAAAAATAATTCGTGCGTAATGACCGGTTGCCAAAAAATCTGCGCCGAGTTCCTGCGCAAAGTCAAACAGTTTGCCAAATTTAATTTTTTTGTTGCAACGAACGCAGGGATTGGGCGTTTTGCCTTTGAGGTATTCCTCGACAAAATAATTTTCAATTTCCGCACGAAAAATTTGTCTGAAGTCAGCCACAAAATGTTTAATCCCCAACTGCGCGGCGACTATTTTGGCGTCGTCAATTTCGGCTGAATCGTCTTTAATTTGCATTGTGACGCCGAAAACTTCAAAGCCCTGTTGAATTAAGAGAGCCGCCGTTAATGAACTGTCAACGCCGCCGCTCATTGCAACTGCAACTTTTTTTGTGCCTGCCATTGAAAATTTACCTCTTTAATAAAAAAAATTACGCCCTGTTGAATTAAAAGAGCCGCTGTCAAGGAGCTGTTTAATCCGCCGCCCCTTGCAACGGCAACTTTTTTAGTTTACCACATTAAATTATTTCATTGCGTCGATATAGTCTTGAAGCCCTTCAATAGCCCTTTTTGCGCGTTCAAGATTTGAAAGAATTTCTGAAGTTGAAGTGGCTTGTTCTTCACTGACTTTGCCGGTATGTTCGATAGTCTTTGAAATTTCCTCAACTGCGCCGTTCATCTGATTCAAAGTCTGTTGAATCTTTTCAGTAGCTTCGCGGGATTGTTCGGCAAGTTTGCGGACTTCTTCAGCAACGACGGCAAAGCCGCGCCCTTGTTCACCTGCGCGCGCCGCTTCAATAGCCGCGTTCAAGCCGAGCAAGTTAGTTTGTCCTGCAATGTTGGTAATGAAGTCGATAACTTTTACAGTATCATCATTTTTTTCTTGCAAGAATTTTGCCTGTTTAATAGCTTCCTGCCCGACGGTTGCAAGAGTACCCGCGCTCTTTGAAACGGCGGCAACCGCATCATAAACCGAATTTGTAATGTGTACAATTTCATCAATGGATTTTCTCAAGCGTTCATACGCCTTTTCGTTTTCGTTAAAATCTGCCAAAATAATTTCCTCCTCCAAAATTTTCTGCAACATTATTCAACATTGTATTAAAAAAATCCTTTATCTTTAAAAAAAACTTCCCTGTTTAGAAATTGTTTTATAAATTTTAATTGTTGACAACCGTCCATTCATGGTCGAACCAAAAATAAGTGCTTTCTTCGCAAGTTTCCCATTTTTTTATAACGCGCCCTATTGCGCTGTCAATATCACGTTGAGCGTTGGTATTTGTCAACAGTACAAGAAATTGATTATTGCCGTTTTTTGAAATGACATCGCCGGAACGAAAAGTTTTTTGCAACGTTTCAAGTAATTTTTCTTGCGCCTGCGCCGGAGTAATTTTTTCGCCTGCCTTGTGGCGTTTCATTGTAAAAACTACAAGGCAAGTACTTTTACTGTAAAAGCCGCGCGTACGTCTCAAAAATCTGTAAATCGTGCGGAAATTTTCAAACGGCAACACAAACGCGCCCTCTTCAGGGTTGCGTTCACTAAGAATCATTTCAACCTGCGCGAGGTTGGCAACTTCAACAGTTTCATTTTCTTGAGTGCCTTCACTGTAAACGCTGTAGCCGTGCTTGCCGTTTTGCTTGACGATATAAAGTGCCTTGTCAGCTTTTTTGTACAAGTCAGAAAAATCTTTGCCGTGCATTGGTACAAACACGCAACCAATAGACGCGCCGAGCGGGATATTCATATTTTCGCCCATAAGTTGTTTTGCAGTTTCAGTGATACGCTCATTTATAAATTTAGCCTTTTGTGCAATGTAACTTTCGTCGTGGACGCCTTGACAAAATACAATAAATTCATCGCCGCCCATCCGCCCGATTAAATCTGAAGAACGCACCGCGCTCCGCAAAATATCTGCAAAACTAATCAAAATTTTATCGCCCATTGCGTGCCCGTGAATATCGTTGACAAGTTTAAAGCTGTCCAAATCAACCATCATTAACGCGCCGGTTGCAGTTTTGCAAAGTTCGGTTAAATCTTTTTCGGATGACGCCTTATTAAGCAAGCCGGTTAATTTATCAGTTTCGGCATCTTTTTTCAAACCTTGAATCTGTTCAACATTGTGCATAATGTTTGAAACGCGGCGAAGTAAAACGTCAGGGTTGATAGGTTTTCTGATAAAATCCATTGCGCCGTTGTCGAATCCCTTACTTTCAGTTTCTTCAGTAGGGTCCGCCGTCATAAACATAAAGGGGATAATTTTATGATATTCTTGCTGAAGTGCAAGCTGTAATTCGTAGCCTGTCATTCCCGGCATCCTAAAATCTGATAAAACCATATCCGGTTTTTCTTTCCTAAAAATTTCAATGGCTTCCTTGCCGGAATGTGCGCAAAAAGTTTCGTATTGATCCTCCAACATAAACGCCGTCATTTGCAGCGTTACTTCCATATCATCAACGATTAATATTTTTTTCATAGGATTTAGCACGCCGGTAAATTTATCTTGGTTACCCGCGCCCTCACTTCCTTTCTTTACATTCTTTAAATTTGCTGATAAAATATTTCAAGTTATTCTGTGCCGGTTTATTTTCGATAATCATTATAACACGTTTTGAAATTTAGGGAATAGTTTTTAACTTTTAGTGAAAATCGCTGACTCCTAAAAATAAATCGAAGGGGGATTTTAAAATTGTTGACGATTGAAACACTGAATGAATTTGGAGTAAATACTAAGGAAGGTTTAACCCGTTGCATGAACAACGAAAAATTTTATTTCCGGATGCTGAAAATGGGGCTTGCAAGCGACCAATTCGACAAACTCGGCGCGTCATTGGAAGCCGGCAAACTTGATGAAGCATTTGAGGCAGCGCACGCACTTAAGGGCGTTTTGGGAAATTTGGCGTTGACGCCAATTTATACACCGCTTGCCGAAATGACGGAATTACTCCGCGCCGGTAAATCTGCCGACTACGTCGAAATGTACAAGCCTATTATGGAATTGCGGAATAAACTTTTGGCGTTAGTATAACAAACTCATGCGGGGGGGCTTGATTTTAACAAAAATATCATAGTTCCCTGCCTCTAAGGATGAGGAAATTTTTATGCTGAACTTTAAAAGCAGTTTCTACGAAAAACTTATACGCTCACTTGATACAAACGCAGTTTTAATGCGCGTTGAAAATGACGGCAGATACTTTCCTATTTGGTGTTCGCAAGAATTTACCGAAATGATGGAAGGTACAGAGGAAGAATTTATAAAGCTTGAGAGCGGCGGTACAATGAACAGTATCCACCGCGACGACCGCTCTGAAGTCGGTTATCTTTTTCGCCACCACATTACAAAAAGCGGTACAAACAGTTTGAACGTCCGCAAACGCACAATCAAGGGCAACTGGATTTGGGTTAATATCCATTATTCTTTTGTTCAGGAAGACGGCGAATGGTACGCCTTTTGCAATTACTTTGACATTACAGATATTAAGAAAAACGAAAAGCAGGCTCAAACTCTTTATGAATCAATTCGCGCAGAGTTGGAAAATCTTTCGCACGACCGGCTTGTAACATTGCGGCTCAATTTAACTCAAGATGTTGTTGAAGACAGGCACGGTTGGGAAAAATACGCTGTCAGTGAAGTTAAAGGCAAAACTATTTCTGAAAATGTTGAAGAAAGACTTAAAACTTTTCCGCTTGAACGTGACAGAAAAAAATTTGCCAAACGTTTCAGCCGTCAAAGTTTGTTAAACAGTTTTGAACGCGGCGAAACTTCAATAACCGAAATTCTTTTCAGTAAGCGTCCGAGCGGCAGAAAATGTTTTGTCGAATATAACGTAACAATCAGCCAAAATCCGCAAAGCGGCGACATTATGGCGTTTGCAACGGAAAGCGACTATAATAACGAAATGGTTAATAACGCCGTCCTGCAAAAAGTTTTGGTTGAACAATACGACATGATAACTTACCTTGTCGAGGGCAATTACGGCGTTGTTATCGGCAATTCTGCGCGAATTAAGCGCGGCAGTATTTTTCCAAAAAAAATTTCCGGCAGTTACGCAGAATACATTGAAAATCAAGTTAAGCCCGTACTTACCGGCAGTGAAGAAGAAATTCAAAAAAATCTTGACGCCTTAAGCCTTGCAACCATTGAAAAGGAACTTTCGCAAAAAGAATCCTATGAAGTCAACATTGCGTGTTTCATTAACAACGAAATTTTTTACAAGCGTTTTGTTTTTTACGCCGTTGACAAAGAGGCAAAATTTTATGTGCTTTTAAAATCTGACACGACCAAAATTCAACGTGAACAGATTATGCGCAATTCGCAACTTAAATCTGCGCTCGATACTGCCAATCAGGCAAGCATTGCCAAAACTGCTTTTTTATCTTCAATGAGCCACGAAATACGCACGCCGCTTAACGCAATAATCGGCTTGGACAGCATCGCACTAAAAGAGCCTAACCTTTCTGCAAGGACTCGTTCACATCTGCGCAAAATTGGCGACAGCGCAAAACATTTACTCAACTTGATAAATGATATTTTGGATATGAGCCGAATTGAGAGCGGGCGAATGATTCTCAAGAATGAAGAATTTTCTTTTGGCGCAATGATGGAACAGATTAATACAATGGTTAGCAGTCAATGCGCAGAAAAGGGCTTGCACTTCGATTGCAAAATTATTGGCAAGGTTGACGATTTTTATATTGGCGACGATATGAAACTTAAACAAGTGCTGATAAACATTTTAAGCAACGCCATTAAGTTTACGCCGAGCGGCGGCAACGTGAATTTTACCGTCGAAAAAATCGCGCAGTTTTCAAATAAATCTACATTGCGTTTTGTCGTCAAAGATACCGGTATTGGTATGGATGAAAAATACTTGCCACATATTTTTGAAGTTTTCAGTCAGGAAGATACAACGGCGGAAAGTTCCTACAGCGGCACCGGATTGGGGATGCCGATAACCAAAAATATTGTCGAAATGATGAACGGCAATATTTCAGTTAAAAGTAAAAAGCACGTCGGCTCCGAATTTACGGTAAACTTGACTTTGCGCAATTCCGAAAATCTTTCCGCCGCAAAAGAGGAAACTTTGATAAATCCCGGCGATTTAAAAGTTTTGATTATTGACGATGATAAATTGGCTTGTGAACACGCGCAACTTGTTTTGGAAGAAGTTGGAATTGCGGCAGATACGGCACTTGGCGGCGACGCGGCACTTGAAATGATAAAATTAAAATCTGCGCGACGTGAAGCCTATAATATTTTGCTTGTAGATTTAAAAATGCCGGTGCAAAACGGAATTGAAGTTACGCGCAAAATCAGAAAAATTATAGGCAATGAATCCGCAATAATAATTTTGACGGCGCACCATTGGGACGACGTGATAGAGGAAGCACTTGAAGCGGGCGTCGATAAATTTATGGCGAAGCCGCTTTTTGCGTCAAGTATTCTTTCAGAATTTAGCCAAGCGATTGAACAAAAACGCCTTTCACTTGACGAAGAAAAACCACCGGCAGATCTTACCGGCAAAAAAATTCTTTTGGCAGAGGATATGTTCATTAACGCCGAAATTATGAAAGAAATTTTGAGTATGAAAGAAATGCAAGTGGATCACGGCGAAAACGGCAAAATTACGGTTGAAATGTTCGAGAAATCGCCGCTGAATTACTATGACGCCGTTTTAATGGATATAAGAATGCCGGTAATGGACGGCTTGAAGGCAACGGAAAATATTCGCGCGTTGGACAGACCCGACGCCAAAACCGTTCCAATTATCGCAATTACCGCCAACGCCTTTGATGAAGACGTACAGCGCAGTTTGCAAGCCGGTATGAATGCACATTTAAGCAAACCGGTTGACCCCGAAAAACTTTATCAAACACTGGAAGAATTTATAAAATAAAATCCCCGCCGTTGAAGCGGGGAAATTTTTTTGTAAGCGCGTAGAATCGATTTTAAGGCGGGTTAGATTTTTTATACTAAATATGTATCAGTGACAATCAAACGCAGCTTACAGAGGCGTTGTAGCGCACGTACGGGCTTATTTAAATGTTAAGGATATAAAAAAGCCGCTCAATTCGAGCGGTTAATTTTTATAGAAATATTTTTAGAATTTACTTGCCTGCAATATCGGAGGCGCAATGTGAACATTTAGTGGCGTCGTCAGCAACAACTTCCTTGCAGTACGGGCATTTGCGCGGTTCTTTTGCAGGAGCCGGTTTTGGCGGCGGCATAATTTTATTTACCCATTTAATCAAAATGAAAATTGCAGTTGCCATAATTAAAAAGTCAAGGCAAGTATTCAGGAACGCGCCGTAAGCGATAATTGGTGCGCCGGCTTCCTTTGCAGCGGCGTAACTTTCATATTCCACGCCGGAAAGATTTATATATAAATTAGAAAAGTCAATTTTGCCGAGCATAAGTCCGAGCGGCGGCATTAAAATATCTGAAGTGAATGATGAAACGATTTTACCGAACGCCGCGCCAATGATAACACCCGTTGCCATATCGACAACGTTTCCGCGCATTATGAATTTTTTAAATTCTTCAAACATTAAAAATTTCTCCTTAATTTTTTATACCGTAATATTTTAGCAAAGCTTGAGTACCCTCCGCGCCCTTGCCTTCCTCTTCCATTTTGCGTAATTCATGCAAGACCATTGAAAGTATCGGTAAAGTTTTACCGTACGCTGTGGCAGTTTCAACACCAATAGCTAAATCTTTTGCCAAATGTTTCAACATAAAACCGGGTTTAAAATCATCGTCAAGCCCTTTTCGTACAACGCCTGACATTTGAAAACTTGACGCCGCACCGCTTGAAATTGCCGCGTAAACTTTTTCAATATCAAGCCCGGACATTTTGGCGTAAGCAAACGCCTCACAAACTCCGGCAAGTGTACCGGCAATAGCAATTTGGTTGCAAGCCTTAGTTTTTTGTCCTGCTCCCGCGCCGCCTTCGTAGACAATATTTTTGCCCAAAACTTCAAAGACGGGTTTAAGCGCGTCAAAATCCTGTTCATCGCCGCCGACCAAAATTGTAAGAGTGGCGTTTTTTGCGCCAATATCGCCGCCGGTTACAGGGGCGTCTACCGCATGAAGATTTTTTAACTTCGCCGCATTATAAATTTTTTCGGCAACTATTGGAGAGGAAGTAGTCATATCGACAAGATACGCGCCGTTTTTTGCAGAATCGACAATTCCGCCCGCAGAAAGATAGACTTGCTCCACGTCTTTTGGATAACCGACAATCGTTATAACAACGTCTTGACCCTTTGCACATTCGCCGGCAGTTTCACACCAACGCGCCCCGCGTTCAATGAGTTTCTGCGCCTTTGACTTTGTGCGATTGTAGACGCTTACTTCAAAGCCCGCGTCCATTAAGTGTCCCGCCATTGCCGCGCCCATTATTCCCGTACCGATAAAGCCGATTTTTTTCAGTTCAGACATTTTCAAATTCACCTTCTTTCAAACTTGCGAATTATAACACGTTCAATAGCGTTTTTCAATCTGTAGCAGGATTTTTTTTCAGTTCGTCGAAGTTTTTAAATTCAAAATGAAACTTTTGGGAGTTTGCAACTTGATATTTTTAATGATTGTGCCAAGCATTATGATTGTAACAATAATTTTAGTTCACGAGGCGGCAAGATATTTTGGAAAAGAAATTTCGTACGTTTCGCTGACAGTTTGTGCGATAATTTCTTTTGCGGTTGACATAGCGGCGGCGGCAATTTCCAACGCGCCGGGCGTCGAATATTTTTTGAAATTGACAGCAATAATTTTCGTAGCGGCGGCAGTTGTTACGGTTATAAATAATTTTTTGGAGGTTAGAAAATGAAAAAAAGTGCAGATATTCTGGGCTTGCCTATTATCAGCATTACTGAAGGACGCGAACTTGGAATGAGCAAAACTCTTGTAATTGACGCCAAAAACGGTTTAATTGCGGCAATTACTATCGAAGATGAAGAATGGTATCGCGGCGTAAAGTTAATTCCTTATGATTCAATTATTGCCATTGGCGATGACGCCATTACAATTCTTCACAGCGAAAAAATTTTGAAACTTAGTCAAGTCGGCGATTTTGAAGCGATGCTTGATGAAAATATTAAAATTCTCGGTACAAAGGCAATTACAAAAACCGGTACAATTCGCGGTAAAATTTGTGAAATTTTTGTCGGCGATAACGGCAGAATCGAAAAATGCGAAATTAAAGCGTCGGACGGTTCAACAAGTGAAATTTCTGCTGATAACATTTCGATTTTTGGTAAGCAGGTTACAGTTATTGATTTGGACGGTGTAAAAAAAAATTCGCCGGTAATTAAACCTGTCAAAGATATTAAACCCGTCGAAGAAATTAAACCAGTTGAAGATATTAAACCTGTTGAAGATATTAAACCTGTCGAAGATATTAAACCTGTCGAAGATATTAAGCCCGTCGAAGATATTAAGCCCGTCGAAGATATTAAGCCTGTCGAAGATATTAAGCCTGTCGAAGATATTAAACCTGTCGAAGATATTAAGCCTGTCGAAGATATTAAGCCGGTAGAAACTGTTGAAACGGTCGCGCAGGTTGAAGAAAAAATTGACGAGCCGGAAGATGAAGAAATTGAAGAGGTTGAACTTCCTGACGTTGATGACTTTGAGCCGGAACCGCCGAAAGTTGAAATGCCGCCGGAACCTAAGCAAATGAGCGGCACCAATCAGGCGGAAGCGTTGAAGGCTGCACTTGCCCGCGCTATGGCAAATCAGCAAAAAGCCGCGCCTGCGCCTGCGTCAACGCCCGCTCAAAAAAAATCTTCAAGCGGCAAAATGACTCTTATTGGCAGAAAAGCCGTTAAAACTATTCTTGCAGATAACGGCAGCGTTATTATTGAATCGGGTGAAGAAATTACCGAACAAGTTTTACAAAAAGCTAAAATTGCAAACAAACTCATTGAACTTTCGATGAATTGTGTTGCATAAAAAATTTTATTTACGGCGATTTATTTTTACATTCCAACTTTTTAAAATTTCAAGTGCTTTATCTGCGAAAGTTGGTAAAAGTTTTTGCATTGGCGGAGTTAAATTAATTCCTGCGTCTAAGCTGTAGGGTTGCGCGCCCAAAAGTTCGACGCGGGGAATTTTTTTGCCCGTAATTTCCAGCATCGTTAAAATATCTTGAATACCAATTTCATGCGCTGAAATTTTTTGTGTGAAATGTTTCAAAATTTCGCCGTCGCGCAAATGAAAAGTTGTACCCGCAGCCGCGCCGCCGTCGATTGAATCAATTATCAAAAGTTTTTGCGTGCCAATTATAAAATGTTGCAACTCAACGCCCAAAGTTCCGCCGTCAATCAGCTGTACATTTTCCGGAAATTTATAATTTTCCTGCAAAAACTCAACCACGCGGACGCCGAAGCCTTCATCACTTAAAATCGTGTTGCCAATCCCCAACACCGTAATTTCTTTTACAAATAAACTTTCCAATTACATCACCTCAAGAATCGCCTGCAAAGATTGTTTTAATTCCGGAATATTTTTGGTTAAAATTTCCCACATAAGCTCATAATCAACTTTTTCATATTCGTGAACGTGAATATTACGCAACGCTTTTATCTGATTCCACGCAATTTCAGAATGTTGATTTTTAAAATCTTCGGTAAGGCGCGTTGTCAATTCGCCAATTTGCAAAATGCACATATCGCAAGACATTTGAAACGCAAAATCTGCAACATATTTTTCAAATTCCGTACCAAAACGGTTTTTCAAAATTTCAATCTTGTTACAATACTCAATCATCTTTTGAATCACAATTTTATCAGTATCACGCGGTTTCTTCCTCATAAAGCAACACCTCATCATTTTTAATTTCAGCTAAAAATTCTTTATCGGAAATACCTGTAGACACTACGTCAACATGGCATTTAAAAATTTCTTCCAAATCCAAAACAAATCCAAAATATTCAATTCCAACAATACGACCACGATCAATAATAAAATCAACGTCACTTTCAGCATCAGCTTCGCCGCGCGCGTAACTGCCGAAAAGCCACAAAGTTTTAACGCCGTATTTTTTGGCAATGGGAACGGCTTTTTCTTTAATTTCTTCAATCGTGTAACGCGGCTTGCTCATAATTTTTTTACCTCCATTAAAATAAAATCGCAAAATTCATCAAGCCCCGCGCCGGTCGTGCAGGAAGTTTCAATAATTTTAATATTTGGATGAATTGTAGTTAAATCTGCGCGAGCGTTTTCAAGATTAAAATTTGTGTAGGGCAACAAGTCAATTTTATTCAGCAAAGTTACGGCGGATTCTTTAAAAATGAGCGGGTACTTTAAAGGTTTATCGTCTCCTTCAGTGATTGAAAGTACAACGGCTTTAAAATTTTCGCCGACGTCAAATTCAGCCGGACAAACTAAATTTCCAACATTTTCAACAATAATTAAATTCAATTCGTCAAGGTTTAAACTTTCGACGGCGCGCCTTACCATTGCCGCGTCCAAATGACAGCCGCCCGCTGTGTTAATTTGAACAACCGGCACGTTTTGGCGTTCGATTCTTTCGGCGTCTTTGACTGTGAATAAATCGCCTTCGATAACCGCCACATTAATTTTTTCGGCAAGTTTTGACAAAGTTTTTTCAAGCAGTGAAGTTTTGCCGCTGCCCGGCGAGCCCATTAAATTTATAACCAAAATATTTTTATCGTTGAAAAGTTTTCGATTTTCGGCGGCGATTTTATCATTTTCGCCCAAAATATTTTTCATAACTTTAACTTCCATTGTTATACCTCTTCCAAAACAAAATCAATATTATATTCGTCGTCATAGGGTTCACTAATTTTAACGTTGCTGATTTTCAAATTATGGATTTTTATAAAAGATTCAACGTCCGTAATATCACTGATATTTTTTAAAGTGGTACTTAACGCTTTAATCAGCAATGACGCTTTTTCGCCGTCATTAAAAGTAATGTCAAGCATATTTCCATACGCGCCAAAACGAATTTTAATTTTTTCCGGCGTAAAATTTTTATCGTTCAGATATTTTATAAAAATTTCAACTACCGAAAATTTGGCGGTGGTATGAACTTCGATTTTTTCAAGGGTTGAATCTTGCTTTTCCAAGTAATTAATAAAAATTTCGGCGTATTCTCCAATTCCCGAAAAATCGTAAATAAATTCGTAAGGCGGCACAAGTCCTTTAAAGTGTGCAATAATTTCAGCTTCATTTCTGTTGCGCGCCGTAACTTTAACAGTTTTTCTGTGTTGCGAGTGAAAATCTATTCCTCTGATTGTGTATTCTTGCCAAAAATCCATAATTTCCTCCAACTTAAAAATAAAATTAAGGCGACAAGTTTTTCAACCCGCCGCCCAAATTATATCTGTCAAATTTTTAATTGTAAATTGCAACCGCGCCAAAAAGAGCAAAATTTGCAATGGTTGAAAAGAGATGCCCGCGCTTTGCACGGGTCCGGGTAACGTTGGAGCGTACGAGGTGGCGGAAGCCCTACTCCGAGCGTACAGTAAACTTAGTGCCCTGCGCGGGCACGCGTTTTCTTTGGTACTTTCTTTGAGGCTTGGTCAAAGAAAGTACATTTAAGATAAAAATAAATTACATTTATAAGTAAAAAAATTGCAATTCATTTAAGTGTAAAATTCGGCTTGCAAGTATTTTTGAATTGGAAGAAACAAACTGCCGCCAAAATTATCGCTACGATATTTCCAACAACCGCCGGAAATTGCAAGCCTTCAGGAGCTTGAATTATATAAGTTACTGTAACGAACGTCATAAACATTGCGGGAATAAACGGAATTAAAAACGACCGCCCCGAAAATTTTTTTGTCATATAAACTGCGCCCATCCAAAGTACAATCGTTGCAACAGTTTGATTCGTCCACGCAAAATATCTCCACACCGAATTATAATCAAGTTGAGTAATAATTCCTACGGCAATAATCATTGGCACGGCAAAAACTAAGCGACTTTTAATTTTAACTTGCGCCAAATCAAACCAATCTGAAAGAATTAATCTTGAACTTCTTAACGCAGTATCGCCGGAAGTAATTGGGCAAACTATAACGCCAATCATCGCTAACGCCATACCAATACCGCCGCCCATAGAATCTTGACAAATTTTATAGACAGCCGCGCCCGCGCCGCCGCTTGAAATTTCCGCTGCAAGTCCTTCAGTGCCGTGAAAGAAAGTAATTCCTGCCGCCGCCCAAATTAAAGCGATAATTCCTTCACAAACCATCGCGCCGTAAAATACAGGGCGCGCCAAATGTTCATTCGGTATGCAACGTGACATTATAGGCGATTGTGTGGCGTGAAAGCCGCTTATCGCTCCGCAAGCCACCGTTATAAACATAAACGGGAATATTGGCATTGCGTCGCCTTTTGGGTGTAAATTCGCAAGTTGCATTTCCGGCATTGGCAAGCCGCTGAATATCATTCCAAACATTACGCCCAACGCCATTACTATAAAACAAATTCCAAAGATAGGATACAAGCCGCCAATGATTTTATCAACCGGTAAAAGCGTCGCCAAAAAATAATAAAATAAAATTACTACAACAAAAATCTGCAGCGAAATTCCCGTTAATTTTTCCAAAAGCCCGGCAGGTCCAACCGTGAAAACTGCACTAAGCAAAACTAACAGAATAACCATAAAAACGCGCATAAAATTTAAAACGCCCGCGCCCAAATATTTGCCTACAACTTCAGTAATACTTTTGCCGCCTTCGCGCATGCTTACCATTCCGGCAAAATAATCGTGAACGCCGCCGGCAAAAATTGTTCCAAGCACAATCCACAAATAAACGCTTGTACCCCAAATTGCGCCGCCCAACGCGCCAAAAATTGGTCCGAGCCCCGCAATGTTCAAAAGTTGAATCATAAAAATTTTCCACGTCGGCAACGGTACAAAGTCCACGCCGTCTCTTTTAGTTATTGCAGGCGTCGGGGCGTTCGTCGGCTTGAAGAATTTTTCAACGATACTGCCGTAAATAAAATATCCCAAAATCAACGCCGCAAGTGCAACTAAAAATGTTGTCATACAAAAATCACCTCGCGGCAATTATAACACTTTGTATATTTTTGTTGTAAAATTTTATTTAAAAATTCTTCGACTGGTTGCCGCAATTTTTGATTCAGGAATTGGCAGTTTCATTGCCTCGTACCTTAACAATAAATCTCTTACCATTTCCAATTCGGTAAAATTCGGCGGGTAGCCGTAAGCGTCCATTACCGCCGCGTCGTTTTCATTGTGCGCCTCGCGCAGGTCAGGCGGCATCGCCACTTCGTCATATAAATCTGCAAGGCTTGCATTTGGGTAATTCGCCCGCGCGTCCAAAATTTTTTGCGCCGCCCTTTCCATTCTTGCCTTGCGTTTTTTGTCTGCGTTGATAAAAATAAAATTATTATAAACAATCGTCCCCGAATATCTGTAACTCATTCCAAGACGCCCCGCAACAACGCGCATCCAAGCCATATGTACAATACTTGTAAGCTGCCCAAAAAGCCATAAACTTGCATCGGGAATTACTGAACAAGCATTGCCCGCAATAATATCTTTATCAACCCAACCAATAGGGATATATTTTCGACTTTCGCCCGAATGAAGCGGCACACAAAGATAATCAGTTTTTGGTTGTCGAATTTCTTGAAATAAAGTGGGCTTGTCTGCAGATTTTCGGGTAGCGGCTTTTTGACTTTTTAAACGAAATTCTTTCACGGCTTTAACCCTTTTATAGACAAGCGGCATTTTGCGCAATTCATCAGGCGGGCAATCGACAAGCCAAAGGCAATAGCGCATTTTGTTATTAATAAATTCTTCAGCACCAATATAACGGCGAATATATTTTTTGGCGGCGGGTTCACGTTTAATAAAATCTTCGTAGTCTTCAGCCTCAATGATTAAATTTCCGCCATCTGTAGGCTTACTTCCAAAAATCATACGCGGCACGGTAAATCTTTGCGTTTCGTCAATGTAGTATTCGCCCGGAAATTTTGTAATTATGTAAGGATTTGTTTCTGACACTAAAAATCACCTCGCGCAGATTATAACACGGTGTAGAAAAATTTTCTGTTTGAAGTTATAATAGGGCGAAAATTTTTTTGGAGGTGGTTAAGTTGAAAATTTTATTTGTTTGCAGCGGCAATACCGGACGTTCGCCAATGGCAGAATTTGTAATGAAAAAACTTGTCGACGGCGATAAAAATTTTGTAATTGAGTCTGCGGCGTCAAAGCCGACAAGCGGCGGCGAATTGCACGCGGGAATTGCGGCAAAACTGCGCGAGGAAAATGTACCCTACACAAAACATACCGCGCGGCAAATTTCGGCGGCAGATTATCAAAAGTTCGACAAAATAATTTGCATGGACGCGGGCAACGTCGAGCAAGTCAAGGAAATTTGCGGCGGCGACCCTCAAGGCAAAATTCAAATGTTGCTGGAAAAAGATATTCCTTGGGACAAAAACGGATTCGCCAAAACTTATGAAGATATTCTGCGCGGCTGTAAAAATTTGTTGGAAACTTTAAAGGAGGCTTAACATTATGAAAAAATTTTTTGCTACGCTCTTAATTGCAACGGCGTTAATTTTCGGCAGTCAAAATAACTTTGCTGAAGCAGAGGAAGTTTTTATGGGAACTCATCCCTCAAGCAATATGCAAGCCTATTTGATAACTGAAAGCATAGAAGTAAATGAAGACAGCTTTACTTGTACCGTCATTTCATACTACAAAAATCAGCACAGTTACTTGAAGTACTATTTTTTTCAAAATGGCGATGACGTCTACTATCAAACAGATGCCAATTTGAAGCCGTTAAAATTATCAGAAAACACGGTTGTAGAAAACAATATCTATAAATACGTTTGGTTAGGTGAAAGATAAAAAAATTAACGGCGCGGCAGGATTTTTTTTTGACGCGGCAAATAAAATTCAAGTAGTATTGTAAAAAAAATCACAGGAGGGATTAACTTTGAGAGAGTTAGACGTAAAAGTTATAACTGAAAACGTCGCCGAAATGTGCAAAGAAGCGGCGTATTATTTGCCCGAAGATGTTTACAACGGGCTGAAGCGCGGGCGTGAAACCGAAAAATCTGAAGTAGGTAAAATCGTCCTTGACCAAATTATTAAAAACGCCGAAATTGCAAAGGCTGAAGATCGCCCCTACTGTCAAGATACCGGTATGACGATTGTATTTGTCAAACTTGGACAGGATTTACACATTGTCGGCGGCGATTTTACAGAGGCGATTAACGCGGGAATTGCAAAAGGCTACACTGAAGGCTATTTGAGAAAATCTGTTGTAGGCGAGCCGCTTTTTAACCGCGTCAACACTAAAAACAATACGCCCGGCGTAATTTACACTGAAATTGTACCCGGCGATAAATTGGAAATTACCATTGCGCCAAAAGGTTTTGGTTCAGAAAATAAATCCGGCGTGAAAATGCTTGTACCGGCGGACGGCGTTAAAGGCGTCAAAAAAGCCGTTATGGAAATTATTTTGCACGCCAGTATGAATCCTTGCCCGCCTATGGTTGTCGGCGTTGGAATTGGCGGCACTATGGACAGAGCGGCTTTACTTTCCAAAAAAGCTTTAACCCGTTCAATCGACGAAAGAAACCCAATGCCCGAATATGCAAAACTTGAGGAAGAACTTTTGGAACTTATAAACTCAACGGGAATTGGTCCGCAACTCGGCGGTACAACTTCCGCGCTTGCCGTTAATGTTGAATGGGGACCTACGCACATTGCGGGCTTGCCTGTTGCAGTTACGATTTGCTGTCATGCAATGCGCCACTCTCACAGAATTTTATAAGGATTAGGGGTTAAGGTCTAAGGACTAGGGAAATTTTCCTTAGCCTTTAATCCTTAAACCTTAGCCCTTAAAAAACTGACTGAAAGGAAGTTTTGAAATTGGCTGAAAGCATCAGAATAACAACGCCTTTTACTGAAGAAATGTCAAGAAAACTTAAAGCCGGCGACAGCGTTTTAATTACCGGCACAATCATAAGCGCACGCGACGCCGCACATAAAGCAATGACTGAAGCACTTGCACGCGGCGAAAAATTGCCTGTTGACTGGAATAACCAAATTGTTTATTATCTTGGACCTACACCGGCTAAGCCCGGCGACCCCATCGGTTCCTGCGGTCCTACAACTTCCGGCAGAATGGACGCCTATACACCGACAATGTTAGATCAAGGTATTAAGGGAATGGTAGGCAAAGGCTCCCGCGCTCCTGAAGTTGTCGAGGCTATGAAGAAAAACGGCGCAACTTATTTTGCGGCAGTTGGCGGCGCGGCGGCTTTAATCGCTAAATCTGTAAAAAGTTACAAAGTTTTAGCTTATCCCGAACTTGGACCGGAGGCGGTTGCAGCGTTGGAAGTTGTAGATTTTCCGGCTATTGTCGTCATTGACTGCGAAGGAAATAATTTTTATGAAATTGGACAAAAACCTTTCCGCAACTTTGATATGAGCAAAATTTAAGGGTTAAGGGTTAAGGGCTAGGGACTAGGGAAATTTCCTTAGTCCTTAATCCTTAGTCCTTATAAAAATAAGGAGGCAGAAAATGTTTCACACCACTTTTTATTTGCGGCGTTTACATTCTTTGTGCGGCTTGCTTGTCTTGGGTATGGTACTTTTTGAACACATTTTTACAAACTCAATGGCAATGCTCGGACCTGAAGGCTTAAACACCGCGCTTGAGATGATGGAGCTTATTCCTAAGCCAATTTTCTTGGGATTGGAGCTCGGCGGTATTGCAGTGCCGCTTTTATTTCACGGCATTTATGGTATTTACATTGCACTGCAAGCTAACAACAACCCGCGCCGTTTCGGCTATCTTCGTAACTGGAATTTTACTTTGCAACGTTGGACTGCGTGGTTTTTGGTAGTATTTTTAATTTGGCACGTCGGCTACCTTCGTTTTTATGTAAAAGGCGTTACCGGCACTCCAATTTCTTTTGAACTGCTCCAAAACTTTTTCCAAAATCCCGTTATTGTTGTACTTTATATTTTGGGAATGTGGGCGGCGATTTTCCATTTCTGCAACGGTATAACTACTTTCTGCATGACGTGGGGAATTACAAAAGGTCCGCGCTCTCAAAATGTTATCAGCGCAATTAGTATGATGCTTTGCGCGGGGCTTTGCCTTGTAACTGTTGCATTTATGGCAAGCTATTTTGTTTATTGAGGTGGGTAGAATATGGCTAAAGATATGAGCAAAAAGAAAATTGCAATAGTCGGCGGCGGTATTTCGGGACTGCTCGCCACAATCAAAGTTTGCGAATTGGGCGGCGAAGTTGATTTATTTTCTTACTGCCCCGTTAAGCGTTCACATTCGCTTTGCGCACAAGGCGGAATTAACGCCTGTATGGATACAAAAGGCGAACACGACAGCATTTATGAACACTTCGACGATACTGTTTACGGCGGAGACTTTTTGGCGGATCAAATTGCCGTTAAAGGTATGGTTGAGGCTGCGCCAAAATTAATTAAAATGTTTGACAGAATGGGCGTACCTTTCACGCGCACTTCTGAAGGCGTTTTAGATTTACGCAATTTCGGCGGGCAAAAACACAAACGCACTTGCTTTGCCGGTTCAACTACAGGTCAACAGATTTTATACGCGCTTGATGAACAAGTTAGACGCTGGGAAGTCAAAGGCTCCGTCAACAAATATGAATTTTGGGAATTTATCAAGATTATCAAAAACAAAGAGGGTATTTGTCGCGGACTCGTCGCGCAGAATATGAATACAATGGAAATTCGCGCGTTTTTGGCTGATACTGTCATTTTGGCAACCGGCGGTCCCGGACAAGTTTTTGGGCGTTGCACTGCGTCAACAATCTGTAACGGCTCGGCAGTTTCTGCAGTTTATCAACAGGGCGCGGAAATTGCCAATCCCGAATTTATCCAAATACACCCGACCGCAATTCCTGGCAGTGATAAAAATCGCTTAATGAGTGAGGCTTGCCGCGGTGAAGGCGGGCGCGTTTGGGTTTACAAAGACGGCAAGCCGTGGTACTTCCTTGAGGAAATGTATCCTGCGTACGGTAACCTTGTACCGCGTGACGTTGCAAGCCGCGCAATTTACAAAGTTTGCGTACATATGGGATTAGGAATTAACGGCGAAAACCGCGTATATTTGGATTTATCGCACATTGACAGCGGCTATCTTGAAAGAAAACTCGGCGGTATTCTGGAAATGTACAGCGAATTTGTCGGACAAGATCCGCGCAAAGTTCCAATGGAAATTTTCCCGAGCGTTCATTACTCAATGGGCGGAATTTGGGTTGACAGGTTGCACAATACAAATATCCCCGGCTTAATGGCTAGCGGCGAATGTGATTATCAATATCACGGCGCAAATCGTCTTGGCGCAAATTCACTTTTAAGCGCGGCTTACAGCGGCACTGTTTCCGGTCCGGAAGCTATGAAATGGGCGAAAACCGGCAACAAAGGCAGTGATTTAACAGCTGAAGAAATTGAATCTGCCCGCCGTGAAGTTCAAAACGAATATGATAAAATTTTGACAATGAACGGCTCCGAAAACGCGCACAAGCTCCACCACGAAATGGGCGATTTAATGTACAAATATGTTGCCATTGAGCGTGATAACAACGGCTTGGACGCTTGTCTTGTCGAATTGAAAAAACTTTTGAAACGCTGGGACGATATTGGAATTACAGACCATTCAACCGTTGCCAATCAAGAAGCTATGTTCGTTCGTCAACTGCGCAATATGATTCTTTACGCAATGGCAATTACAAAAGGCGCAAGAATGCGCGACGAATCACGCGGCGCACATGCTAAAATCGTACTTGAAAACGGCAAGCAAAAACACGACGCGGACGGCGAATTGGTATTTATGGGGCGCGATGATGAACACTTTATGAAAGTTACAATCGTAAACTACGACCAAAAAACTGAAGAGCCTATCGTAACTTACAGAGATTTTGACCATTCCTTGATTAAACCGCGTGCAAGAAACTACGCCGTTGCAAAGAAAGAATAGCCTATGGCAAGAAAAATTTTTACGTCGGTAATTTTTGCGGCTTTTTTGCTGAATATCGTTGCTTTAAATTCTGTCGCCTTTGCTAAAGATGATTTTGGAAAGTGGCTTGACTTGAACAGTAAAGGCAGAGAGTACGCAGAAAAAGGCAAGTACGATAAAGCACTTCAAACTTTCAATAAAATTCTGCAAAAATATCCAACTGAATTTCCATTTTCTTCAAATGACTTTTTGCCGCCGAATAAAGCTACTATCTTAACAAATATCGGCTCGACTTATCTTAGAATGAACGACACAGATAAAGCGTTGGAATATCTGAATCAAGCTGTAGCAGTTAAATCTGATTTCGCACCAATTTACAACGCGCTGGGAGCCGTCTATTACAAGTTGGCTGATTATGATAAGGCGATTGAAAATTTTAACAAGGCTATCGAACTTAACGAAAATTACGCGGAGGCTCTCGGCAATTTAAAAAATACCTATATTAAATCAAATAATCGCAACGCCGAAAATTGGAACGATCTCGGCAATGCATATTTCAAATTTGAAGATTATAAACAGGCGATTGAGTGTTTGGATAAAGCTGTTGAGCTTGTGCCGAATGACAGCACTTTGTTAAAGAATCGCGGCTTGGCGTACTTCAATTTGAAAGATTATAACGCCGCGCTTGAAAATTTTTCTGAAGCACTGAAATTTAAACCGGATGATACAAAAATTTTATCACTTGTCGGACAAACTTATTTCAATTTGGAAAATTACGACAAGGCGGCTGAATATTCGCAGAAAGTCCTTGCGATTAATCCAACAGAAATTTCCGCGCTGAATACCCTTGCTGATTCTTATTCTAAATTGGGCGAAAACGATAAAGCCATTGAAACTTACAAAAAAATTGTCGAATTAAATCCCAAAACTGCTACCGCGTGGTACAATCTTAGCAAATTCTATTACGAATCCGGCGATTATGAAAATGCGGCTGCTTGCGGTGAAAATGCCGTAAAAATTGATGAAAATTACGCTGAAGCTTGGGAACTCCTTCAAGATACCTATTCAAAATTAAGTGACGTTTGGAGAAAAAAATACGAAGAACACAAAAAACTGTCTAAAGAAAATAAATCTGCTAATGACCGTAATAAAAATCTTAAACTTGCTATGGCTTATTTAGAAAAAGCTAACGAGTATTTAGACAAAGAAAATGATGCGATAACTGCACGGAGTACTATCAGTTACAGGATATTCAATAGTGCTATGGAGAGTATTATTAGACCAAGTACAAGGGGTAATTATTTTTATATTTTGGGGAGTGTGACAGATGCCTGATAAAGTCAGATTTATAATCGAGCGGCAAGACGGACCGAACGAAAAACCCTACAATCAAGAATTTGATGTAGAGTATCGCCCGGGCTTAAACGTTGTCGCCGCTTTGATGGAGATACAAAAAAATCCCGTCACTGTTGACGGTAAAAGAGTTGCGCCCGTAACGTGGGAATGTAACTGCCTTGAAAAAGTTTGCGGCGCGTGTATGATGGTTATCAACGGCAGAGCGCGTCAAGCTTGCTGTGCGCTTGTTGACGAAATTAAACAGCCGATACACCTTGCACCGGCAAGAACTTTTCCTGTTATTCGTGATTTACTTATTGATAGGTCGGTAATGTTTGAAAGTTTGAAAAAGATTCAAGGCTGGGTTGAACTTGACGGCTCGTGGGACGTTAAAGACGCGCCGATACAGAATCCTTACACCGCGCAGACTGCCTACGAAATTTCACACTGTATGACTTGCGGTTGTTGCCTTGAGGCTTGCCCGAATGTTGGTCCGCAGTCAGATTTTATTGGCCCCGCGCCGACTGTTCAAGCTTATTTGTTCAATCTTCACCCGCTCGGAAAATTCGACGCGCCAAAACGTTTAAATGCGCTTATGGAAAAGGGCGGTATTACAAGTTGCGGCAACAGTCAAAACTGCGTGGAAGTTTGCCCAAAATCTATCAAGCTTACAACTTACCTTGCACAGCTTAACCGCGACGTTAATAAACAAGCTCTTAGAAATATTTTTAACTTCTAAAATTAAAATTCTCAAAAAAAAATTACCGCCTCAAAAGGGCGGCTTTTTTATTTGCGTTTAAATCGCCTGTAACGCGGCGTTAAACTTTTTTAATATAAATTTACAATCAAGCGTGAAAATCTTCAGCAGGGGCTATTATGGCGCGTGTAGCGGCTTATTTTAAATCTGTCTCAAAAAATAACTCGCCGAAAAACCGGCGGGCTTTTTATTTGCGTTTAAATCGCCTGTAACACGGCGTTAAACTTTTTTTATATAAATTTACAATCAAGCGTGAAAATCTTCAGCAGGGGCTGTTACAGCGCGTGTAGCGGCTTATTTTAAATCTGTCTGTAAATATAACTTGCAATGAAAATCTGCAAAATTATCAATCCCGCCAACATTGCAAAGGAAGTATAAAGGCTTGTCAAATGTGCCACAAATCCTATTGACGCCGGACCCATTAAGCCGCCCAAATATCCGAGCGTACTCATTGCAGGAACTGCCATATTTACCGGCATAACTTTTTGTTTCCCCAATAACGAATAAAATACCGGCACTATATTTGCGCTGCCAATTCCTATCAAGAAAAATCCCGCGTACATTAAAATTTGTGAATCAGCAAATATTAACAGCATAAATCCCGTAAAAGCAACAACACAGCCGCCAAGTACTATCAATTTTTGCCCTAACGCCTGTACTAAGTTATCGCCCAAAAATCTCATCAGTACCATTGCCGCCGAAAATGTGGCGAATCCTGCGCCCGCCTTTGATATGTCAAAACCTTTCGTGACTGTCAAAAATACGCCGCTCCAATCCATTATTGCACCTTCAACCAAAAATGAAATAAGCGACACTATACCGATAAAAATTACAATCCCGCGCGGTATTGCGATTAATTGTCCGCTTTTTTCGCCGCCGTAACTTAAAAGATACTTTGAACATTTCGCCAAAATTATCAGCATAATCACTGCCGCTATCAAAGTAGATTGAAAGGGCGTCAAACCCAGCATTCCTACCCAAACGCCGAATAATCCCGCGCCTGCAAATCCGCCGACGCTCCACAGTGCGTGCGTTCCCGACATTATCCGCTTTTTCAAGGCTTTTTCGACGATTATTGCTTGAATGTTCATAACCACGTCGATACCGCCCATTATTGCGCCGAAAATTATTATCGCAGGTATGACTGTTTGAAGTGTCGGAAGTTTGCATAACGCCAAAAGTAACACGACCAAAAGTATACTTGCACCGGTTAAAAATTTTCTGCAACCTATTCGCGCAGATAAACTTCCGGCTATTGGCATCATAAATAACGAGCCGAGCCCTATACATAAAAGCAACATTCCCAAAATATCTTCGCCGATATTCAGGCGTTCACGCAAGACGGGAACAAGCGGAGCCCACGTTGCCGCGCCAAATCCGCTTATAAAAAAAATTCCCCGCGTGGCGTGTTTTTGAACTTCGCCAATTTTTTCCATTAAATCACCTTGAAATTATTTTTTTGGAACAACGACACTTTCCGGCTTTGTAACTTTGAAGTAAAAAAGTTTTTCATCGTCGGGCGCAGTCAAAAGTTTCACTATTGCGCCGGGCAAAACTTCATTCCAAATTTCATCCGGCAAAGAAATTTCAATGTGTCCGTTAGGAAAGCCGTTTTTATATTCGGGAACTTCAGCCAAAATTCGCGTCAAAGAATCTTTCAAATTGATATTCGTTAAGCCGTCTTTGCGGCACGCCAAATATAATTTTGGAATGTATTCGGCTTTACTTTCGATTGTCAACTTGCAATTTTTCGCCTGCGCCTTCGTACTGAAAAGCCCAAAACTTTTTCCCCATTCCAGCGAATACGAAATTTCGGAGCGCGGGCGATTATCCAAAACTAAAGTACTCGGTTCAGAATAAACCGTCGAGCCGCCCTTGAGTTTGTATTCGGCAATAACCGTAATAAAGAGCTCCCTGTGCGGCAAATGCGCCTGTGAAATATACGTATCCTGCATATATTTTGAGGCGTAAATTCTATTCATATGGCGTTCTTTTGCGTCTTCAACCGTTGCGTAAAATTCGTCGTCTTCATCAGTTTTAACTTTGTAATGAATCATATAAACATTTAGCGGCAATTTTTTTAAAACAAGTTTCAATTCGTTTGAAATGATTTGAGTTTTATCTTTGTCAATTTCGCAAGGCTCGGCGTTTGTAACAGTCAAAATTTCGCTGATAACTCCAAATTCCCGCGTTGCACTGATAACCGCAACTTTTATTAAATCTGCCTTCAATTCAAATTCGCAAAATAAATCTGAACTTTCGGCGCGTTTCAATACAAGCCCGCTCCCCAAAAGTTCGTCAATTTTATTTAAATCGAAAATTTCGCCGGTCGGTATTGAAACCTTTTTATCGTCAACAATTTCTTTAAACCAAATTTCAAAATCGCCGGTTGACTGCCAACTAAATTTAACGCGCTCATCTGAAACTTTGTGTTCAAGATTTTTAACGGGGCGCGGCGGCAATTCCGGCAAAAGATTTATCGTGATACCGTCGCTGTATTTCAAAGAACGCTCGGACTTCCATACTTTGTTGAAACTGTCTTTGTTGACTTCCTGTATAAATTGTTGAATGCTGTTGACAGTATCTTCAGCCGAATAATAAACGCACTGCAGGCGATACTGATATTGCTTGCGATTTTTTACAAGCCTGTCAACAAAAGGCGATTCAACACAATCTGCAACGATAACGTTATTTCCGTCGCTGTCAGTTCGCAAAATTCGCACGCCCAAACAATTATCTGAAGGCAACTGCCACATAAATTTACAGTGTCCGTCTTCAGTTTTGGCGATTAATTTATTTTCGGCAATATCGCTGTAATGTACAACCGTACAAGTTGCCGCTTCAGAAACGGAGCCGAGCCGCACGGCAAAAACCGCGTAGCCGTACAAAACGCCGGGATTTATATCACCGTCTTCAAATTCGATTCTGTCAGTATTTTCAACAATAATTTCGCCGTCGTGATAATTTTTCGGTACGGATTCAATTTTTCTTACAATCGTATAGACTACGCCCAAATCGCTGTCGGGTTGCCAATTCAGCTTGCAAACTAAATTTGAACTAGCCGTCGCAACGCCGGTTGACTTTGAATTGACTGAAATTTTGTTGACGATAGAATTTGCGGGCAAAGAATTTTTCGGCTCTGTTTCAACGATAAACGCGCTTAAACTCAAAGGTTTTTTCGGCTTAATAAGTCTCAATCTGTCTCGCGCAGGTTTATAATCTTTGATACGGCGCAGAATTTCCATACAATCGCTAACGGCTGTATCAGGCGGCGCGCTTAAGCTTGGAAGTTTTGACTCTGCCCAATGTAAAAGTTCGCGCTTTTTCATTTCGGCGGCAATTTTATTCATACGCCATTCAATTTTTGTTAAATCCGGCGATTCCGGCTTAACGATTTTTGCCTTTGCAAGCGTATCAATTACAGCCGAAAAAATTTTATCGCTGTTGCCTTCAAAAGACTTTGCATTTCGTTCGATTAAATCAAGCATAGCATTTGCGCGGTCGATATAATAGCCGTAACGGCGGAGTTCACTGAAAGAAAAATCGCAGTTGGTGCAGTGGTCGGCGTAGGAAGGCATACGCTTGCCGCATTTTGGACACTCAACATAAAAATTTTCGCCGCAAACTCGACAAACTGAACGTTCAGCCTCTTCGCGCGTGCGGAAACTGTCAAACGCGCCGCAATTCGTACAAGTCAAACTAAAAAAATTTTCGTGAATATCGTTAATTGACTCGTAGGGGTCTTTTATTAATCCGGCGGCTTTATTGTAAAGTGCCGCGCTCAATTCGTAATTCAGCAAATTTGGGAAGGCGCGGCGAATACGATTTATGCAGTTATCGGCAAAAAATTTATCACGCTTGAAAATTTCCGGCGCGTTTTTTAATTTCTTGAAAAAATCATTCAGCCCTTCGATTTTCAAAGAATGATCGTACTTGAAACGGTTATCATCAGAATTAAAAATTTGAGTTTGCGCCAAATTTAAAATTGCTTTAATCGATTGCCACGCGGGAATTGGCGCGGAAACTTTTTTTGCTTCATTCTGGAAAATTTCGCGCAGTTCATCAGTATCACGGCGTTTATAAAAATCTGCAGACGGTTCAATTTGTTTTTCAAGGTAGTAAGCCAATTCGTATAAATCGTGAACTTGTGAAGACCAAGGGTAATTTTTTTCGTCGGGCACAGTTTGAAAAGCGGCAAAATTTTTTCGTAAATCCGCCATAACAGAATCAGAAATAAAGTAGCCGTTCAAAATGCTTGTGACAGATTTTTCAGTTTTGACGGGCTTAACTTCAAATCCCTGTTCGCGGTAGGTTGCCTCAATCGTTGCAACGCTAAGTTTAAGTTTTTCCTTAATCTGTCGAATTTGTGAACTGTTTACTTGCAAAGTGCCGGACATATCGCCGCGTTGAATATCAATGTACAGGCGCAATTCCTCAACGCGCCTTTGTTTCAGCGATTCTGCCTCGCGTTGACGCAGCCGCGCGTTTTCGATTGTTTGCAAAATGTAATTATCCATTGCCAATTCGGCGTTAATTTCTTCGACGCGGTCGGGGTCAACGGTTGTATTTAATTCGGCGTTAAGTCGTTTTTTCCAATTTTCGTACGCCGCACGAATTTTTTTTAGATTGTCCGGCGGGTCAAATTCCAAGCCGAGCATTTCAAAAATATTTTTATTAGCCAAAAAAATCCTCTCCTAAGTTTTTAAATTATAACATAAAGAAATTTCCTTGCAAACAAAAAAGCCCGCCGCGTTGACGAGCAATTTTTTTATAGAAAATTTTATTTTAATCTGCGGAAATTCTAAGTTGGTGTACCGCGCTGTTGTCAACGTCAACATCTGAACCGGTACGGAGGAAAGTTTCAAAAACTTCATTTGTTTTGGTATTGACTGCCTCAACGTGTACGCCGCTTGCGTCAACTTTGAAAGTAACTTTAATTGGCGTATTGCGGGCAGTTTCCGGCGGCAAGTTTACAACCAATTCGCCCAAAAGTTTAACATTGTTTGCGGGGTCTGTAGCTTGCGGGTTGCCGTCTTCGTCAACGCACGGTATTAAAGTATCTTCAGTTGACATATTTTCAAAGGCGCGCAGTCTTACGCGTTCCTGATTATCTTCAAGCGGGTAGTAAGTTTTTGAAAAGACGGCGGGCATTTTTTCGCCAATCTTAATAAAATTTTCAAGTACGTATTTATGTTTACTGCCTTTAGTATCCATAACGCCGGGACCGAATGAGCGGGGCGTTTGATCTTCAACGGCGAATTTTGCTGTAAGTTGTTCGGCGTGGTTAGAATTTTCTGCAGGTGTACCGTCAGCTGAAGTTTTGCCTTCTGAAACAGTGCCTTCTTCGACAACGAGCATACTTGCATAAATTGCCGCGCCCTTTGCAACGGCTTGATCGGGGTCGTGTTGTTGAACTTTGCCGGGAAATTTTTCTTCGACTGCGTTTTTAATCATCGGCATGTAAGTGGAGCCGCCGACAAGTAAAACTGTATCGACTTCGACGCCGGGAACTTTTTGCAAAGTTGATTCAACAAAATTCATAGTTTGTGCAACTTTATCAGCCGTCATAGCCTCAAAATCTGCGCGCTTGACGGTAATTTCAGTGCGGGAGCCGTTCACGTCAATTCTAACTTTTGCAGATTGTTTTTTACTAAGTTTGCGTTTAGCCTCTTCAACTTTACTGCGAATGTCTTGGCGCGTTTCAGCTTCAATTTCTTGTGGCGATAAGCCGTTTTCTTCGCAGCAAGCGTTGAGAATATATTCAAAAAGTTTATCGTCCCAATCTTTGCCGCCGAGCCTGTCATCGCCGCCGGTTGCAAGCACGTTAATTTTTTGTACATCTTTACCCTGTTCATTGCGCGTCATTGACATTTTAACAAGCGTAACGTCGAAAGTGCCGCCGCCCAAATCGTAAACCAAAATTGTACGATCTTCTTGAAATTGGCGCGCGCAATAACTTAAAGCCGCCGCCGTCGGTTCATTAATCAAGCTTAAAACGTGCAAACCTGCCAATTCGCCGGCTTGTTTAGTGGCGGAGCGTTCCTCAAGTCCGAAATACGCCGGAACAGTAATAACAACATCTTCAATCGTGTTGCCTTGCGCCTCTACAAGATTTTTTAAGCGTGTCAAAATTAACGCGCTGATTTCAACAGGGGTATAAGTTTTGCCGTCAAATTCGTAAGTGCGCATATCACTTTTGCCAATTTCACGTTTGACGAATTGAACGACGCGGTCGCCGTCAGTTTCAATATTTTCTTTTGCCGCCTGTCCTACAACAACGTTATTTTCATTCTCAAAGAAAACTACCGAAGCAACCATATTTGAATCATCTTCGTTGTTGCGGATAACTTCAGGGTTGCCGTTTGAATCAAGACGCGCAATGCAAGAATAAGTTGTGCCTAAATCTATTCCGTAAGTACTCATTTAAAAAAGTCTCCTCCAAATTTTTTACTGTGCATCAGATTTATTTTCAAAAGTCGGGTCGAAAACAAAAACATCGACAAACTCGCGGTACAGCGGACGCCCGTTGCGAACGACGCCTGCGCGACGGCTTTTTGCAATGGTATTGTGATTTTCTTTAGTGTTGGTAGAAATGGTATTGATAATTTTGGTAAGCAGAGGGCGGCGCGGCTCTCCAACTTTTGAGTTAAAAATTTCTGCGCCGTATTCAGCCAAAATATCTTCCATTTCTTCAAACATAAGCTGTAAAGTTCGGCGCGTATTCGGCGAAAGTGTATCGTCATTTAAAACCGTGCGATATTCCACGCAAATTGCCGCCAGCGATTTTAAAATTGGCGTGAACTGTTCGCCGCGTTGTTGCTTTTTCATTTCTTCAATCTCGTTGTACATTCCCTGCCGCACTTGATTTTGAAAGTTGACATTCTCGCGCAGGACTTGATTTAAAAGGCGCGAATTTCTGTCTTGCTTGTCGAAAATTTCGTTAATCAGTTCAACCAATTTATTTAAATCGACTTGCGCCGCGTCATAAGTTTCATTGTTAAAATCTGTTTGCGAATCCATAAGCTCGCCTCCTTCGATTTTCCGCAATAAAAAAATAAATTCTTCAATCGCCGCGTTATTCCTGCCTTGTCAATCGCTCATAAAGTGTAGCGTTTGAGTTGCATCGTCAATGTAGGCAAGTGAACGGCGGTAAATCTTGCCTTCAATAAAAGGATTATCGCAACTTGCCACGCTGATTATAACTGTAGCCGGTTTATTTTCCGGAAGTGTAATTTTGGCGTTGCCGTCCGTTGCGGCGATAATTTGGTAATTGGTTGCATAATTAATTTGTATCGTTATTTCATTAAGAAAATCAGAATGCAAGGTATAGTTGCCGTCTATTTCCAAATTTTTTTGAAGTTTTGCTTTAGTTTCAATTAATGCACTGTCAGCGGCGTTTTGTAATTCGTGTTCAGCTCTTGAAATAAAAACTCCGTGCGAATAATTCGCCTCGAACTCATGGACGCCTTTAATTGAAATTGCGGCAACCAACAATAAACAAAGTCCAATAATCGTAAAAAAGCCGCGCTCATTCTGCATAAATATCTTCCCCATAAGCGGGCATATAAACCGCCGTCTTGAATTTAACTTTTTGTTCGGTAACTACACTTTGCATTTCAAGTGTAATGAATAAAATTTTATCTTCTATTTCAAAATCAAGTTGTTTTACAAAAGTTTTGCCATATGAATTATCGCCGGTAATCGAATTGACAAGCGGACCGTTTTCAAGCCTTTCAGCATAAACGCAAAAAAAATTATTCGGCGAAGATACAGTATAGCGGCGTTGAGTAAAAACATCGTAGAAAGTTTGGTCTTTTTTTTGGATTGTGTGATAAACGAGAATTATTTCCTCAATATTTTGGGATACGTGATTTATTTTTACGGAATAAGCCGCCCGCGCATCTTCGGTGATTTTGTCTATAACATACTGCGCCTCTGTTTCCAAAACATAATCTGCAACTTGTTCACGCGCAATTTTCGCCGTGTACAATGTCAAAGTTCCAAGAGCGTACAGCAGCAAAATTAACAGCGGCAACGCCATTACAAATTCTAAAAATATAAAGCCGCGCTGATTTCTTATAATTTTCATAGACTTTCTTTAATCGTTATTTTTTGTTAAAATAATTTTCGTTGATTCAAGAGTTTCAGTTTTGCCGTTGACAGTCCATTCAACTTTGACAGTATATTTATTGCCGTCTTCAGGAATTGGAAAAACTTTAAATTTAACCGGCTCGGAATTTTCTTTAACGCCGTTATAACTTTTTAAATCTTCATCCGGTATATTAATATTTGCGCCGCTCTCCAAAATTGCAAATTGTTCATTGGCTAAATTTATTGCCGTAAGATAAAGCGTGGAATTTCTTTGCTGAACTTTTGCATTGGCATTTAAAAGTATCTGCGCCATAATTGCAACGATTATCGTTAAAAAAACCGCACTCAAAAACATAAAGCCGCGTTGATTCATTTATGTATACCACGAATACGCCCGACGGTGTCAAGACGAATTTCAGCTTTGTCGCCGAATTTTGAATTTAAAGTAATTGTTCTATGTTCACTAAAAACATAGCAATTAATTTTTAGCGGCGTACCATATTCACCGCTCATATTAAGGCTAAGATTTATTTCATTTGACAGATTGTGGCGATAATACGGCAGCCCTGTTACAGCCGGGCGCATAATTTGATAGCGATTTCTCGCAGAAACATTGCTGTAATTTTTGCTGTAAATCCAAAACTCGACCGGATTATAGGTTTTTTCAAGCTGAAAAATTCCGCCGTTGACGCTTGAAGATTTGCCTATTGAACGCGCAAAATTTAAATCGCTGTACAAATGTTTCAGCTCGTAGTCAAGGCAAACTTTATCAAGGATACGCGCCATTTTCGGCACGGCAACGGTTGAAAGAATTGTAATAATTGCGGCAACCAAAAGAATTTCCAAAGTTGCAAAGCCGCGTTGATTTTTCAGGTTATTCATAGCGGTTGAAGTATATCAGAAAAAATTCATAAAGTAAAGGAGGCAAACGCCGTGAAAATAATTGTGGCGATTGACAGTTTCAAAGGCAGTTTAACAAGTTTGGAGGCAGGGCGCGCCGCTGAAATTGGAATTAAAAACGCCGCGCCGAATGCTGAAATAAAAATTTATCCATTGGCGGACGGCGGCGAAGGTACTTGTAAAACTTTGACTGAAGGACTCGGCGGCAAAATGAAAACCGTTAAAGTTACAGGCGCGCTCGGTAAAAGATTGAACGTCGAAATTGGCGAAATTGGAGACTTGGCGATAATTGAAATGGCGGCGGCGGCAGGGCTTGCACTTGTTCCAAAAGATTTAAGAAACCCCATGCGCACTACAACTTTTGGCGTCGGCGAAATGATTTTAAATGCAATAAAAGACGGTTGCAAAAATTTTATAATTGGAATTGGCGGCAGTGCAACGAATGACTGCGGGCTGGGAATGTTGACGGCGTTGGGATTTAATTTCGGCAGTGGAATTTTCGGGCGGGATTTGCGCGCCGTTACAAAAATTGAAACTGACAAAGTACCGGCAGTAATTTTCGACTGCAAATTTAGAATTGCTTGTGACGTGAAAAACCCGCTTACCGGCGAAAACGGCTGCTCGGCTGTCTACGCTCCGCAAAAAGGCGCGGATGAAAAAACTGTTGCGCAAATGGACGGCTGGATTAAAAATTTTGCTGAACTTGCCGCCAAAACTTTTAACATTGAAAATAAATCAGTCGAAGGCGACGGCGCGGCGGGCGGCTTAGGTTTTGCCTTCAGAACTTTTTTAAAGGGCGAACTTGTACCGGGCGTCGATTTAATTTTGGACGCGCTGAAAATTTCTGACGATTTAAAAGACGCTGATATTTTGATAACCGGTGAAGGCGCGATTGACAGTCAAACGTTGCAGGGAAAAGCTCCGGCGGGCGTGGCAAAACTTGCCAAAAGTTTAAATCCCAAAATAAAAGTCATAGCGATAGGCGGCGGCGTTCAAAATGTTACAAGCGCGGAAATTGACGCGGTATTTTCAATCCTGCGCGAGCCAATGACATTAGAGGCGGCAATGGAAAAATTAACGGCGCAAAAAAATATTTCGGCAACCGT
>CALDHY010000043.1 GCA_937901445.1 uncultured Selenomonadales bacterium
TTTACCTGAAAAACTTCAATTCTAATGAAATTCTAATAATAAAAAAAGACCCGCCATTTTTGACGAGTCCCAAAAAATTCCAAAATATTTTACGCGGTAAGCGTGCCTTTTTCTTTGACGAAATTAATTAAGCCGCCCGCCTGCGCGATGCCCTGTACAAAAGGCGGCAAAGGATGCGCTTTAAAAGTTTCGCCGGTTGTAAGATTTTCAATCGTTCCTGTATCAGTATCGATTTTCAAAATGTCATTGGCAGAAATTTTTTCTACAGCGTCGCCAATTTCCAAAAGTGGCAAGCCAATATTAATTCCGTTGCGGTAAAAAATTCTTGCAAAACTAGCCGCAATTACAACCGGAATACCGCTGGCTTTAATTGCAACGGGCGCGTGTTCACGGCTGGAGCCGCAACCAAAATTTTTGCCGCCTACCATTATATCGCCCGCCTTGACATTCGCCGCAAAAGTTTCGTCAATGTCAACCATACAATGTTTCGCCAATTCGGCAGGATCAAATGTATTTAAATAGCGCGCGGGAATTATAACGTCTGTATCGATATTATCGCCGTAACGCCAAACTTTTCCTTCAACTTTCATTTAAATCACCTCTTCGGGAGTTGCAATTTTGCCTAAGATAGCAGACGCCGCCGCAACGTGCGGTCCCGCCAAATAAACTTCACTGTCAACGTGTCCCATACGCCCTCTAAAATTTCTGTTGGTGGTTGAAACGCAACGTTCGCCCGCCGCCAAAATTCCCATATAACCGCCTAAACACGGTCCGCAAGTTGGACAACTTACAACGCATCCCGCGTCAATAAAAATATCTATCCAATGACAATGAATCGCTTCTTTGTAAATTTCTTGACTGCCCGGAATAATTATGCAGCGTACGTCGGGATGAACTTTGCGCCCTTTTAAAATTCCCGCCGCAATATTTAAATCTTCAAGGCGTCCGTTGGTACAAGAACCAATTACAACTTGATTGATTTTAATTTCGCCGAGTTCGTCAACCGGCTTGACATTTTCCGGCAAATGCGGCAACGCTACAACAGGTTTTAATTCACTCAAATTAATTTCTACCGTTTGACAATATTTAGCGCCTTCGTCGGCGTTTGTCGGGAAATATTCATAGTTTACGCGGCAACCGACATAAAACTTTGTAATTTCGTCAAAGGGGAAAATTCCCGCCTTGCCGCCTGCTTCAATCGCCATATTTGAAATAGTTAATCTGTCAGTCATTGAAAGTTCTTTGACGCCTTCGCCGCTAAATTCCAGTGATTTATAAAGTGCGCCGTCAACGCCAATTTTTCCAATTAAAGTTAAAATAACGTCCTTGCCGCTGATATTTTTGGGCTTTTTGCCGGTAATTTTTACGTTGATAGCTTCGGGAACTTTAAACCACGCCTTGCCGGTTGCAAGTCCAACGGCTAAATCTGTTGTACCAACGCCCGTTGAAAAAGCATTAACCGCGCCGTAAGTGCAAGTATGAGAATCCGCGCCAATGATTAACATACCCGGCGCAACAATTCCAAATTCCGGCAAAATTACATGTTCAATACCGACGCGCCCTGCCTCGTAGTAATGTTTGATTTTATTTTTCTTTGCAAAGTCGCGCATAATCTTTGCAAGTTCGGAACTTTTAATATCTTTTGCCGGTTGAAAGTGGTCGGGAATTAAAGCAATTTTATTGGCGTCGAAAACCGGCTTACCGATTTTTTCAAATTCCTTGATTGAAGGCGGACCGGTTACGTCATTTGCCATAACTAAATCTAAATCACAAATGACAAGTTGCCCCGCCTCGACGGATTCCAAGCCCGCGTGACGCGCAATTATTTTTTCACTCATCGTCATTGCCATTTTATCACTCTCCCAAATATTTTTTACGAATTTTACTGAAAACAGTATCAGGCGTTTGTAAATCTAAATTCACACGCCAATTTAATTTATTTAAAAAGTTGCCCTTCAAAATTTTATCGTACGGATATTTAGAGTAAGAATCATTCAAATGAAAAACCAAAGTATTAGTTTCAGTGTTGTTAATTGGCACTTCATCAAACATTTTTTTTACAACGGGAATATTATCGTACGCAATATCCATCATAAAATCCATAATCACATAATCAATAACTTCATCAAATTCCCGCCAATATTCGTTATAAAAATCTTTCATAAAAGAAAGGAACGGATTGTGCAAAATTGCCGCGCCCTGAATGAATCCTGCCCATCTTGCATAAGAAGGATTTGTAGCGTATATCTGCGGAATGTTTAAGGATTTATCTTGATAAAATTTTTGCGTGAAATACGGCATTTTCCAGAAATTTTTATAATGTCCCAACGGCTCGGTTACAAGGATTGTTGAATCAAACCACAAGCCGCCATATTGATATAATAAATTTATTCTGATTATATCCGAAAAATGCGTTCTTGATATACCCCCCCCTATAAACTTTTTGACAATATATTCCGGAATTTTAACATAATCTGCATAGTTTTTTTCGTCGATAAAAATAATTTTGTATTTGCCCGCGTTTGTTTTCAAACTGTTGTAACAGCAACGAACTAAGGGCGGCAAATTTTCTTCACCTTGAAACCAACAGTACCAAATTTTATAGTCTTTTGGCAAAATTTTTGGGCAGCTGTCTAAAGTTGCGGCTGAATATTTTGATATTAAAGCGGCGTACTTATTCTGAAGAAAATTTTTAATCTGCTGATTACGGCGGAGGTGCGCCCGCACTGCCAAATTTGAATTTGTCAGTTGATTGAACTTTGCAAATGTCTCAAAGTCCTCGCGCAGGTTTTTAGACCACAAATTTTGATTTGCTAATTTTTGAAAATCTTGAGTCTTGCCGAATAAAAGCAACGCCAATGCAACATATTGAGTGCGCACGGGATTATTTACACGTGCGGCAAATTGGCGAATTTGTGCGCAGATATTTTCAATTTGATCCGGCGGTACTGCCAAATATTTACCAATATCAACCAATTTCCAAAAATCGTTGTACCAATCCTGCACATGAAGTTCAGAAAATTTTTCCGGCGGAAAATTCATTAAGCGTTCGGTAATTTTGACACGTTGCGTTTGTAAATCTGCGCGAAGTTCATTATTAATTTCGTTAGCAAAAAATTCTATACTGGGAATAATTTTTTCTGCCATAAAGATACTCCTTTCTAAATTTTAAAATTTGCCGATGGTACTCGGCGCAAATTTTTTTTGTACTTGCCGAAAAACTGTATTTGGCGAAACCATATCAAATTCGCCCCTCCAACTTAATTTGTGTAAAAAAGTATCGCCAATCATTTTATCGTAAGGGAATTGTTCATAGGGTGCATTCCACAGTTGACGCACGAGATGAACTTTTTCATTGTTGAGCGGCAGATTATCAATTTCTTGCTTTACGAAAGGAATATTATCATATGCAAGCTCTATCGAAAAATCTTGTAAATAATAATCCAAAAAAGTATCGTACTCTTTCAACTGTTCATAAAAAAACTCTTTCATAAATCCGAACAAAGGATTATTCAAAACAGCTGTTCCCTGTACGTAAGTTGCCCATCTGCCGCAAGCATTGTAGCGAATTTCCGGCGCGCAGATATTTTTTTCTTTGCGCAATTTGCGCGAAAAATAAGGCAGTTTCCAAAAGTTTTTATGATTTTCCAGCGGCTCGGTTACAAGTATTGTTGAATCAAGCCACAAGCCGCCGTATTGATATAACAAATTGGCACGAATTATATCTGAAAAATGCGTTCTTGTTATACCCCCCCCCCACATGAATTTTTTGACAATATATTCAGGAATTTTAACATAATCGTTATAGTTTTTTTCGTCAATGAAAATAATTTTGTATTTACCGGCGTGCATTTTCAAACTTTCGTACGCCACGCTGACGACCGGCGGCAAACTGTCTTCACCCTGCAACCAGCAAAAATAAATTTTATAATCTTTCTGCGCGACTTTGGGACAAGTTTTATCATTGACTTTGAACTTTGCCCATTTTTCCAACAGGTAAGCATATTTTTTTTGAAGGAAGTCTTTTATTTGCTGATTGCGCCTGATATAGGCGCGCATTTTAACATTTGTTCCCAAGCTCATTAAATTGTTGAACTTTGAATACGCCTCAAAATCCTCGCGCAGATTTTTAGACCAAAGATTTTTATCTGCAAGCGCGTTAAATTCTCGAACTTTGCCAAAAAGTAACAACGTCAAAGCAAAATATTGACGCCTTATGTTATTGGATTCACGCTGTACAAACTGCAAAATTTTTTGGACGGCTTTTTCTTTATTTTCCGGCGGCTCTTGAAAATATTGCAAACAATCCAAGAGTTTCCAGTAAGCCCCGTACCAATCCTGAAGATGAAGTTCAGAAAATTTTTCCGGCGGAAAGTTCATTATGCGTTCGGCAATTTTGACACGCTGCGTCGGCAAGTTGGCTTTTAATTCGCCGTCAATTTCACGGGCGAAACTTTCTATATCAGGGATAATTTTTTCTGCCATAATAATACTCCTTTCTAAAGTATGACGCGCAAATTATACTATAAAAATTCTGTTGCTACAATCGCCGTTAAATGTTAAAATTTATTTCCGTTTGAGGTGATGAGATGCTGACGGCTGAAATTTGCGTAAATCTTGCGGCAAAAAATATTTTTCAAGTTTATACTTACGCCGTGCCTGAAAAATTTAATTTCCTTGCAAGGGGCTGGCGCGTCATTGTACCTTTCGGCAGACAAATTGTTGATGGCTTTGTAGTTGAAGTGAAAGATACCGCTGAAACTTTTGACTTTGAACTGAAAGAAATTCGAGACGTTGTAGACGCTGAAATTTGGTTTACGCCGCCAATGTTTGAGCTTTCAAGTTGGATTTCAGATTTTTATTTGTGTCCACTCGCGCAGGCAATGGCTCTTTTTATGGCGGGCAACCACAGTAAAAAAATTGCGCCGAAATTTGAAATTTTTATTAAACCGGTTGAAAATGTTTCAGATATAAAATTGACAACGCAACAAGAAAATTTTTTACAGAATCTGCGCGAGCGCGGCAAAGTTCCATTTCAAGAAATTAAAAATCATTCGTACTTGATAAAAAAATTATTGGATAAAAATTTAATCGTCAAGGAAAGCCGCCGAATCTTGCGCGACAGCTACGCCAAAATTGAAGGCGTACAAAAAAATATTGAACTTACCGACGAACAAAAAAACGCCGTCGATACGGTAAAACTTTTTCTGCAATTCAAGCGATACGCCGGCTTTTTACTTCACGGCGTAACCGGCAGCGGCAAAACTCAAGTTTATATTGAACTTACAAAAATTGCGCGGCAACTCGACAGACGCGCGTTAATTTTAGTGCCGGAAATTTCTTTGACGGGGCAAATTGTAAAAAATTTCAAGGCGTATTTTCCTGACGTGGCAGTGATTCACAGCAAGTTGAGTATTGCCGAGCGTAACGATATTTTTTATAAAATTCGTAACGGCGAAGTTGGAATTGTAATTGGCGCGCGGTCTGCGATTTTTACGCCGCTTGACAATATCGGCTTGATTGTTGTTGACGAAGAACAGGACAGCTCCTACAAGCAAGATACGCCGCCTTTCTACCACGCAAGAATTATCGTTGAAAAGTTAGCAAAAATTCAAAACGCGGCGATAATTTTTGGCAGTGCCACGCCAAGCTTTGAAACTTTTTACCGTGCCAAAAAAGGCGAATTTGGCTACTTGCAAATGTCGCGCAGAATTTCAAATAATCCACTGCCGGAGGTTGAGTGCGTAGATATGCGCGCCGAATTAAAAGCCGGAAATAAAAGCGTTTTGAGTTATGCGCTGAAAAATTTGTTGATTGAAACTTTAGCGAATAATCAGCAGTCAATTTTACTTTTGAACGCGCGCGGCTATTCAACTTTCATAATGTGCAGAGATTGCGGCGCGGTAATTCTTTGCCCGGAGTGCGGGTTGCCAATGCACTATCACATTGTCGACAAAACTTTGAAATGTCATCATTGCGATATTGAAGGTACGCCGCCTACAGTTTGCCCGCGTTGCGGCAGCGTAAGAATAAAATATTTCGGCAGCGGTACACAAAAACTTGAAGAAACTTTAAATTTGGAATTACCGACGGCGAAAATTTTACGAATGGACAGAGACACTACCGGCGGCAAATTTGCACAGGATGAAATTTTGGAATCGTTTAGGCGCGGCGATTTTGATATTTTGTTTGGTACAAAAATGGTTGCGAAAGGGCACGATATACCGAATGTTACGGCAGTTGGAATTTTGAGCGCGGATTCTGTTTTGAATTTTCCTGACTTTCGCGCCTCCGAGCAATGTTTTAACTTGATAACGCAAGCCGCAGGGCGCGCAGGGCGCGGCGATTTACCCGGCAAAGTTATTGTGCAAACTTACAACACCGACGCGGACGCCGTAAAATTTGCCTGCCGTCAAGATTTTTTGTCATTTTACAACGTTGAAATTTTAAAGCGGGAACTTTTATTTTTTCCGCCGTTTTGCCGTCTTGTCAAAATAATTTTCACTTCCAATAAAAAAGAAAAAGCCGTTGACGCCGCAGAAAGAATCGTCAACAGTTTTAATTTGGAAGTTGTAAAAAATTCTGAAGTGCGCCACGAAATTTGGGGACCAATTCCGGCAATGATTGAAAATTTGCGCGGCGAATTTCGATTTGTTGTACTGATAAAAACTTCAGACTTAGAAATTGTGCGGGGATTTTTGCGCCTTCACAATTTGCATACCGCGCCGAATGTTCAAATTGACTTCGACCCGTTGACTACAAATTAAGGATTAGGGGCTAAGGATTTTAAAAATTTAGTACAACGCAAAAAGGAACTGCCAACATAAGCTAACAGCTCCTTTTCCAAAACAGGCGTCCAAAATGTCGTCTCCTCAAAATGCCTAAACCTGCGCAAAGCAGGTGGGTACCCTAAGCGCGGTTTCTGTTATTCGCTAAGAAAAAGTACGACTCTACATCTGCCGCCGCAAAATCAAGTTCCCTATAAAAATTGTAGGTTAGACATTAATTTAAGTCCTCGCACATTCCAGATTTTTCCTCTTTCGCAAGTATAATAACACGAAAATTTTTTAATTACAACCCCTTGACAAATTTAAGGAGAGCAAAAATGGCAAACATTATAGAAATTTTTTCGTCAATTCAGGGCGAGGGTAAATATGTTGGTTGCCGCCAAATTTTTATTCGCACGGCAGATTGTAATTTGAATTGCGCTTACTGCGACACAAATTTTCAACGCGCGGATTTTTGCAATGTCGAAACTGCCGCCGGTTCAATGATTTTTGAAAAAATAAAAAATCCCGTCGACGCGGCACAAGTTGCAGAAATTATAAAAAATTTTAATTCGCAAGTTCCAACTCATTCTGTAAGCTTTACCGGCGGCGAACCGCTTTTAAATTTTAAATTAATTCGTGAAGTTGCAAAAAAAATTCAAAGTACCGGGTTAAAAATTTTTCTTGAAACTAATGGAACGTTGGCGGCTGAACTTTCACAAATTACAGATTGTGTTGACATAATCAGCGCGGATATAAAACTTCCGAGCGTGGCAGGGAATTATTTTGACAGACACAAAGAATTTTTAAAAATCGCCGCCGCAAAAGATTTATATGTAAAAATTGTAATTTCGGCTGAAACAACGGCTGAAGAATTTGACGCGGCAATAAATTTAGTTGCTGAAGTTTCGCCGGAAATTTTGTTAATCTTGCAACCTGTAACACCGGTAAAAAATGTGCGGGCAATTTCGGCGCAAAAAATTTTACAGTTGCAAGCCGCCGCCCTGCAAAAACTAAAGTTCGTCCGCGTCATTTCGCAAACGCACAGATTGTTAAATATTTTTTAAAAATTTTTCTTGACAAAATGGGATAAATAATTTAGTATACAGCTTGCGGGGGCGTAGCTCAGCTGGGAGAGCGCTTGAATGGCATTCAAGAGGTCAGGGGTTCGATCCCCCTCGTCTCCACCAACATTGAAATTTAAAATTGAAATATAAAAAATTCTCGGAGTTGCCGAGTTTTTTTTTGCCTGTGTTGGAGGGAGAATTACGAGTTGGAAGGAAATCTCAAGCTTTACGGCTTTAATAATCTTACCAAATCTTTAAGCTTTAACATTTACGATATTTGCTACGCCAAAAGCCGCCGTGAACAACAAGACTACATTGACTATATCGATGAACAATATAATTCCGAGCGTTTGACGAATATTTTAACTAAAGTAACAGAAATGATAGGCGCACGAATTTTAAATATTTCAACGCAAGACTACGATCCGCAAGGCGCAAGCGTCACAATTTTAATTGCTGAAGAAGCCGCCATTGCCGCCGGGCAAAAGTTGCCGCGTGAAAAATCTGAAACCATTTTGGCGCACTTAGATAAAAGCCATGTTACAGTCCACACTTACCCGGAATTTCATCCTGAAACAAGCATTGCAACTTTTCGCGTTGATATTGACGTTTCAACCTGCGGCGAAATTACGCCGTTGCATACGCTGGATTTTTTAATTGGCAGTTTCGATTCAGATATTATTACAATGGATTATAGAGTGCGCGGCTTTACGCGGGATCTGTCCGGCAAAAAAATTTTTATGGATAGTGAAATGACTTCGATACAGGAATTTATAAAGCCGGAAATTTTGGACAGCTACGATGCGGTAGATATTAATATGTATCAAGCAAATTTGTTTCATACCCGAATGCTGATTAAAGAAATTGACTTGCAAAATTATCTTTTCAATACTGACAGCTACGAAATACCGCCGAAAACTCGCCTTGAAATTTCCTCCAACTTACGCCGTGAAATGATTGAAATTTTTAGTGGCAAGAATATTTATTAAATTTTTTTATTTTGAAATACGGCATTTCTTTTTGGCGCAAAAAGAAACGCCTAGCAAAGAAAAACAGCCCGCTGAAATTGCCTCCTTGCAATTTGCGCGGGCGGCGCACGTCCTGTGCGCCAATCTTCTTAAATTTTAGCTTTTTCGTTTTATTGAGGTTAAAAAATGATTGAACAGATTTTAAAAGACTCGGCGTACAAACTTTCACAATTCAAGCAAGATGAAATTTCCGCCATTGAAGAAAAAATTTACAAAAAATCTAACAACAAATTTTATATGAAATGTTTGATACGCGATAGAGAAATTCAGTTAAAGCCGGAGGAAGTTATCCGGCAACTTTTTATTTACAAATTGATTCATACTTACAATTACCCAAAATCTCAAATTCAAGTTGAACGCGCCATACATTTTGGGCGGGAAGTCAAACGCGCTGATATTGTCATTATGGAAAAAGACCGCCCCAATACCGAATATATCATTGTCGAAGTTAAACGCCCCAAATTAAAAGACGGCAAAGAACAGCTCCGCAGTTACTGCAACGCCACCGGCGCAACTATGGGCGTCTGGACTAACGGCGATAAAATTTCTTTCTACCACCGCAAAGACCCCAATTATTTTGAAGATATTCCCAACATTCCGAAATACGGGCAAAAACTCAAAGATATTTTAAACGAACGCTGGACTTTTACAGACCTTATTGCAAAGGATAAACTTTTTCACGAAAATAAATCACTCAAAGATTTAATTCTTGAAATGGAAGATGAAGTTTTGGCAAACGCCGGCGTTGACGTTTTCGAGGAAGTTTTCAAGCTGATTTATACAAAACTTTATGATGAAAAACTTAGCAAAAATAATTTAAAGCGCGTGCTTGAGTTCAGAAATTACGGCGAAACCGACGCAGATTTAAAGGAAACTATTCAAGGAATTTTCACCGCCGCTCAAGCTAAATGGTCGGGAATTTTTCCTAAAGACGACAAAATTAAATTGACGCCTTCACATTTGGCAATTTGTATATCTTCTTTGCAGAATGTCAGAATTTTCAACTCTAACCTTGAAGTTATCGATGAAGCCTTTGAATATCTTATGAGCAAGTCTCAAAAAGGCGAAAAGGGGCAATATTTCACGCCGCGTTATGTTATTGATATGTGCGTTAAAATGTTGAATCCCAAAGAAAATGAAACTATGATTGACACCGCCGCCGGCAGTTGCGGTTTTCCCGTGCATACCATTACTCACATTTTCGGCGAAGATATTTTGTCTGCTGAAAATAAACCTGCGCGATTTATTGAATATGTTCAGGAAAATCTTTTTGCCATTGACTTTGACGAAAAAGCCGTTAGAGTTGCACGCACGCTTAACCTTATCGCAGGCGACGGCAAAACCAATGTACTTTGGCTGAATACCCTTGACTATGAACGCTGGAGCGAATATATCAACGACAAAGAATGGAAAAAAGTTTATCTTGACGGCTGGGGAAGATTAATAAAACTGCGCGCCGTTGAAGAAGAAAACAGGAATTTTAATTTTGATATTTTAATGGCGAATCCGCCTTTTGCCGGCGATATTAAAGAAAGCCGCCTGCTTCACAAATACGAACTTGCAAAAAAATCTAACGGCAAGTATCAAACTACTATGAGCCGTGATGTACTTTTCATTGAGCGCAATTTGCAATTTCTTAAGCCCGGCGGCAGAATGGCTATTGTTTTGCCGCAAGGTCGCTTTAACAATTCCAGTGATAAATATATTCGTGATTTTATCGCCGAACGCTGCAGAATTTTGGCGGTTGTCGGCTTGCATGGAAATGTTTTCAAACCTCACACCGGCACTAAAACCAGTGTGCTTTTTGTACAGAAATGGGACGATAAACTTTGCCCGCGCCGCGACGACTACCCAATTTTTTTTGCTACTATGCAGAAACCTTCAAAAGATAATTCCGGCGATAAAATTTATATTTCAAATCTGCGCGACGAAAAATTTTTAATCGTTGACCACGATTTATTTAACCACAACGGCTTAACTCAAGACGGCATTGCAGAGGCTTTTATCGAATTTGCCAAAAAGGAACGCCTAAGTTTTTTTGATTCAAGCTCCTTTGACAAAGTCCATTATAAAAATTTGTTGGAGGGGCTGGAATGTACCGAAATTTTGTTATCTGAAGTTTTAAAAGCTGAAAAAACTTTTAGACTTGACGCCGAATTTTTTAAAAAAGATTATGTAAAACTTTTTGAAAAACTTAATTCAATGGACAAAAAATATCTGCGCGATTATGTAGAAAAAATTGACGTTGGATTTGTCGGCAATATGGTTAATGAATACACGGAAAATAATTCAGCCCCAATACTTTTGCAAACTAAAAATATTTCCGAATTTGAAGTTAATTTATCTGACGTTGTACACATTAACGAAAATTTTCACTCGAAATTGAAAAAAAGCCAAGTGCATTTTAAAGATATTTTAATTGCAAGAAGCGGTTCATTTGGCAAGGCAAGCATTTGGTTAAAAAATTTTGTTGCAAATTCGGCTGATATAATCATTGTTAAAGCCGATGAAAATTTAATCAATCCTTATTATTTGGTTGCGTTTTTAAATTCTTTTTACGGACGCGAACAACTTTTCAAATTTGCCAGCGGCGGCTTGCAAGGTCACGTTAATTTAACAATTCTTGAAAATTTAATCGTTCCAAATTTAAACAATGATTTTCAAATTGCCGTTGAAAAAGTTGTAAAATTGGCGCACAAAAATTTTGAAACTGCTGACGAAGTTTATAAAACTGCTGAAAAAATCCTCGCGCAGGCGTTGCACTTGGAAGATTTTAAACCCAGTGCCCAAAATACCGCCGTTGTAAGTTTTTCGTCATTTATGAAGAGCGGTCGCCTTGACGCCGAATTTTTTATGCCAAAATATGACGACGCTAAAAATTTTATGAATGTTGCAGGGACTGTAAAAAATCTTTGCAACGTTGGCGATAAAAATTTTTTGCCGAAATCTGAAGAAATTTATTCATACATTGAACTTGCGAACGTTGGAACAAGCGGCAACATTTCGACGCCGGATAAAATTATTGGTAAAGAATTGCCGAGCCGTGCAAGGCAAATTGTAAAAGCCGGTCAAGTTATAATTTCGTCAATCGAAGGTTCTTTACAAAGTTGCGCGTTGATAACTGCCGAAAATGACAATGCAATTTGTTCGACAGGTTTTTTTGTCGTCGATTCAGAAAATTATAATTCGGCAACTTTGCTGATACTTTTTAAATCAAAAATAATGCAAATGCTGATGAAACAAAATTGCAGCGGCACAATTTTAACGGCAATATCACGAGAAAACTTTTTAAATTTGCCGTTGCCAATAATCGACGCAGAAACGCAAGGAAAAATAGCGGCGTTGGTCGAAAAATCATTTAACCTTCGCGCAGAATCGGAGCGGCTGTTGGAAGTGGCAAAAAGCGCGGTAGAGATGGCTATTCTAGTGGGGTAGTGGGATAGTGTGGTAGTGTAATAGTAATTACTACCAAACTACCAAACTACCAAACTACAACACTACAAAGAGGTGAAAAAATTGGCGATTGAATATTTAAATCAGAATCGCGCACCAATACTTGAGGCGTTGGAAAAAATGAAGGCGGCGCGGCTTGTACCGTTTGACGTACCGGGACACAAGCGCGGGCGCGGTAACAAGGAACTTGCAGAATTTTTGGGGCAGGATTGTTTAGATGTTGACGTTAATTCAATGAAAATGCTGGATAATCTTTGCCACCCCGTGAGCGTGATAAAAGACGCGGAAAAATTGGCGGCGGAGGCGTTCGGCGCGGCAAATAGTTTCTTTATGGTCGGCGGCACAACTTCAAGCGTGCAAGCAATGGTTTTATCGACAGTCAAGCCGAATGAAAAAATAATCTTGCCGCGCAATGTTCACAGGAGCGCAATTAACGCGCTGATTTTAAGCGGCGCAACGCCCGTTTATGTAAATCCTCAAGTTGATGAACGGCTTGGAATTTCGCTGGGAATGAAAACCGCTGAAGTTATCGACGCAATGAATAAAAATCCTGACGCTAAGGCGGTACTTGTCAACAATCCCACGTATTACGGAATTTGTTCAGATATTGAAACATTGACGACGGCGGCGCACGAACGCGGAATGAAACTTTTAGCGGACGAGGCGCACGGTACGCAATTATATTTCAGTTCAAAGTTGCCGAAGTCAGCAATGAGCGTTGGCGCAGATATGGCGGCGGTGTCAGTGCATAAAAGCGGCGGCTCTCTCACTCAATCTTCAATTTTGTTGACGGGCGAAAATATAAATACCGGCTACGTACACCAAATTATAAATCTTACGCAGTCTACAAGCGCGTCATATTTGTTAATGTCAAGCTTAGATATTTCGCGCAGAAATTTAGCATTGCACGGCGAGGAAATTTTTAACGGCGTGATTGACTTGGTAGAATACGCCCGCGACGAAATAAATTCATTGGGCGGCTATTATGCTTACGGCAAAGAAATGATTGACGGCGACGCGGTTTTTGACTTCGACACGACGAAACTTTCAATTTGTACTTTGCCTATTGGATTGGCGGGGATTGAAGTTTATGACATTCTGCGCGACGATTATGATATACAAATGGAGCTCGGCGATATTGCAAATATTTTGGCGTACATTTCCATTGGCGACCGTAAGAAAGATATTGAGCGGCTTGTATCTGCGCTTGCCGATATAAAAAGAAATTATCGAAAAGACCCTTCCAAACTTTTAAAAATTGAATATATTGATCCGATAGTTGACGCCACGCCGAAAGAGGCTTTTTATTCGCAGAAAAAATCATTGCCGCTTGATGAAACTGTTGGTGAAACTGCCGCCGAATTTTTAATGTGTTATCCGCCGGGTATACCTGTACTTGCGCCGGGCGAACGTGTCACGAAAGAAATTTTGGATTATATCCGCTACGCCAAACGCAAGGGCTGTCAAATTACCGGTCCGGAAGATATGGCGATAAATCACCTGCAGGTTATTAAGGATTAGGGATTAAGGGCTAAGGGCTAAGGAAAAAATTCCCTAGTCCTTAATCCTTATTCCTTAGTCCTTAAAAAAACTGACTGAAAGGAAGTTTTTTATGGAGTTATGGTTTACCGAGCAACACACGCCAAACGTCAGATTTTCAATAAAAGTTGACAAACAATTATTTTCTGAAGTAAGCGAATTTCAGCGCGTAGATATTTTTGACAGCGCGGAATTTGGGCGAATTTTAGTTTTAGATGGGCGCGTACAAATTACCGAGAAAGATGAATTTGTTTATCACGAAATGATAACGCACGTGCCACTTTGCGTAAATCCTGCAATAAAAAAAGTTTTGCTTGTAGGCGGCGGCGACGGCGGAACTGCGCGGGAGCTTTTAAAATATGACACGATAGAAAAAATTGACTTGGTGGAAATTGATAAAGTTGTTGTTGAGGCTTGCAAAAAATTCATCCCGCAAACTGCAGGCTGTCTTGATAATCCCCGCGTAAATATTTTCTTTGAGGACGGCTTGAAATTTATTCGGCGCGTCGAAAATGAATACGATTTAATTATTGTCGATTCAACCGATCCTTTTGGACCCGGCGAAGGACTTTTTACGAAGGAATTTTACGGCAACTGCAGCCACGCTTTGAAGGCGGACGGAATTTTGGTTAATCAGCACGAAAACCCCTACTATCAGCGCGACGCCGTAGCAATGCAACGCGCTCATAAAAGAATTGTAACTTCGTTTTTAATCAGCCGCGTTTATCAGTGTCACATTCCAACTTATCCTTCAGGGCATTGGCTTTTTGGTTTTGCCTCAAAAAAATTTCATCCCGTTGAAGGCGTAGATTTTAAAAAGTGGAAAAATTTAAATCTGCAAACAAAATATTACAACACAAAATTACATCGCGGCGCGTTTTATCTGCCAACTTATGTTGAAAAACTTTTACTTGAAGTTGAGGATAATTAAAATGCAAAAAAATATTGAAACTTTTTTGGGCTGTGATTCAGATTATAATGAATCTAAAATTGTGATATTCGGTGCGCCGTTCGATTCTACAACTTCCTACAGACCCGGCGCACGTTTTGCAAGCCGCGTAATGCGTGCCGAATCTTACGGCTTGGAAACTTACAGCCCGTATCAAAATTTGGACGTGACAGATTATAAAATTTTTGACGGCGGCGACTTGGAACTTTGTTTTGGCGATACAAATTTGGCGTTGGATGATATAAAAAACTTCGCGCAGAAAATTTTTTCAGATAATAAAATTCCCGTGATGATAGGCGGCGAACACCTTGTAACGTTGGGAATGTTCAGGGCGGCAGTTGAAAAATATCCTGATATTAAAGTGATTCACTTTGACGCACATACAGACCTGCGCGACGATTATTTGGGCGCGAAACTTTCACACGCTACGGTAATTCGACGAATTTGGGATATTATTGGCGACGGTAAAATTTTTCAATTTGGAATAAGGAGCGGCGACCGCCCCGAATTTGAATTTGCGGCGCAACATACCCGCTTACAAAAATTTAACTTCACCGGACTCGGAAAAGTCATTGGCGAAGTTGCAAAGGCTCCAATTTATTTGACAATCGATTTAGACGTTTTAGACCCGTCGATTTTTCCGGGCACAGGGACTCCGGAAGCGGGCGGCGTAACTTTCCTTGAACTTTTGGACGCCGCTTTAAAAGTTATCAGTCAATGTAATGTTGTTGCAGTGGATTTATTGGAACTTTCGCCGCCGTACGATCCTAGCGGTATTTCAACTGCAACCGCGCTAAAACTCCTGCGCGAAATAATTTTGGCGTTATCTGTATTTTGAACCTTCATCATCACGAGTTGGCGCATCGTCATAATATTCAATGTCATAATTTGTAGGCGATTCATATTGTGTTGTTTCGTAATTATCATAATCTGAACGGCTTGGAGTATAATTTTCTTCATAGTCATAATCTGAACGGCTTGGAGTGTAATTTTCTTCAGCGTCATAATTTGAACGGCTTGGAGTGTAATTTTCTTCGGCGTCATAATCAGAACGGCTTGGAGTGTAATTTTCTTCAGCGTCATAATCTGAACGGCTTGGAGTATAATTTTCTTCAGCGTCATAATCAGAACGGCTTGGAGTATAATTTTCTTCAGCGTCATAATTTGAACGGCTGGGAGTGTAATTTTCTTCAATGTCATAATTTGAACGGCTTGGAGTGTAATTTTCTTCAGCGTCATAATCAGAACGGCTTGGAGTGTAATTTTCGTCAGCATCATAATTTGAACGGCTTGGAGTGTAATTTTCTTCAGTGTCATAATCTGAACGGCGGAAATCTGTATCAGTATCATTTGGGCGGTGAGAATTTCTTACACTTTCGGGGATTGAATCGCTATATTCGTCAGCAATTCTTTTGACGCGGCTTTTCAATTTTGAATCGACGTTGACGCCGAGCCCCATTGCCATTGCGTATTGTAATTCGGCAACATCCGGTATCCAGTAGCTTATATCTTCAATGTACAAAGGATAGCCGGGAACCATATCAGTTTCAAGTCCGTTTTCTTTTGCAGATTTTAACGCGCCTGCAAGTTCCAAAAGTTGGCGTGTTGTCATATCAGTATCAATCGCATCCATAACCTCGCGCAGGACTGCCGGTATACGCGGAATAAACGAAGGCGACATAACTTTTTCCATGCAAGCCGCCATAAATTGTTGTTGACGTTTAATTCTGCCAATATCGCCTTCAGAATCACGATAACGAACGTAAGTAACAGCTTTCTTGCCGTCCATATGTTGCACGCCGGGATAAAGATTTATATGCAAGCCACCGTTATCGTCCCACGGGTCGTCATACTTCATACGCTTTTCAACGTCAATATCAATCCCGCCTATTGCGTCGATAATTTTTACAAAACTGCTTGTATCGATAATAACGTAGTGATCAATGTCAATTCCCAAAAAATTTTCTACAGTTCGTTCAGCAAGCGGTTCACCGCCGTAAGCAAACGCCGCATTGATTTTATCGTAGCCGTAGCCGTAAATTCTAACGCGAGTATCACGCGGCACTGACAGCAGCGACGCCGAATCCAACTTAGGATCAATCGTTGCAACCATCATTGTATCTGAACGCCCTTTATCGCCCTTCCGCACGTCAACGCCCATTATTAAAATCGTCGTTTTGTCTCTTGCCTTGATTAAATCCGTGTCAAGATTTATTCTGTCAATTTGTTTGATAGGATCTTTATTCAAGTCTAAATCGAACAAGCCGGACGACGCCAATAATGCTCCTGCTGCTGCAGACATAAAGAAACAAAACGCCAAAAGTAACGCGGGCCAAATTCGGCGTTTTTCTTTTGGTTGACGTTGGTTTTCATTTTCCAAGACATTCTCTCCTTACAATTATTTTTTGACACAAGACAAAATTTCGACTCCTACAGCCCGCAGAATCGCCTGTAAGCGTTTTTATGGGTGTTTTAGGTGTTTTTTTATACTAAAAAATCAAAATCAATTCTAGGGGCATTTACGGCGATTCTCAAAACTTCCTTAATCCTTAGTCCTTAGTCCTTAATCCTTAATCCTTATTTTTTTATACAAGCTTCAAGCGCGGCTTTATTTTCAAGGATGATTTTATTTGTAGTGTTGACTTCGGCGGCGCGGCGAATTTCTTTCAGGGCGTCGTCATATTTTTTTTGTTGGAAATAGGCAAGTGCAATTTGATTATGTGCGTCAACAAATCTATCCTCAATTTCTAAAGTGCGTCGAAAATCTTTTATAGCCTGATTGTAGTTTTTCAGTTTAAGATACAAATTGCCGCGATTGTAATAACCGAGTTCAGATTTTGGTTGCAATGCAAGATATTTGTTGTAAGTTTCAATGGCATCTTGCGGGCGATTTAATTTTTCCTGCGCGAGAGCCAAATTAAAAACTGCTTCCGATAAATCCGGCTGAAGTTCAATAGCGGCTTTAAAATCAGATTGCGCGTACCAATAATTTTCCTGCGCAAAGAAAACTAAGCCGCGATAAACATAACTTGCCGCGTCATAATAATTTTTTTCAAGTTGCACGTTTGCATATTCAAGGGCGGCTTCGCTTGCGTCGGGGAGTTGCGCCTGTTGCCAAAGGTTTAAAATATCCTGCCCGTATTGGTTGCCGGGAACTGCCCAATTACCGTTTAAGCCCGTCCACGTTGTAATTTTGCCGAAAATTTGCGGGCGGAATTTTTCAATAAGTTCATAGCGCGGGTCAACTATATCAAGTTGCGGCTTTCTTTTGCTTGTATAGGCGAGCAAGTGTTGAATATGTGCACGCGCGCCAATTTGCGGCGTTGGAAAGTACGCGCCCTTGACGCCGCCGCCCGTTGTTCCCAAGCCGCAATAATTATTTTGTTCAGGTACAACATCGCCGCCGTAATTCCAAGTTCCGGTTTCTTTTATCGCTTGACAAATTGCAACGTCCGGGCGAATACCTTCAAGCCCTGCCTCTTCGTAGTAAAAATTTACAAGCTCTTCAACCGTGCAATTTATTTTGGGCGCGGCGTTGCGTTTCTTTATGAAGTTTACCATTTGCCCTTGATTGGCTACAGCTTCACCAAAAATCGTTACGTTTTCCGGCTTGTCGCGCAGGACTGAAAGTGGCGTATCTCTAGGGGCTGCGTCAAGAAATTCTGTAGTTTTGAGAAGTTTTTTATTGAATTTAACCTTTTCGGTTTTAACTTTTGCCGCTGAAGTACAGCCGACCGTTACCAAAATTAAAATTACTGCCAAACATAAACTAAAAAATTTTTTCATAGTTGCCTCCAATAATTTTTACAGGAAAATTTTTTTGCGCGTGGAATTTATTAAAAAAGTTTTTTCTTGAAGTTCGAGGGGGAATTAAAATGAAAATTGCAATGGCAAACGACCACGCCGGTACAAAACTCAAAAACGAAATTAAAGCGTATCTTGAAAGTCAAGGGCACGAAGTAAAAGATTTCGGCACTTATGACGAGGAAGGCTGCGACCTTTCAGATTTTGTATATCCTGCCGCGCTTGCAGTTGCTAAGGGCGAATGTGAACGCGGAATTTTCGTTGACGGCGTAGGTTACGGCAGTGCTTTAATCGCCAATAAAATTTATGGAATTTACGCGGCAGTTTGTCAAGATCCTTTCTGCGCCAAACTTTCACGCGAGCACACCGATTCAAACGTACTTTGCATTGGCGGCAAAATTATTGGCAGTGCCATTGCTATGGAAATTGTCAAAACGTGGATGACAACCGACGCTTTAACGGCTGAAAAATACCGCCGCCGCGTTCAAAAAGTTGCCGATATTAACAACAAACATTGCGTACCGGTAAAATAAATTGTAGCAGAATATTTTTTTGTGTCAATAAAAATAACCCCGCCGTTTTTAGCGGGGCTTTTTTAGTTTAAAAATTTTTTAGAATTGATACCCCAAGCGGCGCGCAGTTTCATAATCTTTTTGCGCGTCAGAATTTCTGTGCAACAATTCATAACAATAACCGCGAGCATAATAAGCCTTGCCGTTTGAATTGTCCAAATTTATTGCGGTGTTAAATTCTGAAATTGCAGAGCGATATTTTCCTTCATAAAGATACGCCGCGCCGAGTCCGAAATGTGCCTCAAAACTTTGATTGTTGAGTTGAATTGCATATTTAAAATCTGCCTCTGCGCGTTGAAATTCATTGAGATAACCGAACGCGCCGCCGCGATAAATATAAGCGTCAAGATTTGCCGGATTAATTTCAATAGCTTCCGTGTAAGCCAAAACTGCGCTGTTGTAATCGCCGCGACTGTAAAAATCGTTGCCCGCCTTCAAACGCTGATTAGAAAAAAATTTGCTGTCATTCTGTGCAAAATCTTTAGTCATTTGAAGTCTTACTTCGACAGATAAATTTTCGGATTGATTTTTTTCAGCCGCCGCCAATTTAGATTTTAATGCGGCAAGTTGCTTTTCTTGATCGGCGATTGATTTTTGTAACGCCTTATTCTGCGCGACGAGTTCAGCCATAGAATTTTCATTTTTATTCAGCCATTTATCAATTTCATTTGTATCAATTTCAACAATAACTTTTGAAATAAATAAAAATCCTGCCGCGTCCGGCTTAACATCGTATGTCACGGAATGAACTTTCATAACGCCTGCCGTCATAACTTCAATTTCTTCAGATTGTAATTGCAGATTTACAACTTTTGTGTTGCTGCGTACGAAAACGCCGGCTTTTTCCTGCGCCGCTTGTTCAGCTCGAACTTTTGCGCGTTGTTTTGCAATGTCAGGCGTTTCAAAATCACTCATAACGTATTCGCCGACGCCTTCATAAGTTCTCACTTCAGCATTTGCAACATTCGCCATAAGCAAGCCGCCCAACATTAACGCTAAAAATTTTTTCATCTTATCCACCTCCAAAAAAATTTTAACACAGAATTTTTAAAATTACATTAAACTTCCGGATTTAATTCGTTGCCGTATTCACTTAAAAAAATTTTTTGATAACGGCGATATTTAGGATCAAGCGGCTTTTCTTTCGGGCAGTGAATACACCAAAAATCTTTCGTCTGGTTCGGTACAACAACTCGATAACCGGCGCGTTGCATTTCCTTACAAAGTGAAGTATCGTACAAATGCCAGCCGTCAAATAAATCTTCCCGCCAATATAAATCGTACTGCGTCGCCAAAAATAAGCCGTCAACAGATTCTACTTCTTGATAATCGCCCTCCGGCTCGTCACATTCAGAATCAACAACACTTTCAGGTTCGCAGGCGTGCAAAACGCGCCCGTAAGTTCTCAAGCCGTCCCACCATACGCCCGTTGCAGGCAAATTCATACAGCCTATCATTCCAACAACGCCAATACTTTTATCAGAAAAAATTTTCAGTAAATCTGCAATAAGATTTTTATTTACAACAAAAGTATCTTGGTGCAGATAAATTTTGTATTTGGCGTCAGAATTTTTCATAGCCGAATTATAACCGGCAGTCATAGATTTTGCGCCGCGCACGGGTATTATTTCAATTTCCATGCCGGAAGGAATTTTCAAATGTTTCAAGTACAAAACGCATTCATCGTACCAATAATCACTGTTTACGCAAGTTATAAAAGCAACTTTTTTATTGTTCAATCATTTCAACCGCCTTGCTTAAAGTTTCGCCGATATTTTCACGGATAATCAATTCAGCCTCAACATCTGCGCGAGTGCCGCTTTTATTTATGACAACAAGATATTCGCCGTTGAAATAATCGACAAGCCCCGCCGCCGGATAAACAACCAAACTTGTACCGCCGACAATCAAAGTATCAGCCTTTGAAATTGCTTTTATGGATTCTTTCAAAATTCTTTCGTCAAGATTTTCTTCATACAAAACAACGTCAGGGCGAACAATCCCGCCGCACTTTTGACAGTAGGGAATTGGTTTATTTTCTACAATGTAATTTAAATCGTAGTTTTCGCCGCAATTCATACAAAAACTCCTGCGTACGGAGCCGTGAAGTTCCAAAACGACTTTTGAACCTGCCGCTTGATGCAAGCCGTCAATGTTTTGAGTAACAACCGCAGATAAAATCCCGCGCCGCTCCAATTCGGCAAGTGCAAGGTGCCCGGCGTTCGGTTTTGCGTCAAGGTAAACTATTCTTGTACGATAAAATTCAAAAAAATCTTCGGGGCAATGCATAAAAAAGCTATGTGAAACAATTTCTTCAGGGCGCAAGGTTGCATTAAAAGCTTTACTGAAAATTCCGTTGGCACTGCGAAAATCGGGAATGCCTGATTCAGTTGACATACCCGCGCCGCCAAAAAATACCGCGTTTTTACTTTGTGAAAGAATTTCGCTTAATCGTTCAATTTCATTCATTTTAAAAACTCCCTTTGCCGGTTTTAGTATTTTAGGGGATTATGAAAATTTCAAGCGCAGATTTAATTTGTTCAACAAAAAAATATTTCTCGCGCAGGATTTTTTCACGGAAATTATTTTGCTTTGAAAGTTCGACTTCAAAATTTTTGAGCGCGTCTTGAATTTTATCACCGGCTTTAACTGCGTCTTTTATGGTTTCGTCAAATTTAAATTCGGCAGGAATATTAATATCAAGGTCGTTAGCCGCCGCGCCGTGTTTACTGGTAATTACAACGCAATTTGAAACTGCCGCCTCGCGTACAAGTTTTTCTTTTGCAGGGTGTTCGCCGAAGTCAACATAAATTTTTGCGTCAAGAAAAAGTTTTTGAACAACGGCGGGCGTTAAGTTTTCGACGGGTTGCCAATCAACACCGCTTGCCAATTCCTTTACAATATCTGTAAAATCGCTGCCTTGAATTTTTCTGTAGGCAATAAGATTTTTTTTCGCAGAATTTTTTAGCGGCAACACTTCAAAAAAAATATTGTCAAGATAATCTGTAACCGTAAAAATTTTTTCATCGGGGACGCCGTTTACTTTCAAGAATTGGCGGGCGTATTCGGACTGCGCCCAATGTTCAATATCTGAATCATAGCGGTTGAAAGAAAAAAATCTGGGCATCGGCGAATTTAAAATATTTTCAAAGTGGTTGACAGTCCTAACCGCAATATCGCGCAGAAAATTATTTACATTCAGCCACCATAAAATACGGCGCGTCTTTTTCGTGACGTACAAAAAATTAGCGGCAATTTCCGGCACAATTAAAATATTTTTTTCGTTGTCTTCAACGCCGTCATCGAATGGAATATTATATTTCTTATAAATTTCGTCAACGGGATTGTAGGGATTAAAATTTTCGTTGGCGGGCAGATAAACCATAAAAACTTTAAAGCCGCGCTTGATTAACTGCGTGCAAAGTTCGTGGCAATTATCGGCGGTTGAACTGCGATTGTTGCCGGGACAAAGTACATAAATTTTCGTTTCGGGATAAACTAACATTGCAAAACTCCTAAAAAAATTTTTTATAAAAATCTAAATTAAAGAAAAACAATTTGTAGCAACCGCCCGTCCTGTGCCGCTCGATGAACAGCAAAATTAGAGCGTGCGGTAAAGCTCCCGCCGCCAGAAGCGGCAAAAAATAATTAGAGCGTAAAACACCTCAAGCGGCGGACGGGCGAAAGATTTTCTTTGGTACTTTCTTTATAAAAA
>CALDHY010000044.1 GCA_937901445.1 uncultured Selenomonadales bacterium
AACCCACGAACCCGCCGTGAAAGGGCGGTGTCTTAACCACTTGACGATAGCGCCACTTTGTTGGTGGAGACGAAGAGGATTGAACTCTCGACCCCCAGATTGCGAACCTGATGCTCTCCCAGCTGAGCTACGTCCCCAACACGCGGCGTATTTTAGCATTTAAAATTTCAAATGTCAAGCAAATTTTTCTTGTTGTTATCGTTAAAAAAATCTGCTATTATGTTTTGTAAGGAGTGATATATTTTGCCGAGAGTTTCTTCAGATACAAAACGCATTCTAAGGCGCATTGACTACCCGCTGTTATTTGCGTCATTGGGGCTGATAATATACAGCTTAATAACGATAAGCAGTGCCACGCACATAAACACGCCGAGCGATGACAGATTTTGGTATGTGCAGCGGCAAGGGCTTTTTGCCTTAATGAACATTTTTATTGGAGCGGTATTTTTAAATTTTGATTATCGAGGGATTCAGCAGTACAGCAAGAAATTATATATTTTTAATTTGATAATGTTGCTGGCGGTAATGTTATTCGGACACGCGGCACTCGGCGCGCAACGCTGGATTCAAATTGGACCTATAAGCATTCAGCCTTCAGAATTTTCAAAGTTAATAATGATAATCTGCATGGCGGCAATACTTGAATCAAGAGTTGGAAATTTACGAGGACTGCGCGACTTGTTGCCGGTTGCCGCTTATATAGGGTTGCCGTTCGTTTTAGTTTTGAAACAACCGGATTTGGGAACGTCATTAGTTTTTATGGCGATATTTTTTGGAATGGTAATAGTTTGCGGGATTCGCTGGAAAATTTTAATCGGAACAGCATTATTGGGCGTAGCGTCATTTCCGTTTTTATGGAATTTTGTTTTGAAAGATTATCAGAAAATGCGCTTAATGGTTTTTTTAGACCCTAACGTAGACCCGCTCGGCAGCGGTTATCATATCATTCAGTCGAAAATTGCAATAGGGTCGGGAATGTTATTCGGCAAGGGAATTTTTCAAGGTACGCAGAGCCAACTAAACTTTTTGCCGGAAAATCATACAGATTTTATTTTTGCGGTAGTCGGTGAAGAATTTGGATTTATAGGCGCGGTAATTTTACTGTTTTTATATTTGGTAGTACTTTGGCGCGGTATTTACATTGCGCGGGAAGCGGCTGATATGTTCGGGCGATTATTGGCGGTAGGAATAACTTCAATGTTGGCGTTTCACGTTTTGGTAAATGTAGGAATGACAACGGGAATAATGCCGGTTACGGGAATACCTTTGCCGCTGATGAGTTACGGCGTCAGTGCATTGACAACTGATATTTTATCCATTGCGATTCTGTTAAATATCAATATGCGAAAACAAAAATTGGACTTTACAACTTAAATTTTTTTAGGTTAAAAATTCTGCAGCGTTGCAAGGAGTTAATGAAAATGTCAACTGCTAAATTAAAACTCGCTCAAAAATTAAAACTGAAAAAATATCGTGACGAATTAAAATTATTTGTGGCTGAAGGTTTAAGACTTTGCGAAACGGCAACCGAAATTGAATTTGGATTTTACACGGCAGATTTTTTGAAGAACGAACGGGCAGCGCGGCTTGTCGAAAAATTAAAAAACTGCGCGACGTTGTACGAAATACCGGCGGCAACTTTTGAAAAAATTTCTGATACAAAAACGCCTCAAGGTATAATGTTAATAGCGCGGCAAAAATTTTCGACGCTTGAAAAAGTTTTGCTCAAAAATTTAATTGTAGTTTTGGATTCGGTACATGACGCGGGAAATTTGGGAACGATTTTAAGGACGGCGGAGGCGTTCGATTGCGGCGTTGTAATTTTGGAAGATTCGGCAGATATTTTTAACCCAAAAGTTGTACGGGCATCAATGGGGGCGATATTTTTTTTGCCGGTAGTGAAAATGACTCGCGCAGATTTTATAACGGCAATGAAACTTTCAAACGTTGAAATTTTGGCGGCGGCGTTGGATGAAACGGCAGAAATTTATTACAATCACGACTTTACAAAAAAATCTGCGGTAGTTTTAATTAACTCTTCGTTGATATTCCATGAAAAGGTATTCCAGGAATTCCAGCCCATCGGGGGCGTCAGGACAATGTCATTCCCGATGACAATCTTCAGGGACCGGCTGTCCGCGCCTAGGGCATTCCTGGCGGTCAGCGTGACCGTGTATTCTCCGGCTTCCCGGACCGTTCCGGTGATGATGCCTGTATTCCGGTCCAGTTCAAGCCCTGCGGGGAGTCCTTCTGCGGAGAAGGTCATGGGCCGGATCCCGGTCGCGGCAATCTTGAACAGGAAATCCGCCCCGGGCCTCTCTCCGTAAATTTTCGCGCCTCCTATTCGCGGTGTATCCGGAGCTTTTGGCGTCAGGATGTATGAAGAATTGTCTTGTCCGGACATGGACGTCACAGACAGAAATAGGCAGAGGGCCACAGGCAGGAGTCTTGATAAGCGATTCATTTTATGGTTGCTTTTGAATGATTGAGGAAAATCTGGTCCTTCAGGTTTTTTCCCAGAGGCAGTGAGATTTGTTCGAACAGGATACCGTTTGCGTCGTCGAGAACGAAAGCCGGGCGGAAATCGTCTTCCAGCAAAAAGAGCCGGATGTTCTTGAAAGAGACGTCGTCCGCGTGGCGGACATAGAAGGCATAGGCAGGAAGTTCCCCGAACATGGAATATTCAGGATAGCCCGACTCCTGCTCTGCAACCAGGTCTAGCCTGGACAGGGGAATGTACCCCATCGCCTTCGAAGCCCTGCCCGGATAGATCAGTTCGATATTCTCCAGCGTGACGTTCTCGACGCGATTGGAGGGAAGGCCCGTGATGGAGCACGGATACTGGTTGTGATAGGTGTCCCGGATCGGACCGCGGATGTCGTAGTCGACGTCCGGGCGGTCAAACGGGATTTCGCAGCTCAGATTCCTGACGGTTATATTCCTGATGTATCCTTTCCCGTCGCCGGCCCGCTGTCCCAGACGGATAAAGATGGCGTTCCCCGTGTTGCGGGCGTAGATCCCGTCAACCAGGATATTCTCAATCCTTGCACCGTCCACACTCTCAATCGCGATAGCGGAGCGGAAAGTGTCCCGGACT
>CALDHY010000045.1 GCA_937901445.1 uncultured Selenomonadales bacterium
TATCTTCCGTCAAAAAAAGAAAATCCTATGATGCATATTTAAAAATTGATATTGTCGCGGGCTTTTTAATAGCCTTGCCGATAATTTTTTTTCACATATGGAAATTTTTTTTGCCCGCGCTTACAAAGTCTGAACGCGCAGTTTTGGGCTTGCTTGTCCCCGTGTCCGTAATTTTATTTTTTACGGGACTGGCGTTTTCATTTTTCCTGATTCTGCCGCTGGCGTTGAAATTTTTTATGGGATTCAGCACTGACGACTTGCAGACAATGTTTTCATTCCAAAATTATTTTGACTTCGTTATAACATTTATGTTGCCGTTCGGCTTTGTATTTGAATTGCCGCTGATTGTAATAGTTTTGGCGCAGTTGGGATTTTTGACAAGTGAATTTTTGGGCAAGTACCGGCGAATAATTTTTTTCCTGTCATTTGTAATTGGCGCGTTAATTACGCCGCCTGACGTTATCAGTCAAGTTTCATTGGCGTTGCCGATAATTTTTTTGTACGAAGCAGGTTACCGAATTGTTAAACACATTTTGAGAAAATAGGGCGTACCGGCGAATAATTTTTTTCCTGTCATTTGTAATTGGCGCGTTAATCACGCCGCCCGACGTTATCAGTCAAGTTTCATTGGCGTTGCCGATAATTTTTTTGTACGAAACAGGTTACCGAATTGTTAAACATATTTTAAGAAAGTAAGTGAGATTTTAATGAAAAAGTTTTTAATGGCGGCGTTGCTGCTGATTTTTTTTATTCCAAGTATTGCAAGTGCGGAAAAAATTATAATTTTCCACACGAATGATTCACATTGCCGAATTGTAAACAGTGATGACGGCGGAAAATCTATCGGGCTTGCCGAAATGGCGGCGGCAGTTAAAACCGTCAAGAAACAAAATAAACTTACATTTTGGTTTGACGCGGGCGATACTTTTCACGGTATGCCTCGAATTAATATCAGCAACGGCGAAAATCTTGTGCCGCTGTTAAACGCCGCCGGAATTGATTTACTTGCGCCCGGCAACCACGATTTTGATTACGGCTCCGACCAACTCGAAGTCTTAGCCAAAAAATTAAAATTCCCCATCCTTGCCGCAAATGTTGTAAGAAAAAGTAACGGCGAATTTCTTTTTACGCCTTACAAAATTTTTAAACAGGGAAATATAAAAATTGGCGTATTCGGACTTTCAACGCCGGAAACTGCCTACATGGCTGCGCCTCTTAAAGTTGCAAAGGTTGAATTTTTAAACCCCGTTGAAACTGCGCGAGAAATGATAAAAATTTTGCGTCCGCAATGTGACGTTGTGATTTGCGTAATGCATATGGGACTTGATAAAAGTTCAAAATTTACCAGCGAAAAAATAGCCGCCGAAACTGAAGGAATTGATATAATTATTGACGGGCACAGCCACACCGAATTACCGGAAGGTTTAACCGTCAAAAATACTTTAATTGCACAGACCGGCGAATATGAACATTTTTTGGGGCAAGTTACGGTAAATCTGCGCGACGGCAAAATCATTTCAAAGAAAGCAAAACTTTTATCAGCTGAAGACGTAAAAAAAATTAATCCTACGCCCGACAAAAGAATTACCAATCAAGTTATCAGACTCGAAAAGAAAAATCAAAAAATCTTCGATACGGTTGTAGCACACAGCGACCGCGCACTTAGCGGCGACAGAGAACTTGTACGTCAAAAAGAAAGTGAAATTGGCAACCTTTGCGCGGATATGTTACGCTGGAAAACCGGCGCAGATATTGCGGTTATGAACGGCGGCGGCATTCGTACCGGCTTACCGGCGGGCGATATTACACGCAAAAATATTTTGGAAATTGTACCTTTTGGCAACGTACTTCAAAAAGCGGAAATTTCCGGCAAGGCTATTCGTGAAATGCTTGAACATTCGGTTTTCGGCGTTCCTGCGTCATTCGGCGGCTTCTTGAGTGTTAGCGGTATGACTTTCAGTTTTGATCCTTCACAACCTGCAGGGCAGCGCGTCGAAGAAATTTTTATTAACGGTGAACTTTTGGACGAAAATAAAATTTATACCATTGGAGCCGCTGATTTTATGTTTCAGGGCGGCGACGATTATGCAATGTTGAAAGATTTAAAAATTATCGACGAATATGAAACGCTTGACATTGTTTTTGCAGAATATCTTAATAAATACGGCGTCAAAGATATTGAACTGGGCAGAATTAAAGTTTTGACAGAAAATGTTGAAGAGAGGAAGGCAGCGTAATTTAAGGACTAGGGATTAAGGATTAGGGATTAGGGATTTTTCCTTAATCCTTAACCCTTAACCCTTCAAAAGGAGGGAACTCCAACGAAGAAAAAAACTATGAGCGAGGAATATATCGGCGAATATATCCCTCAACTTATTGGCGAAAAAATTGCAGAATACATTGAAGCCCCAAAAACTTTATCGCTTGTAATTGCAGTAACTTACATAATTTCAATTTCTATTTCGTGTTTGGTTTTGAACACGGTTATAAAAAGCCACGATGAAGAAGTTGCAAAGTTAATTTCCGCCGAAGTCTATGACACAATTCACAATGATATTTTGCGCTCCATAATGGTTACACGTACTATGGCAAATGACAGCTTTTTGAAACAGAATCTTCAAAACGAATTGAACATTTCACAAGCTGAAGAAGTTACTTTGTTGCAAAATTATTTGAACGGCATAAAAGAAAATTTCGGCTACACAATAACTTTCATAGTTTCTGACGCCACAAAAATTTATTACTATGACGGCGGTTTTAACAAAGTGCTGAACCCCAAAAACCCGCGCGATATTTGGTACAAAAATTTTCTTGCCAAAAATCTCCCATACGCCACTGATATTGATGCTGATGAATTTGACCAAGAGTCGTGGAATCTTTTTGTTAATTCACGTATCGAAGATGCAGACGGTAATTTAATTGGCGTTTGCGGTATTGGTATTGCTATGGATGAATTGCAGGAAATTTTAACAAGACAGGAACACGAACATAAAATTAAAATTGATTTATTTCAGCCGGATGCAAATTTTGACATTGACACAAGCGCGGTTAAATTCAAAGACCCGTATTTGAAAGAAATTATTTCGGCGGTACAGGAAAATGAAGACTTTGATAACAATCAATTTAATGTCAGGCAACTTGAAAATATTTTTGTAGTTGCGCGGTACATTCCGGAAGCCAATTCTTACTTGATAGTTCGCCGAGATAATACGTACGTGCGCGGAACTTTTTCAGATTTGGTTTTACAAATTATAGCTTATTCGGTTTTTATACTTTTTGTACTTATAATTTTTGTGCAAGTCAATATTGGCAAGGAACATAAAAAAGTTAAGGAAGAATCCAAGCGTCAAGGAATTACCAGCCACGCCGATAAATATGCATCAATGCATTTGATTGACTTGAAATATAATTCTGTTCAAGAAGTCAGCCGCCACGAAGGATTTAATTTACTGAAAATTCGAGACGGCGGCAACGCGGCGCGCAAATTCAGAAACGCGCTCCTAAGCACGACGAAATATGAAACATTGCGCGGCTTGTTGGACTTTATCAACTTTGACAATTTGGCGTACAGAATGGAAGGCAAGCACGGTATAAGCTACGAATTTTTGAGTAAAGACTACGGCTGGTGTAAAGCTAAATTTCTTTTGCTTGACGACAAAGGCGGCGATTTAAGCCAGATACTTTTTGCCATTGAAGTAATTGACGCCGAAAAACGCAGTGCGGAAGATTTAAAACGACGTTCAGAAACAGATTTAATGACGGGCTTAAGAAATCGTGGCAGCGGTGAAAAAGCGATAAAAGAATTAATTGCAAACGGCGTCGGGGGAATGTTTTGCTTGATGGACGCCGACAAATTTAAATCGATTAATGACAACTACGGACACGACGTCGGCGATAAAGTCATTAAAGCTATTGCCAACGCTTTAAAACGAACTTTCCGCAAAAATGATATAGTTATGAGACTCGGCGGCGACGAATATGCAGTTTACGCGGTTGACGTTCCTGACGAAGATTACGGCGCAAATATTATCATTCGGCTTTTCAAAGAAATTGACGATATTTTTATTGCCGAGCTCGGAGACAGAAAAATTTCAATCAGTTTGGGCAGTGCGCTTTTCCACGCCGGCGAAAAACTTTCATTTGAGGAACTTTACAAGCGCGCAGATTTGGCAACCTATGAAAGTAAAAAAGTTAAAGGCAATTACCACACGGCTTATTCAAAAGAATTATCTGAACGTGAATAATAGGGATTAAGGACTAGGGATTAAGGGTTAGGGAAAAATTCTTAGCCCTTTAAATTTTGGAGGGAAATTTTTATGATAATCATTGAATCGTACGAAATTAAAAATATAAAACCGGCGATTGAAATTTGGAATGAAATTGTTCGCGCAGGCGTTGCCTTCCCGCAAGAAGATGAACTTACAGAAATTACCGGCGACGAATTTTTTAAAGCGCAGTCTTTCACGGGGCTTGCAGTTGATTCTGACAGCGGCGAAGTTTTGGCGTTGTATATTCTTCATCCAAATAACGTCGGGCGTTGCAGTCACATTTCAAACGCAAGCTACGCAGTGCGCGCAGATTTACGCGGGCGGCACATTGGAGAAATTATTGTCAAACATTGCATTGAAAAGGCGCGTGAACTCGGCTTTAGAATCTTGCAGTTTAACGCGGTTGTAGCTACCAACATTCACGCCCGCAATTTGTACCGGCGTTTAGGCTTTACCGAACTTGGAATTATTCCCGGCGGTTTTCGTATGAAGGACGGCTCTTTTGAAGATATTGTACCGCAATACATTTCGTTGACGTAAAAATTTTTTATGTTAAAATGTTTGAGGAGGTGTTTGAAATGACGAATGAAGAAAAAATTATTTCGATGATTGAAGATATTCAAAAAGATGTTTCTGTAATTAAAGCTGACAAAGAAAAGCTTGAAGAAGAAAAAATTCAGAGACAGATTCAAGCTATCCGTGATTTTGCGCGTACTGATACTCCTGAAGATAAAGCTGAAGCAGATGCGTTTCTTGCTTTTATGGATGCCGAAGAAGAAAGGAAGCGTGCAAAATATGCTTTATTGTCTTGATTCCAACGCTGTCAGCGATATTTTACGCCAAAGTTACAGCGTAGAACAAAATATGGAAGATGCACTTCAAAAAAGACACAAAGTCGCAATTTGTCCAATAGTCTATTACGAAATTGTTCGTGGATTAAGAATCGTTAATTCCAAAAGGAAAATGAATGAATTTTTTAAGCTGTACAAAGAAACTTTTGTAAAACTTGAATTTAATTATCAGGCAGCAAAAAAAGCCGCTGAAATTTACGATCAACTTCACAGAGGACAACAGATTGAAGACAACGATATTTACATTGCGGCAGTTGCGATTGTAAATGACTGTACACTCATTACGGCGAATGACAAACATTTTTCAAGAATTGCCGGTTTAAAAGTTGAAAATTGGCGATAAAAAATCCCCGACTTTGAAAGTTGGGGATTAATTTTTTTAGAAAGAATTTTGATTAAATTTTGAACTTGCCAATAATATCTTGCATTTGTTGAGCCATTTCGGCAAGGGAGCGGCTGGCGTCTGCAATTTCATGCATAGTGGCGGATTGTTGTTCGCCGGAAGCAGAAACTGTTTCAGATTCACTTGCAACTTCACGACTCTTAGCGTTGATCTTGTCAACAGATTGAGTGATAACGTCAGTGTTTGCAACCAATTCATTAACAATTTTTTCCATATGTGCGGAACTTCTTGAAACTGCAGTAACCTTGTTGCTGATAATTGCAAAAGTTTTGCCTGCGTCATCAACGGCATCTGCACCGGTTTTTACGTTTGCAACGCCTTCCTGCATTGCGGTAACCGCGTCTTGCGATTTTGCCTGAATGGAGCCGATTAAGCTGGAAATTTCTTTAGCTGAAAGTTGCGATTGTTCGGCAAGCTTGCGGACTTCATCAGCAACAACTGCAAAGCCGCGCCCGTGTTCACCTGCGCGCGCCGCCTCAATCGCCGCGTTAAGTGCAAGCAAGTTTGTTTGATCTGCGATATTTGCAATGGCGTCAACGATTTTACCAATTTTTTCTGATTCTTCGCCGAGTTGAGAAATAACGTCTGCAGAAGCAGTAACTGAAGTTTCGATACGCTCCATTTGATTAATTGCATTTTTAACAGCCTTGTTGCCGTTTTCGGCGGCGGTATTTGTTTCTTCAATTTCTTTTGAGGAACCTTGCAAAGTTTTCTTAAATGCGTCCATATGATTTTTAAGTTCTTCAGTCTTAGTAGTTGCATTTTCGACTTCGACGAATTGTTCAGTACACGCACCGGCAACATTTACGATTGATTCTGCAACTTGATTAATCGCCGTTGTAGATTGATCCGCGCTTGCCGTTAATTGTTGAGAGGCGGCGGCTACGTGTTCGGCTGAAGTCATAACTTTACTAATCATACTGCTGACATTATCTTGAAGTTTTGTAACCGCTCGCGCCATAACTCCAATTTCATCTGTACGATTAGGATCAATTTTAGATTCGCCGCTGTTGCGGAAATTGCCCGTTGCCAAAGTATCCAATGTTGAAGTAATTACACGAATTGGCATAATAAGATAATTTGAAAAAACTATTGCAATGAATATCATACCCGCCATAATAATAATTCCGACAATAGCCATTTTAAGCATAATGCTGTTTAAATTTGATTCAGAGCGCGCTTGCATTTCGGCAACTCTTGTATCAATATAATCAATCCAAACACCCGTACCTACAACCCAACCGTAAGGTTCATACGCCATTGTAAAATTTTTTTTCGGCAAAGGTTCAGTTTGATTCGGTTTTGGAAATTGTAAATCAGTAAAGCCGCCGCCGGATTGTCTGCCGGTTTCAATCATTTCTTGAATATATTTTCTGCCGCTTGGATCTGTAGCGTCGATACGTGATTTACCTTCAGTTTCTGCGCGCCCGAGCAAAACTACGTTGACGCCGTCAAAAGTATCAATCCAAAAATAGCCGCCATCGCCTTCATAGCGCATATTGCGTACAGTTACAGCGGCGAATGATTTTGCCTGTTCTTCCGTAAGTTCGCCGGCAAGTTGGCGTTTGTGAAATTCATCAATCGCGCTTATTGCCGTAAGAGTTTGATTGCGCAGTTGCTCTTCAATATCCTTTACCAACATTTGGCGAAATTCGGCAATTTCCGTCTTGTTGTTGTTCATTATGTCCATTGTAAAAACTGTACACGTAATGAATAAGGTAACAAATGACGCTCCTATCATCATTAGGATAAATTGAGTCCTCATCGATGATTTTGCACTATCCACAATAATTCCCCCTAAAAAAATAATGCAAAATACATTCGCTTTTACATCAAAAAGTTCCTGCAGAATTTCAAGCAGTTTCAGCAGAAATTTTCTTTATGTTACAAAGTTCAGCGGTAAGATTTTTTTTGAGTTTTAATTCAAGGTCTTTCAAATTTTCGGCGTCAAAAAGATAACTGACATTCGGCACAAGATTTACTTTCGATTCGCCGCTGAAAGTTCCAGTGTAAACGTTGTAGTAAATTGTTAAGTCGCAAAAAGTTTCAAAGTTGCTGTAGTTCAAAATTATGTACGAGCCGTTTGTAATTTTGGCGGGATTTTCCGGCGTTATGAAAAGTTCAAAGCCTTCAATTTCTTCCGGCAAATTTTTGGCATATTCCCAATTTGAAAAATTTTGTTCGGCAATGAGTAAATCTGTTTTTGTATCGACGGGCGCAGAAAGATTTTCAATCGCCGCCTGCATTTCTGAATTTAAAATTTTGGCGAAAGTTTCAAGTTTGTTTGTAAAAAATTTCGTCAAGCAAAATTCGGTTAATCCAATTTTTACGCGCACTTTGTATTCAGCCGTTTCTTCGTGAAAGTACGCGGCAAAGGCGCGGTGATTTTTTTCATCGTTGTAGCTGAAATAAAAAAATTTATCGTCGTCTTCAGCAAAAATTTTTTTCAGTTTATAGCCGCAAATGTCCTCGCGCAGGTTTTCAAAAAAATCTGTAGTTTCAAGCTCGGCAAGAATTTTATTTTTAATTTCGACTTTCATTTTATCCCTCCAAAATTTTTTTTATTATAACACAAAAAAAGCCGCCCCTTGCGACGGCTGAAAATTTTATCAGAAATTTTCTTTAATCATTGCAAAAAGTTTAGCGTCCGGATTTAAGCCGGTATATTTTGAAATTGCGGCGTCAATACCTTCAGTCTTGATAAAATTTTGAATTTCGACGGCGTCATTATCTTCAGCGCAATCAAACTTAAAAGCGGCGGCGGCAACTTTCGCCAATGCAGCCGGAGTAATTCCGCGCTCGATAAGTTGAGTTGCAGGGGAAATAATTCTGTCGCTTGCTGAAAGTTTTCTTTTTGGCGAACGTGCAACCCTGAAAACTTCGTCAGACAAATTAGGATTGGCAAAACGATTTTCTGTAGTTTGAACGTAGCGGCGATGCGCGGCGGGCGCAAATTTGTATTTGTCAATCAAAAGTGCTGAAGTTTCCGCCCAAACGTCTCGCGCAGTTTCCAAAATTTCAACGTCCTTCATTGCGCTTGAAATATCTTTAATTCCTTTTTGATAGGCAAGGTAAGCAATGGCGGCGTGACCGGTATTAATCGTGAAAATTTTCCTGTCAATGTAGGCGTTAAGATTTTCGACAATCGACAAGCCCTGCACGTCCGATAAATCGCCGACAACCTGCGCGGCGTCAATATCCCATTCTGCAAACTCTTCAACCGTAACCAAAAGTTTTTCGCCGCCAATTTGATTAGGTACGATCCTGTCAACGGCAGCATCAGGAAAACCAACAAATTTATCAAGTTCAGATTTAATATCGTCAGAAAGTTTTGCGTAGACAAAATTTTTCAGCGCGGTTGAACTGCCGAACATATTTTCGCAAGCAATGATATTCAGCGGCTTTTTATTTTTTTCAAGGCGTTTGGTTAAGCCCTGCGCGATATTTTCTGCAATAAATTTCAGCGCGTTGGGACCAATAGCCGTTGTGATAATATCCGCGTCAACAATCGCCTCAACTACCGCCTCAACTGCAACATCGTTTCTGTCACTGTCAATCGCACTTACATTTTCAACGATAATTTTTTCCGGCTTGCCGGTAATTTGCACGGGATATTTTTTCAGCGTGTTAATATCGTCAACCAGTGAATCAATAATATCAATGAAAGTTACGTGATAGCCGGACTTGCTCAAAAGTAAACCGATAAAGCCGCGCCCGATATTTCCCGCGCCAAAATGTACAGCTTGTTTCATTTTAAAAACTCCAATCCAAAAATAAATTTATCCATACGGTTAAACGCCTCTTGCACTTGCCGGAATGGAATTGCGAGCGACATTCTCAAGCCGTAAGGACTATTAAATAATTTGCCGTCATGCCACGTTACGCCCTTTGCCCAACCTAATTTTAAAATTTCTTCCTGCGAAATATTTTTTTCCTTGCAAAATTCTTCACAATCCAAAAAAATCATATAAGTTCCTTCCGGCTTGCAAACTTTGACGCCGTGATAATTTTTTTGAATATGATCATAAGCGTAGGAAGTATTTTTTTCCAAAACTTGATTCAATTCATTAAGCCAATTTTCGCCTTCCGCCGAATAGCCGCCAATCAGCGCGTGCATTGAAAAAACATTTGCCGCGTTGTAGTGCGTCAAGGAAGATTCTTTTTCGACGCGCTCCCGCAACCAACGATTGTAAATCACGTGATAGGAACCGACAAGCCCTGCCAAATTGAAAGTTTTTGACGGCGCGTAAAAGGCGGCGGTGTGTTCGTGCGCGTATTCGTTGACTTGTTGAGTTGGAATATGTTTTTTACCGCTGAAAATTAAATCAGACCAAATTTCATCCGATATTACAAAAACTTCATATTTCTTAAATAAATTCATAGCCTGTTCAATTTCCCAACGCTCCCAAACGCGCCCGCAGGGATTGTGCGGCGAACAAAAAATAGCCGCGTGAATTTTATTTTCTACAATTTTTCGTTCCATATCTGCAAAATCCATTCGCCAAATTTTATCTTCATCGAAAATCAGCGGGCTGTGAATCAACTTGTAGCCGTTATTTTCAAGCGTCATTTTAAAACCAATGTAAGTCGGCGAATGTACCAAAACATTATCGCCTTTCGAGCACAAAACATTTAACGCGCTGATAATCCCGCCGAGTACGCCGTTTTCGTAGCCTATATGCTCCGCCTTTAAATCCTGAATATCGTTGCGGCGTTTGTGCCAATTTATAATCGATTGAAAATATTCTTCACTCAAAGAAAAATAACCGAAAAGCGGGTGTTGCAACCTGCGCGACAAGGCGTCAATAATTGCGGGCGCGGTTTTGAAACTCATATCAGCAACCCACATTGGAATTGAATCAAAATCTTTTTCCGGCGGCGCGGGTGTAAAATTTGGAACTGCGCCGAGCCCGTCAACTGCAAGCGCGTCTTTGCCGTGCCTGTCAAGAATTGTTTCAAAATCAAATTGCATATTTATCACCTAAATTTGGGGCGGAAAAGTTACAACTAACAGCATTTTGAAATTTTCTTCGCCAAAAACAGCGTGCGGTTGATTCGCAGGCATTACGATACTTTCGCCCGCGTTCAAAATAAAATCTTTGCCGTCGATTGTAATTTTGCCGGTGCCGTCCAACGCCATTACAAGCGCGTCGCCTTTGGATTCGTGCGTACTTATTCCCTCGCCTTTGGCAAATGCAAAAATTGTAATTCCTACGCCGTCATTTTGTATCAAAGTTTTGCTGACAACTTGACCTTCTGCATAAGCCACGCTGTCTTTCAAGTTCAAAACTTCAGCCGGTGAAATATTTTTTAAAATCATAAAATTTACCTCCGTTACAAAATTTCTACCAGATTATAATTTAGAAAATTTTTTTCCGCAATAAAAAAACGGCAGGTTAATTTCTGCCGCCAAAATTTTATTCTGATATCAAGATTGACGCCCTTTAAATCCGAGTTCCTTTGCCTTTGCAAAATCTGCGGCGGCTTTATCTTTTTCGCCCAACGCCGAATAGCATTGACCGCGCATTTGATAAGCTACGCCCCATTTAGGTTTAATTTCGATAGCTTTGTTGGCGTCGGCGAGTGCTTTTTCATATTCCTTAAGTCGGAAAAGATAAGTCATTCCGCGCCCAAAGTGAGCACTAAAATGGTTATCATTAATTTCTATTGCCTTTGAATAATCTGCAACGGCTTGTTGATAATTTTTCGATTGTCTGTAAGCATCGCCGCGATTGCTGTAATAGTTGGCGTTATTGGGCTTGAGTTCAATAGCCTTTGTATAATCTTCAATTGCGTTTTGGTAATTTTCCATTGCATAATAAGCCTTGCCGCGATCATTATAAACATCGTAAATTACGCCGGAATTTAAGTTTATAGCCATATCATAATTTGTAACGGCGTCCGTATAATTTTCCTGTTTGTAAAAACAAAGTCCCATTCCGTAATAAGCATCAGCAAAATCAGATTTAACTTGTGAGGCTTTTTGAAATGCTGCTATAGCATTATCATAATCTTCATCGAAATAATAACTTGCGCCGAGCAAACCGTAAGCACGAGAATTTTCCGGATCAAGTTCAATGGATTTATTTAAATCTTCAACAGCGTTTTTGTATTCTCCTAAGTAGTAATAGGATTCACCGCGTTCACGGTATACCCAAGCATCATTATCAGCTTTAAGTTCAATAGCTTTGTTAAAATCAGAAATTGCTTTCTCGTACTGCTCCAATGAAAAATAAGTATTACCACGATTGGCATATAAAAATTCAGCGTTGGGATTGAGTTCAATAGCGCGGCTGTAATCAGCTATTGCCGCGTCATAGTTTTCTAAATCGCAATAAACATGCCCTCTGTAATTGTAAGCATTAAAATAATTTGGAGCAACTTTAATCGCCTTGTTGTAGTATTCAAGGGCGCGGTCATAATTTTTTTGCTCCTTGTACAGATTGGCTAAATTTGTAAGTGCATCAACGTTTTTGGGATTAACTTCAAGTGCCTTGTTATAATCTTTTTCGGCTTTTTCATAATTTTTTTCATTAAAGTAAACGCCGCCGCGCCAAAGATACAGATATTCATTCTGCGGATTCAGTTTAATTGCCTTGTCAAAATCTGCCATAGCATTTTTGAAATCTTTGAGACCGTGATAGTAACTTGTGCCGCGCCAAGCATAATGTTCAGCGATTTTTGGGGAAAATTGAATCGCAATATTAAAATTTTCAATGGCGTTGGGATAATCTTGCAAGTAATAATAGCAACCTCCCATCCATTGATATAAAAATCCATTGTTGAGATTTGTTTGAAGTGAACCGGACATATCTTCAGCCTTCGGCGTGTAAGTTTTGAAAAGCTCCATACATTTTTTATAGTCGTCTATGGCTTTTTGATATTCTTTCAGACCGTAATAAGCATTTCCACGCCAATAATAACCCAGTGGAGTTTCGGGATTTTCAAGCAAATTTAGTGCTTTTTTAAAATTTTCGGCAGAGTTTTTGTCATCATATAAACCTTCATAGGCTCTGCCGCGCTCAATATATGTTACGGCGTAGCGCAATTTAATATCGACGGCATTTGAATAATCATCATCAACAATAACGTTATTTTCTTGAAATTCAATGGCTTTATTCAAGTCGTCAATGGCAAGCTCAAATTCTTTTAAAGTCACATAAAGCGAACCGCGATTTCTGTAAGCATTTGTATAATTCGGCTGAAGTTGCAAGCATTTATTAAAATCTTTCAAAGCGGCGGCGTTGTCATTCAATTCTCTGTAGGTACTACCTCTGTTGCAATAGGCAATGGCATAATCCGGCTTGATTTGAATTGCCTTGTTAAAATCTTCAATGGCTTTATCATACTTCCTCAATTTTCCGTAAGCATCGCCGCGTTCATTGTAGGCGGCTGCATAACGCGGATTTAATTTTATTGCTTGCGTACAATCTTTTACGGCTTGTTCCGTGCCTTCGGTGTGACTGTACGCCATAGCGCGGTAAAAATAGGCTTTGGCGTCATTGTTTCTGATTTTTATTGCCTCGTCATACAATTTCACGGCGTCTTTGTACTTGCCTTGATAGTAAGCTTTGTAGCCTTCGTCCAATTTTTGCGCGTAAAGTGCATCTTTATCAATGCTTGCAATTTGAGTGCGGACATTTTGTTTATCTTGTTCGGTTTTAATATTTGCAATTTGGTTTTCTAATTCGACAACGCGTTTTCTTAAGTAGTCAATCGTTTGTTGCCTGTCATCGTTTATTTCAATGATGTTTTCTCGAGTGTGATCGTTAATGCGTTTCCACTTTTCAATTTCGGCGTTAAGGCTGTCTGTATCGATATTTGCCGTTACGGTTGCCTGAAATTTTACAAAGCCGCCCTCCAATGAAACGGATTCATATTTTGTATCGACAATTTGAATAACTCCGGCGGTAATTGCCGTAATTTCATTTTGTAAAAAGTCGTTTTTCATTGTCGACGAACTGTAAATGTAAACGGCGGATTGTTCGGTTGCATTTTGAGTAGCCAATAATTTTGCCTGTTCACGGGCGAAACCTTGCGTGTCATTTTCTCCCATAACATATTCGCCGACGCCGGTATAAGTTTGAATTTCAGCGTGGGCAACCCTGAAAATTTGCGGGCAGTAACAATCATCAAAATTTGGCGTAAAAATAATCCCGCCCGTTATCAAAGAGGCTGCTATTATTTTTTTGAGCTTTTTACCAACGTACATAAAAATTCCTCCTTAAAATGTTTGACAAGAATTTATTTTACTCGAAATTTTGAAACTGAAATTTTAAGCCCTTCGCTAATGTTTTTTTTATTATATCAAAGTTTTTGGCTGTTTGCTCGGCAATTTTTTTTAAATATTATTTTCTTAATGCAGACAATTCGTAAAGGTGCTTTTTAAACAGAACAATCCTTTCTTCAGTTTAAATTTTTTTGACAAGTCGGCTTTTCTTTCTTTAGAAGAAATAAAAGCCTGGCAAAAGAAA
>CALDHY010000046.1 GCA_937901445.1 uncultured Selenomonadales bacterium
TGTAACGCCCGTCCGTACCTGATGAAAATTTCAAAAATATTTTTGAATGACTTTCGCAATTTCGCCGCGCTGGATTTAAAACTTTCTGATACGATAAATATTTTTTTGGGGCGAAATGCGCAGGGCAAAACAAATATTTTGGAGTCGATAAATTTTGCGTCGCTGGGAACTGCGCGAGTTTCAAAGGATACTGAATTGGTACGTTGGACGCAAGACGCCGCGCTAATAAAAATTTCTTTTTCAAAGGCGGACGTTTCGCACGATTTAGCTATTGAAATTCCGGCTGACAAAAGGCGGCGCAGAATTTTATTTGACGGCAATTTTATAAAACTGCGCGACTTCGTAGGCAAATTAAATTCTGTAATGTTTTCGCCGGAAGATTTATTTATGTTCAGAAATTCGCCAATTACGCGCCGCAAATTTTTAAACATAATCCTCGCGCAGGCAACACCAATTTACTTTTCAGAATTGACAACTTACAACCGCCTAATCGAACAAAGAAATAACTTGTTGAAAAAAATTCGTGAAAATTTGGCGTCGCCTTCAAACTTGGAACTTTGGAACGAACAACTTTCAGACGCCGCCGCAAGAATTACCGCCAAAAGAATTACCGCCGTTGAGAACTTAAAAATTTTGGCAAATGATATGCAACAGGAAATTTCCTCGAAGGCTGAAAATCTTTCGCTTGAATACGAAATTCACGATTTACAAAACGTTGACGCGCCGCAAAATTTCAGCGTTGAATATCTCCAAAAATGGTACAACGAAATTTTCAGTGCAAGAAATTTTATAGATATTAAGCGCGGCTCCACAAGTTTTGGTCCGCACCTTGACGATTTAAATTTTTTTATAAACGGTAAAGAATTGCGCCTTTACGGCTCGCAGGGGCAACTTCGCACAACCGCGCTTGCCTTAAAACTTTCAGAAATTCAAATGCTGAAAAATTCTTCCGGCGAATATCCAATTTTGCTGCTTGATGACGTAATGAGCGAATTGGACGCCGAACGCCGCGCAAAACTTTTGGATTTTCTACTCAATCAAAAAATTCAAACGCTAATCACGGCAACCGAAAAAGCCTATTTCCCCGCGCAAATTTCCGGCAAAATTTTTCACGTTGAAAACGGCACAATTCTTTAAGGACGCACAACAAAAAATACGCCCGTATTCGCGCAGATTTGCCCCTACAATCAATTTTCTAAGCTCAAAGGTAGATTTATATTAAAATTAATTTTAAGGCAGCTTATACGGCAAATTGGAGGTTTGAAAGTTTTTGAGTGAACTTGAAAATATGGGCGCGGTAATTCAAAAAAGTTTAGCGGCAAATCCAAAATTACGAAAAAGACTTTTGCAACGTGAAATTTTTAATCGCTGGCAGGAATTACTTCCAAATTTCGCAGATAAAATTTTTCCCGTCAAAATTCAGGGTGAAACTTTGATTGTAGATTCAAACGACAGCGCGGCAAAAGATACTTTAAAATTCGGCGCGCCAAATCTGGTTAAGCTGATTAACGAAAAAATTTCGCCCGGCTTGCCTATTATTTCAACAATAAAATTCGGCAAAAGTTTTGGAAGTGCGCCGCCTTTACCAAAAAAAATTCCTGCGCCAAATGTTGAAGAAATTGAATTGACGCCGGAAGAAATTGCAGAGTGCGAAAAAAAAGTTGCCGCCACAGTTGACGAAAACCGGCGGCGATTTTTACTTGAATTTTTTTTAAGTTACGCAAAATCCGAAAAGCGAAAACTTCAAGGCGGCTGGCACAAATGCAAACTTTGTAACGTACTTTGTCCGCCAAAAGAAATTCTCTGCAACGTTTGCGCCGTCAAGGAACGAAACAAAATGTACAAAGAAATTCGCAAAATTTTTTGTGACGCGCCGGAAACTTCATTTCAAGAAATTCAACAAAAAATTTTTCAAGCATTCCCGTACCTGCAAAACGAATGTACACTTGAAGCGATTGAATCTGCGCGAATGGATTTAATTTTACAACGGGCGGCAAAAATTTCTTACGGCGATACAACTTCAGATGCGGCAAAATTTTTAGTTTGTTTGATACGGCAACTGCCGCCGGAAAATTTGACGCCCGCAATTATCAACCGCACGCTTGAAGAATTTAAATTTAACTTGACAGATCAGCCGCCTTTCAAAGAACATAAATTTTCAAAGTTCAAAAATCGTACCGTAAAAAAATAAAAAATCCCGTTGCCGAAATTTGCAGCGGGTAATTTTTTTATCAATTTTCTACAAAGTCAAATGTAATATCAGCCTCAAAAGTTCGACTCCACAAAAAACGCGCTTGAATATTTTCTAAAGTGTAGCCGCGCGGCAACCTGAAATTTTTTGCGGCAAAATCAGACAGTAAATCGCCGGTAAGTTTTTCAAGCCCTTCCTGCCGCGTGCCGAGTGCCCAAGCGTTGCCGTCTCCCGGTACAGTCCAGATTAAGCCGTTATTAATTTTCGTGCGAATATTCGCTTGGTAAGCCCATTCGTCAAGATAGCGCGTCAACAACAGTGAATAAATATCATCGTTCGTCATGTAATTTGTTAAGACGCCCGCGCCGATTAAAAAGCCGGCACTGTTTGTAGCCGTATTCCAGCCACTGTATGAACGAATTTTGAATTGCAGATTTTCATTTCTCAAGCGTTTCATCAGTGCGTTATCAGAGCCGTTTGAGGCGGAAATATCGACAACTCCGACGGGATAGCCATTTTTTATATATTCTTTCAACATTTTCATATACGGACCAATTCCGGTATGTGGTTTTGGCTTATTCTTTTTGCTGTCGGCGTTTATGGTTTTACCGTTGGGATTGGTATTTATTGCCAAAACTAAATCTGCATTTGCGGGATTTTTAACTTTCAAGCCGCCAATAGCAAAAATTGCGCCTTCAAGGGATTCACTGATTTTTTCGTTGCTGAAAGTTGGAACAGTATCCGCGCCTGTACCTTCATTGTAGCCAATAGCAACTTTTGGAACGTACCCCAAATTTTCATTGACAGCGCGGGAAATCATTAACATACCAAGTTCATCTGCGCCGGACATAACTTGAAATTTTTCTTTGCCGAGCGGTTTGCCGTATCTGGTCAAGTGGCGACTTTCCAAATGAGTTTGTGAAAAAAGCGCGCTGTCATCGCAGCCCAACAAAAAATATTGAAATACGCCGCTTTTAGTTAAATCTACGAAATATTTATTGGCGTTGTAATTTTTGGCGCGGCGTCCAAGCCAATCTTCAAGATATTCTTTCGGAATGGATTTTTCAAGTTTAGCCATTTCGTTTTGTTCAGCTGAAGAAAGTTTTTCGGTTTCAGATTTATCTTTCAGCGCAGTGTAATTAAAAATTTGCGCGGCGTAAGTTTTATAATATTCAGGTTCGGCGTTTGAAGTGGCGGCAGCGGAGCGGGGCGTTCTCATAATTGTACCGAAAACGTAAATTGGAAGTTCCGGATTTTCCTCGCGCAGTTGTTCAAAATTTTTGGCGCGGTTAAGAATTTCTTCAGGCGTCAAAATGTGGTTGCGTGATCCTACCAAACTTCCATATAACATTGCGTCAGTTGAAATAACGGCGGCATCTGCTTGAGGCGCGTTTTCTTTTAACCAATTCCAAAGAGCGTCAGGGTTGCCGAATTGTTCAGGTTTTGCCCCCGTTCCCAAAAATATTTCCGGCGGTACCAAAACTTCATAGCCGAGCCGTTCAACAACTTCGATTGTTTGAAACAGATTTACAGGGCGATTGTCAATCGGTATGTAAATTATTTTTTTGCCTTTGCCAATATCTTCAGCAAAAGTTACGGCAGTTGAAAAAATCATTAAACTTAAAATTGTTACAAAAAAAATTATCCTCTTCAAAAATTATTCCCTCCAAATTTTATAAAGGTTTTCGGCGTTTTGAGTGGTGTACTGCGCGACAGTTTCTAAAGTTTCGCCGCGAATTTCGGCAATTTTTTTAGCCACGTCAACAACAAAGACGGGCTCATTGCGTTTGCCGCGATTAGGCACGGGCGCAAGATACGGCGCGTCAGTTTCAATCAAAATCATTTCTTGCGGCGCGGCTTTTACAATTTCCGGCAATTTTGCAGAATTTTTAAAAGTAAGTGGACCGTCAAAGCCCGTAAGCCAGCCCATTTTCCAAATTTCCCGCGCCATTTCAAGACTCCCCGAATAACAGTGCATAACGCCGCACAAATTTTTTCCTTCAGACTTCAAAATTTTCAGCGCGTCGCCGTGCGCCTCTCGTTCGTGAATGCAGACCGGCAAATTTAATTGACGCGCAATTTTTAATTGTTCAATAAAAATTTTCTGTTGCAGCAAGCGTTTTTCTGAATCTTTTTCCCAGTAATAATCAAGTCCAATTTCGCCAATAGCCACAACTTTTTCATTTTTGGCAAGTTCAAAAATTTTTTCGACTGAACTTTCATTGAAGCCGGAAATTTCTTCAGGATGAACGCCGACGCCTGCAAACATACCTGTAAATTTTTTCGTCAATTCAACAACGGCGGCTGAACTTTCCAACGTATCGCCAAAATTTATTATTCGATTGACGCCCGCACTTTTGGCGCGTTCAATCACTTCATTTAAATCATTTGAAAACTTTTCGTCGTTCAAATGGCAATGCGTATCTGCAAAATTCAAATTTTCATAACCTCCTTCAAAATTTTTTATATTATAAATAGCACGGCGATTTTTGGCAATGTAAAAATTTTCTTGACGCTTTTATAAATTTATGATAATATTCTTGCCGTTACAACATGGCGCCTTCGTCAAGTGGTTAAGACACCGCCCTCTCACGGCGGGTTCAAGGGTTCGAATCCCTTAGGCGTCACCACATTCGGTTAGATAATTTATTTTATCTAAGTATCAAAAACCTAGTGCAAATATTTCAGGTCGTCTTTTGAGGCGGCTTTTTTTGGTTTTTATAATAGACTTTTTTGGCGTCAAATGTTATAATTGCCGCGTTTTCAAAAAATAAATGAGGTGAGACTTTGGAAGACTTTGAATATATGCACGGTAATATTGTACCGGTAAATCTTGAACACGAAATGAAATTTTCATATATCGATTACGCAATGTCGGTTATAGTTTCACGCGCAATTCCTGACATTAGGGACGGCTTGAAACCTGTACACCGGCGGATTTTGTACGCAATGCAAGAAGCCGGTATGACTTCAACCAAACCCTATAAAAAATCTGCGCGTATCGTCGGTGAAGTTTTGGGTAAGTACCACCCGCACGGCGATACTTCAGTTTACGATGCCATTGTTAGAATGGCTCAAGATTTTTCAATGCGTTATCAACTTGCAGACGGACACGGAAATTTCGGTTCGGTTGACGGCGACCCCGCCGCCGCAATGCGTTATACTGAAGTTCGTATGTCAAAAATTTCAGAATTAATGTTGCAGGATATTGATAAAGAAACTGTTGACTTTGTACCGAATTATGATGAATCCTTGAAGGAACCGGCAGTTTTACCGGCAAAATTCCCCCAACTTTTGGTTAATGGAACTTCCGGAATTGCCGTAGGTATGGCTACAAATATTCCGCCGCACAATTTAAGTGAAGTTATCGACGCAACTTTATTAATGATTGACAACCCCGACGCCGAATTTGAAGAATTAATGGCGATTATTCAAGGTCCGGATTTCCCAACCGCCGGGCAAATTATCGGCGAAACGGGAATTTATGAGGCGTATACAACGGGGCGCGGCTCTATCTTAATGCGCGCAAAAACCGAAATTGAAACGCGCTCCAACGGCAAATTGCGAATTGTTGTTACCGAATTACCCTACCAAGTCAACAAAGCGCGCCTGATTGAAAAAATTGCTGATTTAGTACGTGAAAAAACTATCGAAGGTATAACAGACCTGCGCGACGAATCAGACCGCGACGGTATGAGAATTGTTATGGATTTACGCCGCGACGTCAACCCGCAAATTGTTTTGAACTTGCTTTTCAAACATACGCAAATGCAAGACTCTTTCGGCGTAATTATGCTGGCACTTGTCGACGGCTCCCCGCAAGTTTTAAATCTTAAACAAGTTTTGCGCTACTACATTAAACACCAAAAAGAAATTATCACGCGCCGCACTCGTTACGATTTGGAAAAAGCAAAAAGCCGCGCTCATATCCTTGAAGGCTTGACAAAGGCGATTGATAATCTTGACGCCGTCATTTCCACAATTCGTCAAAGTTCAAACAATAATTCGGCGAAAGATGATTTAATTAAAAATTTTGAGTTCACAGAAATTCAGGCGCAGGCAATTTTAGATTTACGCCTTCAAAAATTAACCGGGCTTGAACGTCAAAAAATTAGCGACGAATACAAAGAAATTATTTTGCTGATTGAAAAGTTGACTGAAATTCTCGGCGACGAAAATAAAATTCTGGAAATTATTAAAGACGAATTAACCGCCGTAAAAGAAAAATTCGGCGACGCACGCCGCACTCAAATTATTTCAGAAAAGCCCGTCAAAAATTTTTCGCCTGAAGATTTAATTCACGATGATAACGTTGTTGTAACCGTAACGCGCGGCGGCTATGTCAAAAGAATCGGCTTGAATACCTATAAAAACCAAAAACGCGGCGGCGTTGGTATTAACGGTATGACAACAAAGGCTGAAGATATTGTTGAACATATTTTGGTTGCCACGAATCATCAGACGATTTTATTTTTCACGAATCGCGGCAAAGTTTTTCCGTTGAAGGCGTACAATATCGTTGAGACAAGCCGCACGGCTAAAGGCGTTCCAATTGGCAGTCTTGTACAACTTGATGACAATGAAAGAATTACCGCGCTTATAAAAGTTCGTGACTACGATCCGACGCGCTATTTGTTTATGGCAACCAAGAAAGGCACTGTCAAAAAAACGCAGCTTTCAGAATTTAATTCAATGTCAAAACGCGGCGTAATTGCACTGAAACTTTCAAAGGACGATGAACTTATTGGCGTCAAGTTTACAGAGGGCGAACAAGATATTATTTTGGGCACGGCGAAAGGTAAAGCAATAGTTTTCCCAGAAGAGGAAGTCCGCGCTTTTGGCAGGAATACTTTTGGCGTCAAAGGTATTAAACTTCAAAAAGGCGATTATGTTGTTGGTATGGATAAATTCAGAAAAGGTGCAACGCTTTTAACTGTCAGTGAAAACGGATTCGGCAAACGCACTCCTACTGAAGAATACCGCCTTCAAAGTCGCGGCGGTATTGGAATTATCAATATGAAAGTTACCGAAAGAACCGGTAAAGTTGTCGGTATAAAAGTTGTGAATCCCGAACAAGAATTAATGCTTATTTCAAATGAAGGGCTTGTTATGCGGACTGATGTTTCTGATGTTTCAGTTATAGGCAGAGCCGCGCAGGGCGTCATTCTTATGAAAACCAGAGAAAATGATAAAATTGCTGCCTTTGCCACTGTTACTTTGAAAAACAGCGATATAGAAAACGCCAATGAAGGCAATTAAAAAAGCCGCCCTTTTCAAGCGGCAAATTTTTTCAGTTTAAAATAGCATATTCGATTGAAGGGCGTCCGCCGGTAAAGTAATTTATTCGGCTGACGGCTTTTTTTTGTTCAATCAGGTAATTCATATAGCGGCGAATTGTCATTTTTGAAAAATTTGTTTCAGCTGAAATTTCATCACTTGTCATAAATCGCCCGCAATTTTTTTCTGCAATTAAGCACTCCAAAATTTTATCAAGCGTCTGTTGCTGTAAACCTTTTCTCAAAACGCCGTAAGAATCCGCCGTCGGGTCTAAAAGTTTGTCAATATCTTGTTGCGTGTAAGTGCCTTTGAGTTGCAGGGAACGCCGCAATAAAAATTTTTGTACGGCTTCACGAAATCTGCTGTAAGTGAACGGCTTAATTAAATAGTCGACTATTCCCAAATGAAACGCCTCATCAATGTGGTCTGCGTCATTTGCCGCCGAAATTATTATTGCGTCAGTTTTATTGCCCTGTTGCCGCAATTCTTTTAAAAGTTCCAAGCCGGTATAACCCGCCATATAAATATCAAGCAGCAGTAAATCTATTGGATTCTGCGCGAGGAAGTCCAACGCTTCCCGTCCGTTGTAAAAGGTTGCCACAATGTTTAATTCCGGCGTTTTCAGTGCAAATTCTCGGTTTATTGCGGCTACCATCAGGTCATCTTCAACTATTACCAATTTCATGGTGAAAATCTCCCTTCGGTCGATTTTAGGGGATAGGATATAAGGACTGGGGATTAGGGATTTTCCCTTAGCCCTTAGTCCCTATTAACTAAATCTTGAATTAAATCCCAATCCAATTTTGAAACGGCATCCTTAATCTGCTTGCAACGTTCAAAATCATTTTTCGGTAATTGATAATCTTCAAGCGATTGTAACACAAATTCTATCGTGTCAATGTCAAAATTCGCCGCCGCCTCTTTCATTGTTTCAAATGCTTCAGCAAGTGAATCTTCCTCAATCAGCGGTTTATCAGAATTATTTTCTTCAGTTTCAGTTTCAATCAGTGGCGAAAGTTTTTCTGCGTAACTGCGATAAAGTTTTAAAAGCGGCGCGGTATCCTGCTGAATTTCGTTAATGTAGCCGCTGTTGCCCGCGTCTTCAAGGCGGCGCGCCCTGTCTGAAAGTTCATTTGCTCCAATGACTCGCGCAGAACTTTTTAGCGCGTGTACTTTCGTTGTATAGTTTTTCCAATCGCCCGCGTTGAAGTAATTTTCTATTTCGTCAGAGCCGCTTAAAATCGATTGTGCGAAGACTTTTAGGGCGTCCATATATGAATCTATATCGCCGCAGTGTTCGACGCCTTCACGGGCGTTTAAACCGTCTACAGCGGCTAACCAATCCGGCAGGTTTAAATTTTCTTCAACCGGTTCAGAATTTTCGGCGGCGGCTTGAATTTTTTCCGGCGGCAAATATTTCATAATCAATTCTTCAAGTTTAACGCTGTTAATCGGCTTGGTAAGATAATCTTGAAAACCGGCGGCGATATATTGTTCACGTGCGCCTGAAATTGCGTTTGCCGTCAAAGAAATTACCGGCGTTGCAGAATTTAAATTGTCGGGAAGTTTTTTCATTTCCTGCAGTGTTTCGACGCCGTCCATTTTCGGCATCCTGTGGTCAAGAAAAATTATATCGTACAGATTTTTTGTAACGAGTTTCAAACAATCAAAGCCGCTTTCCGCCGTGTCAATTTGAATTTTAGTTTGTTTCAAAAGTCCTTTTACAACAGTTAAATTCATAACAGTATCATCGACAACCAAAATTTTGGCGTCGGGCGCGGTAAATTTTTCGTGATATTCTTTGTGTTGTTTAAGTGAATTTCTGAAACTTTCTTCAAAATCGCCCATTGGCTCGGCGTTAATAATTTTTTGGTCAATGTCAAAATAGAAATTGGAGCCTTCGCCGTAAACACTTTCAACTTTTAAATCGCTGCCCATCATTATCAAAAGGCGTTGAGTAATATTCATTCCCAAGCCCGTACCTTCGATAGTGCGGTTGCGTTCTTCTTCGATACGTTCAAACGCGCTGAAAAGTTTTTTAATATCTTCCGGCTTAATT
>CALDHY010000047.1 GCA_937901445.1 uncultured Selenomonadales bacterium
AAAAACCGCTTAACAGTGCCACTCTGCAGCCATTCCAGACCGTATCGGGGGGGGGGGATAAGCTTTGAGTAAACGCACCGTTATAGGCGTCAACGATAAATTTTAAAATTTCTTCTAAAGATTTATCCTGCGCGTAAAAGACGGACGGAAACTCTTTAAACCATTTTATCCCGGAAGTAATTTTTGTATCGTAGGATTTGAACGCCAAAATTGGAGTCTTTGAAATGATTGAAAAGATAACGCCGTGAAAGCGGTCGGTTATAACCAATTTACTTTTGCGGAACTTTAGCAGCACTTCAGAAAATTTTTGAAAGCGAGTTTGGAAAGTAACTCTTTCATCAATGACCGTATCCATAACTTCATAGGGGACTTTGTTTTGTGCAAGAAAATTTTGTATGGTTTTAATTGCCGAATCGTTAATGACTTTTTCTTTGTCTTTGCGCAACACAAAAAGCACGCCTTGACGCTGTACATTAAATTTATCGAAGTCCCCAAAAAGTGAAGTAACAATATCCGGCAAAAGATATTTATTGACGTTGGGGAAAAGTTTCTGCGCGACGTTAAAACTGTTTTCATCGCGCAACATTAAATGTAAATCTTTGTGCGCGTTGTAAATATTTGCGCTTATGGCGGCTTGTTTCTGTCCTTCGGCGTCGTCACTGAAATAAATACTTTGCGGGAAAATTACAATTCGATTATCAGGGAATTTTTGTATAACTGCGCGACGGGGAATTTCTTCATTAATATAGAGGTTGCCCAAATTGCCGCCGCCGTGCAAAACTATTGCATCATTGGGCGTGATATATTTTTGATAACCTAATCCGGAAAAAATTTCGCCTAATTGCCCGACCATATAATCATAGGGGATATCGATAATTTTATAATCGGGAAAAGCAGTTTGCATAACTTTATATTCGCCAAGCACTATTGCCTGATCGCCAATATTGCCGTGCGTCGGCGATAACATAAATAAAAATTTTTTATCGTACCGGCGCATTTCGTCGATAAGATTAAGCATTGTGCTTTTTTCCTGTAAAATTGCGTTCATGGTTTGCAGTTGTTTATTTTGTTGGATGAGCATATTAGTTTGATTGGCGAGAACCATTGAGCGCGTGGCAAAAATATTAGTCAAGTTAAAAAGATTTTTTACCAGCATTGTATTTTCTTTGAAGACCGGCAAAAATTCATTGAAAACTATTTTATCTAATTCCGGTTGTAATTTTGGGTCGCCGTAAAATGGCAAAATGTGGTTGCTGTTATTTCTAAAGAAAAAAGCTCCAATCATTTCGTCCAATAATTTTTTGTCATAGGCAACGGCGGGCGTAAATTCAAGTTTTTCTTTTATGTGCGCGGCTCCCTTAAGAATTGCTTTAATGCCGTTTGAAAATCTTTTTTCGTCATATTTGTTCATTATGGAATTTTGGCGTTTGCGATAAATATAAATTGCCTTAGGCAGTACGTAAAATTTTTCGGCGGCTAAATATGTGTCGACGGTATAAACTTCATCTTCAGAAATTACATCCAAAAATTTCAAGTTATTTTTCTTGATAAATTCGCGGTTGTACATATTCAGCCACGCCATAACATAACTTTGAGAATTAATCCAATGTTCACGCAGCCTGTAAGGGATATCGTACTTTAAAAAGCCTTCGTTATTGTATTTTTTATATAACAGTTTCAATTTTTTTATATCTATGGCTTTATCGTCATCTTGAGTTGTTTCGTAGTAGCAGGCGATATGAATAACGTCGGCATCCGTTTTTTGTGCGGCGTCATAGAGAATTTGAAGCGCGTCTACTGTAATCGCGTCGTCACTGTCTACAAAATAAATATATTTGCCGCGTGCATTTTCAATTCCGGTATTTCGCGCAGGTCCGAGACCTTTATTTTGGGCGTGGCGGACGATACGAACTTTTGCATTTGTGCCGTAAAGTTTTTGGCAAATTTCGTAGCAATTATCAGGCGAAGCGTCATCAACTATGACAATTTCAAAATCCTTGAAAGTTTGCCCCAAAATACTGTCGATACAAATTTTTATGTAGCGTTCAACTTTGTACATTGGAACGACAACTGATATAGCGGGATTGCTCATTTAAAAAATTTTCACTCCTTAAAAAGATTTGATTTTTTAATTTTTGTATCGTATCATAAACACTATTAAAATTCAAATTCAGAGGTGGATTATTTGCACCAATATTTATTTTACATTGGCGATTTTCCAATCAGGGCGTACGGCGTCGTTTTATCTTGTTCAATAATTTTGGCGGTAGGCGCAGGGTATTTTTTTGCAAAAGTTGACGGGCGCGGCTATGAAGAATTTATGATTGATATTGGAATGGTCGGCGGCTTTTTCGGACTTTTGGGCGCGCGCCTTTGGGACGTTTTTTTCTTTGATTGGGATTATTACCGGAATCATTTGACGGAAATTTTGAACGTTTGGCAAGGCGGAATGGCAGTACAGGGCGGAATTATTTTGGGCGTTTTGGCGGGCGGCTTGTATGCAAAGTCTAAAAATCTTGACGTTGTACATTTGGCTGATATTTTGGCTCCGGCAATAGTTTTGGGGCAAGCATTGGGGCGTTGTGCCAATTTGTTAAACGGCGATGCATTCGGCGCACCTACCGGCGGCAATTTCGGTATAATTTATCCTGAAACAACTTTAGCTTTTCGTACGTACGGCGCGCAACCGCTTTACCCTGCCGAAATTTGGGAATGTCAACTTGACATTGTAATTTTTGCGTTGCTTTTAATTTTTCGCTGTACCAATTACAAGCGCGGGCAATGTTTCTGTTTGTACGTGATGCTTTACGCGGTTGCAAGATTTTTGCTGGAAAATCTGCGCGGCGATTATATGGATTTAGCATTTGGAATTTTGAAAAGTGCGCAAATGACGAGTGTTATTGCGTTTGTAATTGCGGCGGGTGCGTTCATTTATTTTGGGAGGAAAAAACTTGATACAAAAAAATAAAACGGCATTGCAAAAAGCGGCAGATTTATTGGCGCGGCAGGAACAGAGCGAAAAAGTTTTACGGCAAAAATTAATTGCGCGGAAATATGAAACTGCAGAAGTTGACGACGCCCTTAACAAGTTAAAAAAATTTAAATATCTTGATGACGAGGAAAACTGCGCGAGGCTTTTTGAAAATCTGTACGCCGAAGAAAAATTAAGCGTCAAGCAAATTTGCGTAAAACTGATTAAGCGCGGCTACGATTCAAATTTCATAGAAAATTTAATTCCGGCTGATACTTACCAACACGAATATAACGCCGCCTTGAAAGTTGCCACAAAAAAATTTGCCGGTAAAATTCCGGCTGAAGATTTAAAGTTTAAACAAAAATTTTATCAACATCTGGCGTCAAAAGGCTTTGATTCTGAAATTATTCATTCGGTACTTGAAAATATTTTAAATGATAACGGGAATTAAAATTTCTTCCTGCACGTCAGCTAAAAAATTTGCCGCCGTCAATTCTGTTAAATCTGTCAAAAAACTTTCAACGCCCGCCGGTTCAATCAAAATATTTATCGTAACGTCAGCCGCGTATTCGGAATTTTCGACGCGGATTTTTTTATTGCGCAAAAAATTTTCAACCTGCGCGAGGAAAGGGTATTCAATCGTAACAGCGATTTTTTGAAAAGTTGTCATTTGTACAATTTTAGAATTGGCAATACCGAGCGAGGCGGTATGAGAATAAGCGCGAATCAAGCCGCCCGCACCAAGTTTAATCCCGCCGAAATATCGAGTAACCACAACGGCAATATTTGTAAGTTCATTTTTCTTTATTGCGTCAAGAATGGGGTTGCCCGCCGTGCCGCCGGGTTCGCCGTCGTCATTAGATTTTTGTTTATCGCCGTTTTCTCCCAAAATCCACGCCGAGCAGTTGTGCGTTGCGTCGAAATATTTTTTCTTCATTTCCTGCAAAAATTCTCGCGCAGATTCTTCAGTTTCAACGTGTTTGACGTGCGAAAGAAACACGGATTTTTTAATTTCGTATTCGGCGGTAAAAATTTCGCCGTCAAAAATAGTTTTAAAATTTTTCATTGTAAAGCTTCCTCTCCCGGCACGACCAACATTTCACGAATTGCTGCAATTTCAGTAGCCGTAAATAAACCGGCGGGCGATTCTCGAATTGTTACGTTTTTGATAATGGCGTTAAGATTTTTTAAAGTTGTAAAGTGTACGGGGTCTGCCGCCATTCGTACCGTTGAAATTGTTTTTGTCTGCGCGTCAACGTAAGTTTGCGTTTTCTTGATTATTTCCGAAATTATGACGGTGTATTTTTCGTCTAAGCCTTCAGGAACTTTCAGCTTGTTAATTTTTGCTTGTTCGTCGAGTGCGTCGGCTTCAAGCTCCAAAAGTTGTTCATAGGTCGAAAGTTCGTAAATTTCGGCGGTTTTCAAACTTTTTATAATGCTGTGGTACAGTTGCCAATTTCTGTCCAAGTGGTCAATATCTTTTTGGTAAGCGGCGTACCAATCGCCGAAAATTTTTTGTTGTTGTCTGATATCTTCAATTTCGGCGCGGCTGATAACTTCACTTTCGCTGTAACGCATTTGAATTACTGCCGAAATACAAAAAACGATTATTAGCGTCGCGCAGATAAACATAAAAATTTTTCTGTTAGGCAAAAATTTATAAAGTGCAACAAGCGCGGCAACTCCTAAAATTACGATAAAATAAAACATTCAAAATACCTCGTTAAAAAATTTGACAGATTTAATTTTAGCGTGTATAATTCGCAAATGTAACGGAGAGGTGTCCGAGTGGTTGAAGGTGACGGTCTTGAAAACCGTTGTACGGAAACGTACCGTGGGTTCGAATCCCACCCTCTCCGCCATTTTTTTTTGCATAAAATTCATTTCAAATAAAAAATCTCACGCTGAATTGTAAGTTGCAACCGGCGCGAGATTTTTTTTGTAAAAATTTTTAATTCATATTTTTGGCGTTTTCGGCGGCTGAAAGTGCTGAAGAAAATTTTTTCAACGCTGAAACTGCCGCATCAAATGAATCCGTCAAAACTAATTCAACGCGGCTTCCCAAAAGTTTTTTCGCCTGCTTGAATACAAGTCTATAATCTTCACTGGATGAAACCAAAACGTAACTTGACGCCAAATCTGAATGAGCCGCGCCGACAATTTCGGCAAGTGAAGGCGAAGATTGCGGACTTCCTGAAACTAAAATTGTTGCGCCCGCGTCTTGAAGTTTTTGTGCCTCTTCAGGGTCTTTTGCAACCGCCAACGCCGCAACCGTTATTAAGGCGTCATTCGCCGGCAGGGAATGTGTTTCACTCATGTTTGTAATTTTTACTTCGCGCAGTGAACCCCAACCCAAAGCTTGTTCCAACGCCTTCCCGACGTGATCTGTATGTAAATGAATGTCAATTCCGCCGTTCATTCTTTCGACTATCGCAAAACTGCTGAAGTCTTTCATTTGGCGTTCAAGTTCGGTAATATTTGACGGGGAACTTTTGACGCGCAGTCTTACGCAATACGGGCGCACTAAATCTTTACGCGGGTCGGGCATATTTTTATGAGTACCGAGCCCTAACGATAAACTTACTGTAGGCGATACAAAATTTCCGTCCAGCCCTTTCAAACAGCCTTTCAAAAAGCTAATCATAATACTTGCACCGGCATTTGTTTGCCCGGCGTCCGCAACAATTTTTTCGCCGGATTGAATCGCTTTATTTAAAATTTCAACTATTGGCATATTTTCCCTAACGGCATGATACGCGCCCTTTGCAACCGCCTTTGCAACAATTATGAAGGGACTTTCGCTGTTATCCGGCAGGGAGCGTTGAGCATACAAAATACCGTACTGAAAAGCCTTGCCGAATTCCGAGCCTGTAGCGTCATATTTTCCGGCAAGTCCCGTACCAATTCCGCGAAACATTTGCGCCAAAACTACTCCGGCATTTCCGCGCGCGCCGAAAACTGCCGCCGTTGCAACCCTGCGCGACAAACCGCCTATACTGTCATCTTTTGCATCGGCAAGCGGCATAACTGCAGCTCCCATAGTGCGCAAAATGTGCGTACCCGGCAAAGTTCCCGCGCCCGGTTGCGAATTTATATTTTCGTACTCCAACAAAAATTCACTGTACGCACCGGCAACCATTCGCTTAAAATCGCCGCCGGTTATAACTTCTCGGAGTCCTGACATAGTTTACACCGCCTGTCTTTTTTAATTTTAAAATTTGCTGAAAAATTGACTCAACGTCGATAAAATTTGTTCACGATTCAAAGTCTTTAACAAATAGCCGTCCGGCTTGAGTGCCAAAACTTTAACGATACTTTCTTTGTCACTTTTGCCCGTCAAAAACATTACCGGAACTTTGCCGACTTTTGTTTCACTGCGTATCATTTCCAAAACTTGCGGACCGCTTGTAACCGGCATTTCATAATCAAGTAAAATTAAATCCGGCTTGTTATCTGCAAGGTACATTAAAGCTTGCGTGCCGCTTGTTACGATTGTTACACGGTAATATTTTTCAAGCCAATTCTTCATCATTTTCAAAAAAGTTGTATCGTCGTCGACCAATAAAATATTTCGCTTAAATTCGTTGTTGTTGACTGATTGTGAAATTTTATCGACACTTTGAACAAGTTTTTTCAAGTCAACGGGGCGTTCCAAAGTTGCGGCTATGACAGTTTCAGGGATAACATCTTGAACCGTTTGCAATTCGTCGCTGTTGCCGATTAAAATTAAAACTTTTTCTTCCTCAACGCAAAAATCTTTCAGATAAACCAAAAATTGCGGAATATCTTCAATGAATTTGCCGAGATAGAAAACCATTATATTTGAGTTGTTTTTATTTTCAGCAACTCCCTCTACAACCGGATCAATACGAATAATTCCATAACCGGCTTTTTCAAGGCTTTTTTGAATTGAATTGCCCATAAACGAAAAGCCCTGTGTTATCAATAAAATTTTGGTTGCCATTCACATCATCCTAACTTTTTTATTTATCTCGCCAGCAAACAACATTCATTATACGGCTTGACCACTGCATCTAACCCCAACAAACTCATAAAATTTGCTTCCTCAACATTATTAAGAAATCTTTTATCGTCTTCATGAGAAACGGTATATTGACGAAGTGCAAATTCATAATCATTGCGAACAGATTTAACAAAATTCATCAATACCCAAAAATCGTCCCATTTGTGATATGCACTTAACATAAGAATTGGTTTAAAACGTGCAATAGTATTTGTTGCGCCCTTGAGTACGTCTAATTCTGCGCCTTCCACATCCAACTTGATAAAATCGACACTAGGCAAATTATTTTCACTTACATAAGCATCAAGCGTTGTAATTTGGGTTGTTTCAGAACCGTGTATATCTAATCTACTGCCGCCAATATGTCCATCCGGAGCGTGCATATATTTCATTTCGTGCTTGTAAGAACCCAAGCCTAAATTTTCAACGATAAAGCCTTTTTCATCTGCAGCTTTTTTGGCAAGTTCAAAATTTTCCTTATCCATTTCAAAGCCATAAACTTTAAAACCAAAATCTGTAAACATAGCTGAAGTGGAGCCGTCACAAACGCCGCCATCAATTACGATACTGCCTTTTTCCGGAATAAAACCCTGTGTAATATAATGAGAGCCGTTAGCATGAACAAGTTCAGCAAATTGATTTGAAATATTTGCAAGCCAATAACCGTAAAAAGTCCTGCGCGATTCTTCGTCAATCAGTGATTCATAAACTTCTTGCAATTCCTGCAAATGATTCATGAACATATTATAAACATAGTCCTGATTTCCTCTTTCAATATTTAAAACCTTGCTTTTTTTGAAATTTTTAACCGCAATTCTCGCGTCTGTAAGATTTGTCGTCAAAACATATTCGGGAATTGGATGCAGTGCGGAAATTTTATCAAGCGCAGTTATCTGAAAATCAAGCTCTGACGCCATTTCCGGCATACGGGGGGGGGTAACAGTAATGCAGTTTGTTATATTTAAACCCTGCGAGCGCAAATTTTTTACCATACTTACAGCGTTTGGATTAATTGACAAAAACGCTACAGGGATTTTCTCTTTGAGAATTTTATTAATGACAACAGAATAACGTTCTTGATAAGCGCGCTGAATAAGTTCGACAAATTTTTTCAAAATTAAAACCTCCATTATAAATAACTGATTGGGTTGACTCTTTGCCCGTTTACGTGTACTTCATAATGACAGTGTGGACCTGTGCTGAAACCGGTACTGCCCATATAGGCGATTAATTGCCCGCGCTTGACGTATTGCCCCGCCGTAACCACAACCTGTGAGGCGTGCCCGTAGCGCGTCATTAAGCCGTTGCCGTGATTTATATCAACCATATTTCCATAGCCGCCTGCATTCCAGCCCGCGTACTCAACAACACCATCAGCAGTTGCAACAATAGGAGTACCCATGTCGTTTGCAATATCAATACCGGGATGAAAATCAGTACCGCCCCAACGTAAACCATAGGGCGAAGTTACAACGCCGGTTGTAGGCCAAATTGAAGGCATACGCGGATCATTTGAAGGATTGCCGCCGAATTGTCCCAAGTCAAAAGTATTTGCAAATCCTTCATTGATTATGACGGTTTCAATAGTTCCAACGGGATTATCAGGCACGGCAATAACCGCTGACATTTGCTCGCGGCGCAATTTTAATTCAGCTTGAAAATCATCAAGGCTTGCGCGGATAGCTCCGTATCTCTGGCTGGATGGACGTTCACGATCTATATCGACAGCGTGGGAGCTACCATCACCCGGACCACAAGCGCAGACGGCACCATCACAGTGACGGCCATCCCGGCAGGCTCCAAATGCACGGTCACAGAAACCAGTGTCAGCGGCTATAAAGTCCTGTCTTCGCAGTCCTGCACGATTTCGGAGGGCCGGACAAGCACCCTGACTTTTACCAATGTGCCGTTGACCGGCAAGCTGGTTGTCACCAAGGGCGTCAACTATGGAACGCTATCCGGGTTCCAGTTCAAGCTCTCCGGGACAAGCACCACGGGCAAGAGCGTCAGCCTCACCGCCACCACCAATTCCAGCGGCAAGGCCACGTTCAGCGATGTGCCTGTTGGCACCTATACCCTGTCGGAGACAGACCCTGGCAAGGCTTATATCAAGCCATCCAATAAGACGGTGACGATCTCCGCCAACAGCACCACCGGGGCGCAGTACACCACCAACGAGACGATGGATAACGTCTGGAAATACTGGTATGCCGTTGTGACCAAGGTGGATGCGGAAACCGGCAGGACCAGCTCGGCCATGGCGGGCGCGGAGTACACCCTATACCGTAACGGCACCAAGGTTACGACCTACACCGTTGGCAACAACGGCAAGTTCACCACGGACAATTATCCCTGCACGGAAAGTGATTCTGTTTACACGCTGAAAGAGACCAAAGCCCCGGATGGCTACCAGCTCGACAGCACCACCTACACCCTGACCACCGGGTACTCCCATTACAGTAACGCTATCAACAGCTTCACCGTCACCGTTTCGGATCAGGTCATCAAAGGCAAGATTCAGGTGGAGAAAAAGGCC
>CALDHY010000048.1 GCA_937901445.1 uncultured Selenomonadales bacterium
AATGTCCCGGCAGGGCGTGCCGTCAAACGGTTCGGAATGTCCCGAGTTCTCCTGTCCGGCGTAGTCCAGCTGAAGCGCCTCGGTATACGCGGTGTCCGGGCCGTAGTCAATATAATCCCGGAAAACGCAGCTCTTCACGGTAGCGTTTTTGACCGCGACCAGTTCCAGGAAGTGATCGCCGTAGCTGTTGCGCATCGTCACGCCGGAGATCGTGATCCCCTGAGCATGGCGGAGATAAATCATGACCACGCCGGGCGCGCCGCTGTTGCCGTCCCAGGTGCCGCCCTGAACGGTGATGTTCTTTGAGCGGTTGTATCCGCCCTCGCTCTCGCTCTCGCTCTTGTTCATCAGCATCAGTTTATCGACGTTCTGCCGATGCAGCGTCGCGCCGCTGCAGACCAGCTTCGTGCCGGAATAGATGCACAGCGTGTTATCCAGGTAATAGTCGCCCGCGCCCAGCGTCACCGTGATCGTCCCGTCCGCGGTCAGCGCGTGATCCAGCGCCTCCTGAATCGCCGCGCGATCGGTTCCGTCCGCCGTGGGATTCACGGTAAACTGCAGATCCGCCGTCTCCGCCGCCGCGCCGAAAAGCAGCCAAAATATCAGCCGCTGAAAAGTAACAAGCGTGGCTTTATCGCCGTTTCTGTACTTTATATCGAGAAAATATTGAACGAGCTCTTGTTCATTGATAATTTCAAGCGGACTGTTTTTGGTAGGATTGAAAACGCTGTCCAACGCGGCTATAACGGGGTCTGAATCATAGCGTTTGAATTGCGGCACCGAATACGCTTTAAATTTTGTGCGCGCGTTGCCTAAAATAAAAATACCGGCGGAACGTCCGGCAAGATAAAAATCCACATTTTGAATTATGGTTTTAATTTTTACGAACCGAAAATTTCCCGCGTCAGAATTAATTTCGTCAAATTTGCCGGGCATATGTACCTTCCTTTCAACGATTTACCGGTTGCGATTAATCACGAAGTCAGAAATTTTTTCAAGCGATAACTTCACAGAATTTTCAATGACGGGCGGTAAATCCAATTTTGCGCAGTCAATATGACTTGCCGCGCGGTTTTTGCAATATTCCACCGCGTCACTTTCTGAAATAATTTTTATTGCGGTTGAAACGTCGCTATCTGAAATTTTATCCTGTGTAATGATATTTTTCAAGGTTGTAAAATTTTTTCCTGCTTGTAAAGCACGAATAACCGGCAAAGTTATTACGCCGCTTTTTAAATCGCCGCCCAATGCCTTGCCGGTAACTTTTTCTTCGCCGAAAAAATCCAGTAAATCGTCAACAATCTGAAATGCAAGCCCCAAGCTTGTGCCGTAATTTGCCAAATTTTCCACGTCAGATTTTTCAAGTTTTGCAACAATCCCGCCGAGTCTGCAACAAGTCGAAAGAAAAAAAGCCGTCTTTAAATTAATTCGGCTGTAATATTCGCTTAAAGTTGGAACGACGAATAACGCGCGGTCTTGCATAATTTCGCCGATACACAAATTTTTTACAAGTTTTGACAACGCCAAACTTATTTCATCGCCGTAATTATTTTCAGAAACAAGTTGAAACGCCTTAGCAAAAAGATAATCGCCGACCAAAACGGCAATTTGCGCGCTGTATTTTGAATTTAAAGTTTCGACGCCGCGTCTTTTATTTGCGCCGTCCAAAATATCATCGTGAACAAGGCTTGCAGTATGAATCAATTCAAGCGCGGTTGCAAGCGGCAAGGCTTTTTCTTTTGAATAATTTTTACCGGCACGCGCACAAAGTAAAAATAAAATTGGGCGAAGTCTTTTACCGCCGCCGAAAAGCGGAGTACAAATTTTTTTTATAAAATCATCATCGCTGACGGCTTTTTCTATAGAAATTTCTAAATCCGGCAAATCGTCCGTGAATCCTGTTGCAGATATGAAATTCAAAAATCTCACCTATTTCATAATTTTTTCAATACAGAAATTTCAGGCTTGCAAATCTCAATTCGCCAAGTTGAATCAGCTTGTAATTGAGAGACGAGCCGTAAAGTTCACTGTATTTTTCGCGGCATTGCAAAACGCGCTTGACATAATTTCTTGTTTCGTCGTAGGGAATAGCATCAACGTCAGAAAAATTTTCACTCCAGCCGTTTTCTTTAATCCAATGTTGAACGTTGCCGCGCCCCGCGTTGTACGCCGCCAATGTCAAAATTTCGTTACCGAAAAATTCTTCATTCAGTTCAGCCAAATACCAAATACCGTACTTGATATTTCTTTCGTATTCGTGAATTTCGTCTATTGAGGGCGGCTCTTCATTCAAACAATAGGCAATCCAACCGGCAGTTTCCGGCATAAGTTGCATTAAACCGACCGCGCCGCTGCCGGAATAGGCGTTTTCATTGAAGTTACTTTCAACTTTCATAACTGAAACCGCCAAAAATTTATCAACGTGATAATTCCTTGAAAATTTTTCAATTTCTGCGCGGTAAGGGAACGGATATAAAACTTTTTTCTGCGTGGCGGGGAAGTTGACAAATGCATAAACGCCCGCGCAAATTATAATTATGAGTGCCAAAAATCTTTTAAAAGAAAATCTTCGTCTACGCAAATGAACGCCCCCTTACTAATCGCCCGCGCAACGCCGCTCTAATTTGTTTTCGAGTTTTGGAGATATTTCCTTTGTTATTAATGACAACATCTGCGCGCTTGCAAACTTCTTCTTGTGACATTTGAGAATTTAGGCGGGCAACGGCTTGTTGTTGAGTAATTTTATCACGTTGAGTAAGCCGCCAAATTTGCCGGGCGCGTCCGACGTAAACCGCCCAAATTTCGTCAAATAAATCTTCCCAGCCCGCCTCAAAAAGCAGCGGCACTTCAATAACTGCAAGTTCAACGCCTCTAGCCGCGCATTTTTCGAGAAAATTTCTTGCATAGTTCAATAAAATTGGATGTGCAACAGAATTTATCCACGCTCTTTCGTCGGGGTGGTTGAAAATAATTTCGCCGATAATTTTTTTATTCAGCAAGCCGTCAACTGCAACAATATACTTGCCGAAATGCTGTACGTACGTTTCAAAAAGTTCGCCCGCCGGTTCCAAAAGTTCGTGCGTTACTTCGTCAATATCTAAAATTTTTGCGCCTAATTTTTTTAATTCAAACGAAACTGCGGATTTGCCGCAAGCTATACCGCCTGTCAATCCAATTATAAGCAAGAAAATTTCTCCTTTGTCGAAATTTTAGGGAATAGGGATTAGGGATTTTACACTAGTTCCCAGCACTTAATCCTTAATCCTTAATCCTTAATCCTTATTTTATAGCCGTTGTCAATCTTTTCAATCAATCGTTCTTTCAGCAAATGCCCGCAAGCCCTTTTGAACGCCGCTTTACTCATATGAAAAATATTATAAATTTCGTCCGGCTCGCTTTTATCATTCAGATTCATTTTACCGCCGTTTTCCTGCATAAATTTGAAAATAATTTCGGCGTCAGAATTTATTGTAAGCTCTTTTAATTCTTTCAAGGAGGCGTCAAGTTTGCCGTCATTGCGAACAAAAGTAACGCGGGCGTTTACAACTTCACCAACATTCAAATAGCGCGGAATTTCTGTTTTGGCGATAAAAACAATGTGGCGTTCGTCGCTGAAAAGAAAAGCCCCCTCCTGCGTTATATCGTAAATTGCGCCGGTAATTTTGTCGCCAATCTGAATATTTTTTGCGGGTTTTGCCGCGCGCTGAATTTCTTCAGAAACTTTCATTGAAACTGCAAGCCTGCCGCTTTTTTCGTCCTTGTAAAGTTTTGCCCATACAACGTCGCCAACTTTCGGCTTGCCGAGCATTTCAGCAAATGGCATAAAAATTCCGCGCTCCGCTCCAACTTCGACAAACGCGCCGTCTTCAGTAAGATTGATAATTTTCAGCCGCGCAATTTGTCCGACTTTCATTTTTGGTAAGCGCATGCTCGCGGTTAATTTTTTTTTCGGATCAAGATATAAAAAAACTTCGACTTTATCGCCGATATTAACTTCAGCCGTTTGTTGATTTTTATGAAGTAAAATATCATCGTTTGAATTGCCGGTTTTTGCGTCAAGGAACGCGCCAAAATCTGTTTTGCGTGCAACTTTTAAAATTGCAACCGTCATTGGCTTAAGTTCAAATTTTTCGTTCATAATTTGTAATTTTAGCGTCTCCCCAAAGTTTTTCAAGCGCGTAATATTCGCGGTTTTCGTTTTTGAAAATGTGTACAACAACATCGCCATAGTCAAGTAAAATCCATTCGCCCTCGTGATAGCCTTCCTTGTGGCTGAAATGAATTTCATCTTTGAGGAGTTCCTCTTCAACATTATCAGCAATGGCGCGTACTTGAGTAGCCGTCGGCGCGCTGCAAATTACAAAATAATCTGTCGAAAACATTAAGCCGCGCATATCCATAATAATAATATCGCCGGCTTTTTTGTCGTCCGCCGCTTTACAAATTTTTTTCGCAAGTTCCATAGTCTCCAAAATAATCACTCCTTCTTTAAGGGTTAAGGGTTAGTGAAAATTCTTTAATCCCTAATCCCTAATCCTTAATCCCTAATCCCTAATCCCTAATCCCTAATCCTTAATCCCTAATCCTTAATCCCTAATCCCTAATCCTTAATCCCTAATCCTTAATCCTTAATCCTTAATCCCTAATCCTTAAAATTATTCTTCTTCGTCGGGATTAATAATATCTTCAGAAATATCTTGCACGGGAAAAAGTTCCTGCATTCTTATATCAATTTCCTTTAAGTTAGGTCGCCAAATACCGAGTTCATCTTCATCGCCGGGCAACATTAAAGTTGTAGGCGGATCGCTGCTCATTCTGCGCAACACGTTAGCCAAATGTGCCGAGTCAAAAATTTCTGCGCTTGTTTCCATTTTGTTTCTAAAAATATCAGCAATGGCGGGCAGTTTAGGAATTGTATCAAGTTGCAGGACTTTTGCATAGAAGGCTTTAAAAAATTTTTGTTGGCGTTGAACTCTGCCGACATCGCCTAATTTTTCACTGTTGAAACGCAAATATTTTTGGGATTCTTCGCCGTTCAAATGTTGGTAGCCTTGCCCTAAGTGAATTTCCAAGCCTGATTCAGGGTCTTCATAATCCATATTTTCTTCAACGTAAATATCGACGCCGCCGAAAATATCAACCAATTCGGCAAAAGTACTCATATCAATAACAATATACTGATGAATCGAAATTCCCAACAAATTTGAAATGTGGCGAACAATTAAACTTGCGCCGCCCCATGTGTACAAACTGCCGACGCGCCCGGCTGAAGAATCAGCTGAAACCCACGTATCACGCGGAATTGAAATTAATCTGGACTTGCCGGTGTCATTTGAAAAGCTTAGCAAAATAATCGTATCAGCCTCGCGCCCGCCGTTTTCGCCGTCGTCAATTCCCAAAATCAAAATGTTTGTGTAGCCGTCAAATTTAGGATCTATTTCGCCGGTAAGCGCGGCGCGGCGTTCGTTGTAGCCGTTGTACATTGAGCTTATTTCGTCATAGGCGCGGCTTGCAATATTGTAAACGCCCAATCCCAAAAATAAAATTGCAGAGCAGATTAAAACCATAATCACGCACATAAAAATTCCGCGAATGGTGCGCCGGATTCGCCTGCGCCTCATAACTTTGCGCTTTTTGTTTATGTTATCTTGAGTTGTATTCGCCATTTCAGCCACTGCTCGCTTTTTAGCAATAGTATTTTATTTTTTGTGCAGAATTAAAAAATTTCTTGCGTCGATAGTGTCGGGGTGTACCAAAGATTTTTTTTGTACCACAAAAATTATTGATTCGTCAAGTGCGGTTAAAATAATTTCGTCAAGGTTATTTGAAGTTTCGGCAAGCTCGCGCAGTTTGTCAACGCCGGGATAATTTCTGTTGGGTTCAATCATATCAGCAAAATAAATAATTTTATCCAGCGGCGTCATATTTCTTGCGCCGACGGTATGACGATAAATCGCCTGCGAAATTTCTGAATCGTCAACGCCGTAAATTTCGACAATCATTTTTGCGCCAATGTACGAATGTAAAAGCAGCGGCATTGAATTTTCGACTTCACCAATTTTAATACCGCGCTTTTCGGCTTCGGCGGGAAGTTCATTATTTTCAAATTGGCGGGCGCAATCGTGCAACAAGCCGGCAATGTAAGCCTTAGTTTCGTCAACGCCAAATTTTTTTGCAAGTTTAACGGCGGTATTTGCAACGCCGATTGAGTGAGCAAATCTTTCTTTTTTCAAACGCCGCTGAAGTTCACGGCGCATTTCGTCAATCGTCATTTATAACCGCTCCTTTAAAATTTTGGAAAGTATTTCAAATATCGATTTAAACGCGCGTAAAGTGCCCTGTAAGCTGTCTTTCAAGTCTTTTGTATAAAAATATATTAATCCTGTAAAAATTCAAAATACGGGCGTTTAGGCGCAAATTCAGCCGTTCAAATATAATTGTTCTTTTACAATATATTCTTCGACGACTTCAGGTACAAAATATTTTATTGAACGCCCCGCTTTGACGCGCTCCCTTAATTCTGTTGAGGAAATTTCCAATTTTGGCGAAATAATTTGATGAATGTGTTTCATACCCTCCGCGCCGAAAAAATTTTCCAATTTTTCAAAGTCGACTTTGACGCCGGGACGCGCCGCCGCTATGAAATGTACTTTTTGAAGTAATTCCTGCGCCTTGTGCCACTTATATAAATCTGCCATTGAGTCCGCGCCTATTATGAAAAATAATTCTGTAGCCGCGCCGAATTTTTTATGTAATTCTTCGACAGTATCCAGCGTATAGGAAAGTCCGTCGCGCAGAAATTCCATTGGCGATACTTGAAAAAATTTATTTGACTGCGTGGCAAGGTAAGTCATCATCAGGCGGTGTACTTCCGGCGTTACTTTTTTTTCGACTTTGTGCGGCGGGCGCGCTGAAGGGATAAATAAAACTTCGTCCAATTCAAAAATTTCTCGCGCAGATTCTGCCATTGCCAAATGTCCAAAATGTATCGGGTCGAAAGTTCCGCCCATTATTCCGACTTTCAAAACTTACACCAGCCTTAAAATAAAATTCACAATCAGCGTTGTTATCAAAATGAAAAAACCTGCGCGAACATAATCTGTAAAATCGTGTTGCCCTTTGTCAGTTTGCAAATAATTTCTAAATGTTTTGACGTAACCAAAAATTTTAGCCACTATTCACTACTCCCTAATCCTTAATCCCTAATCCTTAGTCCCTAATCCTTATATCCTTAACGAGTCTGTCCGTTGCCTTCGATTAAATATTTCATAGTGGTAAGAGCTTCAAGCCCCATTGGTCCGCGTGCGTGAAGTTTTTGAGTGCTGATTCCAATTTCCGCGCCAAATCCAAATTCAAAGCCGTCAGTAAAGCGCGTCGAAGTGTTGACATAAACGCAAGCTGAATCAACCTGCATTTGAAATTTTTCAGCAGCGGCTTTATCTTCAGTTAAAATTGCGTCAGAATGTTTTGTATTGTATTTGTTAATGTGCGCTATTGCGGCGTCCACGTCGTCAACAATTTTCACGTTGCAAATTAAATCGTTGTATTCGGTTGACCAATCTTTATCAGTTGCCGCTTTCATGTCAGGCAAAATTTTTAAGCATTCGGCATCGCCGCGCAATTCTACGCCGTGTTCAATCATCAACTTTGCAATGTCAGGCAAAAATGTTTCGGCGATATATTTATGAATCAAAAGAGTTTCCATAGAATTACAAACAGAGGGGCGGGAAATTTTTGCACTAAGCGCAACTTTCAACGCCATTTCCAAATTTGCCTCTTTGTCAACATAAACATGACAAACGCCGGTTCCCGTTTCAATAACCGGTACAATGCTATGTTCAACAACGCGGGCGATTAAACCTGCGCCGCCGCGCGGAATGATAACGTCAATTAAATTTCTCAAGCGGCACATTGCAATAATTGCATCACGATCCGTAATTCTTACAAATTCAATGGCGTGTTCCGGAATACCTTTAGAAATTGCCGCGTCATTCAAAATATCTGTAAGTTTTTTATTTGTGCGAATAGCCTCCGAGCCGCCGCGCAAAATACAAGCGTTGCCGGATTTAAGGCAAAGAGCCGCCGCGTCAACCGTAACATTTGGGCGCGCCTCATAGATAATTCCAATGACGCCGAAAGGTACGCGCACGCGCCGAATTTTTAAACCGTTGGGGCGCGTTACGTGAAAATCTTCACGCCCTATAGGGTCCGGAAGTGTCGCAGTTTGACGCAAGCCTTCAGCCATATCTGCGATTCTTTTTGGATTTAAAATAAGTCTGTCAATCATATTCAAGCGCGTTGAATTTTTTTTAGCCGTTTCAACGTCCTCAACATTTGCGGCTAAAATTTCGTCCTGCCGCTTTTCAAGTGCGTCAGCCATTGCCAAAAGTGCGGCGTTTTTAGTTTCTGTTGTAAGACTTGCCATTTTCAGTGCGGCATCTTGGGCAAGTTGTGCCTGCTCGGCTATTACTTCCTTTATCAACATTATCATCAATCCTTTACAAAAATTTTCAAATTTATAATTCTTAAAATTGGCGCAGAATAATTTTTTCTAATCCTTAACCCTTATAAAAAATCGTTCCAATTTCTTCGCCGTTCAGGGCGCGGCGCAAATTTCCAATTTCTTTGCCGCTGATAATCAACATTGAAATTTCATTTTTAACGGCGATTTTTGCGGCTTGAATTTTTGTAAACATTCCGCCCGTACCGAGTTTTGTACCTGCGCCGCCAGCCATTCTTTCAATTTCAGAATTTATTTCCGGCACTTCACTGATTAATTTTGCCGTGCTGTCAGTTTTGGGGTTGCCGTTATAAAGCCCGTCAATGTCAGTTAAAATTATCAAAACTTCAGCCTCAACAATATCTGCAACCATCGCAGACAAATTATCGTTATCGCCAATTTTTATTTCGTCAACGGCTACGGCGTCATTTTCATTTATAACCGGAATGACGCCCATTTTTAAAAGTGCAGTCAATGAATTTTTGGAATTTTCGCGGGCGTGTTCGTCAATCGTACTGTTTTTTGTCAAAAGAAGTTGCCCCATTGTCTGCCCGTATTCTGCAAAAAATTTTTCGTAAATGTGCATAAGCACGCCTTGCCCAATCGCAGCAAGAGCTTGATTTTCGGGAATGGTTTCCGGCTTTTTGGTAAGTCCCATTTTTCCTACGCCGGCGGCAATAGCCCCTGAAGTTACAAAAATAATTTCCTTGCCCGCGTTGTGTAAATCTGCAATTTCCCTAATCAAATGTTCAATCCTGTACAAATTTAAATTGCCGCTGCCGTGCGTCAAAGTCGAAGTGCCAACTTTTACGACAATTCTTTTGGCAGATTTTAATTTGTCTCTTGCCACGCTCATAATTCATCACATCCTTTTTTTAATTTCATTATAAATTCATTTTAATTATTACGCAAGGTTTAACGCAAAAAAAAATCCCGCCGATATTTTTTAGCGGGCGTTAGGACTTTTAAACTTTCATTTCATTAATCCTAATTCTTTTAAGCGTGCTACGAGCGCAGCATTAGATTTTTTATCATTGGCTGAAGATACGGGCGAGGGATTTTGCAGATAATATTTTTGCATAACGTTTATTGGTAATTTAGTTGTTGCAATTTCATTAAAAAATTGCGGGCGGCGTTCATCTTCAACCGCCGGTATAAAGAAATTTACATTATGAATCAGCGCGTTCATATTGACAATTTTTCCAACTAATTTTGTTTGATTAATATAATTTGCGCCGGTATTTGTATTGACAACAATAATTGACGCGCCGCGATCGTCAAACATTTCAGGCGCAAACTTTTGAATTCCCCATGCATCGCCCAAAAGTACGTCACAATTCAAATTTGGAAATTTAAATTTACAACTGCCGCAACTCGGACGCAAAGTAAGATTTAATAAAAATTCTTGAAAATACATATCCTGCGTATTGGATTTAGCGTAGTAGCCGCAATCTTTGAAATTAACTTCAAAATGATGATTTTGCCATCCAAAACGTTTACTGCGGAAATTGACGCGGCTAATTTCGTGTCCGCGTCCGCGCCATTCAATATAACTTTCCCAAATTAGCGGCGAAGGTACACCGTGACAAAGAATCCCGACCGTAAGCAGATTTTCATAATCTTTGCCGAGAAAATTTTTCAAGCCCGCACATTGACAAGGGACGCCGCTGAACAAAACTTTTCTGCCTGTTTCAAGTTCAGATTTAACGCGCTTATAAATATCGCCAATTTGACTTTGAACATATTTACTGCCGCGCAAATTTTCCAGTTCGTCAAAGTTTTCTGCCGCCATATGTTTAACGTGCCACTTTTCATCAAAGCCCGCGCCAAAAATTATTCCGCCTTCATTTAAAATTAATTCGCTTAAAGCAGTAAACGCGCCGCCTGATGCACTGTGTCGCCTTATTTTTTCGTCGGGATGAATTGCAACCAAAACTTGAGGTAAAATTTTTACGGGAACTTCACGCGCATTTAATGAAGGGCAAACTCTATCACAACGCCCGCACTTGATACATTTTTCTTGATTGATTTTTGGATAGGAAAAGCCTTCGGCGTCTCGTACCATAGAAATAGCATTTTGGGGGCAAATATTCGCGCAGGATTCGCAGCCGCAACAGTTGGAACGTTTTTCTGAAATCATATTTTCGATTTTCATGATTTACCGCCCCCCCCCCCGTAATTTTTGGCAAGGTTTAACACCAAGTGCGCTTGATAAAAATTTAAAAGCCTTTCCGCGTTCAAGTGGTAAAATCTTATCACGTGTTCGATAATCAATGTCTAAGAACGATTCAGCAGTATAACTTTTACCCTGAATCAAGGTTCTATCTTCTAAATTGAACATTTTTAAAAGTCCCGGTATTCGCATTGACATTGTCATATTTAAGTCCACTTCGATATTAACAAAAGGCTTTCTAAATAAAATAGAAAAAACAACGCCGTGAAAAGAATTTGTGAAAATTAATGAAGCATTTGCAAACAAGTACAAAAATTCTTCCGGACCAACAGCGTAATGCCAATAATTATTCCAGTCCAGTAAATTTATTACGGGAAGATTTAATTTTTGGGCGATGGATTTAATTATTGGTGGCGGAGTAGTTCGTATGTAATAGGTTAAAATATAGCCGCGAGGGTATTGCTCTTTGACCCAACTGGGTTTTTGCGCAATTTCCAGCCATTCAGCCTTAGTAAGCAACATTATTGGATCAACAACAAGTAAGGCATCTTGCCCTGTTAATTCTTTTATAATTTTGACAGCATTTTCTTCACGTACAGCAATATGATCGAAGCCGGAAATTCCCCATTTGTAAAATTCTTTGAGTTGGTCGGGAATTTTGGGGGTGGCGATACTTGCAGCATAGGCAATTCTTTTTTTACGCGGGGCAAAGTTTAAAAAGAGTTTTGGCTTAATAAATTTAGGTCCCCAAACTTGATCCGAACCAACAATAAAAAAATCGTAATCGTCAGCAATTTCTTCAAGATAAGGCAAATCGAAACGAACTTTAATGTAGCGGTTTTCAAATTCTTTCATTTTATTGAGATGAACAACTTCACGATAAATATATTTTTGTCTGTTAATTGGATCACAGTTTACAGGAAAAGGATTTGAAGTATAAAGCCATTCTGTTGTTTCAGGAAAAAAATCTGTACCGCTGTCCCAAAGAAGTTCTGTAAAATCTGCAAATTTCTTTATCGTTTTCTGGAGTGCATATTTTTGTAAATTATTCCCGTAATTTGCATAGTCATCCAACGATATTGTTGCTACCTTCAAAACAAAACCTCCTTTATAAAAAAATCAATAACCGAAAACTTCTTTGGCTTTAAGCATATTTTTTCTAATTTCGACACCGAACGGGCAACGAGTTTCACAAACGCCGCACTGAATACATTCGCCCGCGTGGTGTTCAAGTGCCGCGTAATGTTCACGCACTGTTTCAGGTACAGATTTTTGAGCGAGCGTCAAATTTAAAAATTTTGTAACGTAGGCAATATCAATTTTTTTTGGACACGGCGCGCAATGTGAACAATACATACAATGTCCCGTCCAATTAATTTTTGGAAAAGAAGCAAAAGCAAGTGCGTAGTCTTTTTCTTCATCGGTGGCGTTTTCATAGGCTAAACTTTGTTCAAACTGTTCAACCGAATGTGCGCCGGAAAGTACAACGGCAACTGCCGGGCGCGTCAAGGCGTAATGAATACACTGATTGACAGTCAAGGCAACGCCCGCCGGTGAAAGTTTGGCGTCAAGTAAATCGCCGCCGCCAAAACATTTCATAACCGTAATACCGACGCCCAAACGCTGGCAAGTTTCATAAAGATTTTGGCGGTCGGGATCCATATTCGTCAAAGTATTTTCATAATTGGCGGGGTTCCAAAGTTGCTCCACGTCTTCATTTGCCGGTTGTAAATCGTAACAGGGATTGACGCTGAACATTAAAACTTCGATTGCGCCGCTTTCAACCGCCTTTAACGCAACTTGCGGATTATGACTGCTCAAGCCGATATGTAAAATTTTTCCGGCTTTTTTGAGTTCCTGCGCGTATTGTAAAACGCCGCCGTTTGCAATTACGTCCCAATCTTTTAAATCGTCGCAGTAGTGAATCATTCCAACGTCAATATAATCTGTCTGCAAAAGTTTCAGCGATTCTTCAAAACCCGCTTGCACTTCCTTAACTTTGCGCGTGCGTTTGTATTGCCCGTTTTGCCAAATTGAACAAATATGAGACTGCGCAATAAATTTTTCGCGGCGTCCTTTCATTGCATCGCCTATAGCTTTTCTAAGTTGCGGATTGGAAGCATACAAGTCAAAATAGTTGACGCCGTTAATTTCTGCCACGTCAAAAATTTTTTTAGCCATTGCAAAATTTTCTTCGCTTAAACCTTCGCAGCCAATTCCAATTTCACTAACCTTTAAGCCGGTATTGCCGAGCATTCTGTATTTCATTGTTAAACTCTCCCAATTTTTATTTTAAATATTTTCTTTGATAAAAATTAAATTTTCGCCGCGAAATGCAAAGTGCCAATGATATTTTGAAACTGCCTTGAAAAATTCGTAGGAACACCCTTTTTTCATTCTGTCATGAAGTTCAATCGTCAACACTTTAACTTTTGGCAGCCATTCGTCAACATCCGGCGCGCTGAAAACTTCTTTTTCCGCGCCTTCAATGTCAATTTTCAGTAAATCAATTTCTTCAAAGCCGGAATCCTTCAAAAGTTTTGAAACTGTAACCGTTTTCATGGCGGCGGGGTCGTCTTCAGTTGTTTCAAATGTCATCCAGCCCGCAATTCCAAAGCCTTTATCTTCAACTTTAATAAATGTTTCCTTGTCCCATAACGCAGATTTTAAAGCGTGAATGTTTTCATAAAAAAGCGTGTTGTACTGCAAAAGCTTAAAATTATCTTTTTCCGGCTCAATCGAATAAATTTGCGCGTCAGGGTATTGAATAGCGTAGTAAATTGCCGCACAACCGATATTGCCGCCACAATCTAAAATTAATTTCGGTTGAAAATTTTTTACAGGAATTGAATGTTCCTCTTTCTCAAATACAGCTTTAAAAATTGGAAAGTCTGCCTTGCGATATGCAAAAGGTACATTGACGCCGCCGGACTCCAGCACGGTAAAATTAATATTTTTTAAATTTTCAAGTTGAGAAAAAGCTGAATCGCGGGGGGGGGTAAAATTCATTTTTTCCGCCATTTTGAACGCCTCCTATTTCGTAAAAAAAAGGATTAGGGGAAATTTCCTTAACCCTTAGCCCCTAATCCTTAGCCCTTATTTACCTGCAAGAATTTTATAACCGTTAATTCTTTCTTCAGCGTCTTTTTGAGTCTTTTTGAAAAGTTCCTCTGCCGCGTCAGGGAAATTGCGTTTCAATGAAGAATAACGAACTTCACCCTGTAAAAATTCTTGGAACTTTGAAAAGTCCGGTTCTTTTGAATCAAGCGTGAAAGGATTTTTACCGCTGCCGACAAGTTGAGGATTATAACGCCAATTCGCCCAGTAGCCGCACGCAACCGCAAGCTTGCCTTCAAGTTGACTGTTGCCCATACCTTTTCTGATACCGTGATTGATACAAGGCGCGTAGGCAATGATTAAAGACGGTCCGTCATACGCTTCAGCTTCAGTTATCGCCTTCATCAGTTGATTTTGATCCGCGCCCATTGAAACCTGCGCGACGTAAACATAGCCGTAACTCATAGCCATTTTGCCTAAGTCTTTTTTCTTGGTCTTTTTGCCGGTTGCCGCAAATTGTGCAATAGCCGCCGCCGGAGTTGCCTTTGACGCTTGCCCGCCGGTATTTGAATAAACTTCAGTATCGAAAACAAAGACGTTGACATTTTCGCCGCTTGCCAAAACGTGATCTAAGCCGCCATAGCCAATATCATAAGCCCAGCCGTCGCCGCCAAGTATCCACTGTGAACGCTTTACAAAATAATCGCGGTTATCGTAAATCTTATTTAAAAGTGCGTCGTCGCCCTTTTCAGCCGCCAAAATTTCAGTTAATTTATCTGCGCGTTCGCGGGTATTTTCGCTGACGTTAATATTTTCTTTCCAATCTGCAAGCGCGGCGCGTAATTCGTGACTGCCTTTACTTTCTTCAATCGCCTGTGCAACAAGGTTTTTCAATTCCTTACGAATTGCCTTGACGCCCAAAAACATTCCCAAGCCGTATTCGGCATTATCTTCAAAAAGTGAATTGCCCCAAGCCGGACCGTGTCCTTTTTCATTTTTGGTGTAAGGCATTGCCGGAGCAGACGCGCCCCAAATTGAAGAACAACCTGTAGCATTTGCGATCATCATTCTATCGCCGAAAAGTTGAGTTAAAAGTTTAGCATAGGGAGTTTCGCCGCAACCTGCGCAAGCCCCGCTAAATTCAAAGAGCGGCTTTTCAAATTGACTGCCAAGCACGGTAGATTTTTTCATTGGATTGACTTTAGGCGCAACTTTTGAAGCGTCAACGCCGTAATCAAAATATTTTTGGCGGTCTTTAGCATCGCTGTCAAAGTTTACCATTTCAAGAGCCTGTTTAGGGCAAACTTGCGCGCAGTTGCCGCAACCTAAGCAGTCATAAGTTGAAACTGCGATTGTTAAGTTATTGCCTTTAGAAACTTTTGAAGGAATTGACTGCATACCTTCAGGTGCGTTTTTCAATTCTTCCGGCGTAGTTAAAATTGGGCGTATTGCGGCGTGCGGGCAAACAAATGAGCATTGGTTACAGCCGATACACTTTGAAGGATCCCATTTAGGAACTTTAATAGCCGTGCCGCGTTTTTCGTAAGCTGAACCGCCAACAGGGAAAGTACCATCTTCAAGCGCGGCAAATGTGCTGACAGGTAAAGAATCGCCCTCTTGACGATTAACAATATTTTGAATTTCAGTGATAAATTTTGGAAGTCCTTCAGTTGAAGTATTTTCACGTTCGCCCTTAGCGTTAATATCCCAGCCGCTGATGTCAACTTTATGAAGAGCCTCAATACCTTTATCAATAGCGTTGCAGTTCATTTCGACAATCTGCGGACCTTTTTTGCCGTAAGATTTTTCTACCGCGTCTTTAAGAAATTTAACCGCGTCTTCAATCGGTATAATGTTTGCAAGCTTGAAAAACGCCGCTTGCATAACCATATTGAAACGCCCGCCGAGTCCGAGTTCACCGGCAATTTTTACCGCGTTGACTGTATAAACTTGAATATCGTTTTCAGCGATATATTTTTTCATATATGAAGGAAGTTTACGCCCGAGTTTTTCGTCGCTCCAATCAGTATTAAGTAAGAAAGTGCCGCCTTTTTTCATACCGGCGATTAAATTATAGTGATGAACGTAGCTTTTTTGTGAACAAGAAACAAAATTTGGGCGCGTGATAAGATACGGCGAAATTATAGGCAACTTGCCGAAACGCAAATGACTCATTGTAATACCGCCGGATTTTTTTGAATCGTAGGCAAAATAAGCTTGTGCATAAAGGTCTGTGTTATCGCCGATAATTTTAATTGCAGATTTATTCGCACCAACTGTACCATCTGAACCGAGTCCCCAGAATTTGCAAGCGGTTGTACCTTCCGGCGTCAAGTCAATATCAGAATGTGCATTTTCTAAAGATTTATTTGAAACGTCGTCAACAATTCCAATCGTGAAACTGTTCAAAGGTTTATCTTTTTTGAGTTCGTGGAAAACGGAAAGAATTTGGTCGGGCGTTGTATCTTTGCCGCCCAAGCCGTAACGTCCGCCGACAATCACGGGATTAATATCAGCGTCATAAAAAGCTGCGCGAACGTCCAAGTAAAGCGGCTCGCCGGTTGAACCTGATTCTTTTGTTCTGTCAAGTACAGCGATTTTCTTAACAGTTTTTGGAATTGCGCTAAGGAAATGTTTAACGCTGAACGGGCGGTACAAGTGAACATTAATCATACCGACTTTTTCGCCGTTTTTGTTGAGATATTCAACCGCCTCTTGCATAGTTTGACAAACTGAACCAATAGCAATAATAATTCTGTCAGCGTCAGCCGCGCCGTAATAATCGAAAATATGGTGTTCCCTGCCGGTAATTTTTGAAATATCAGCCATTGCATTTTCTACAATTTCGGGAAGTTTATCATAATTATTATTGATAGTTTCGCGCATTTGGAAATAAACGTCCGAATTTGTAGCCGTGCCTCTGATAACCGGATGATCAGGATTTAAAGCATTACGGCGGAAATTATTAATTGCGTCGTAGTCAACAATTTTTTCAAGGTCTTTGTAGTCGATAGTTTCGATTTTCTGAATTTCATGGGAAGTGCGGAAGCCGTCAAAGAAATTGATAAAAGGCAATCTGCCCTTAATCGCCGCCAAATGTGCAACTGCGGATAAATCCATAACTTCTTGAACGCTTGCTTCTGCCAACATTGCACAACCGGCTTGACGCGCCGCCATAACGTCTTGATGATCTCCAAAAATATTTAAAGTTGAAGTTGCAAGTGCGCGCGCCGATACGTGGAAAACGCCGGGCAAACATTCGCCGGCGATTTTGTATAAGTTAGGAATCATAAGCAAAAAGCCTTGAGACGCCGTGTAAGTTGTAGTAAGTGCGCCGGCTTGCAAGGAGCCGTGAACTGCGCCCGCCGCGCCGCCTTCAGATTGTAATTCAATTAAGCGGACTTTTTGCCCAAAAATATTTTTAGTGCCTTTCGCCGCCATTTCGTCAACATTTTCAGCCATTGGCGATGATGGAGTTATAGGGTAAATTGCGGCAACCTCCGTAAATGCGTAGGAAATATCCGCCGCCGCCGCGTTGCCGTCCATCGTCTTCATTTTTTTAGCCATAAGCTTTCAAAATTCTCCTCTCAAAATAAAAATACCGCGTCGATTATAACACGCGGCGTTTAAAAAGTAAAACAAATTAGCCCTGCCAGAAATTTATTTCTTTTGAAAAATTTTTATCGTCATTTTAAATATTCACAATGATTTGACAATAAATCTAACTAGATATATAATCCCGTCAAAAGGAGGGAGGAAACTTGACAGATTCATTTTTATTGATTTATCTTTACAGAATTGTAAATGTTATCGACAGAAAAACAATGAGCATTTGCGCAAAACACGGGCTTACTCAAAGTCAATTTGCTGTACTTGAGGCGTTGCAAAGTAAGGGCGAATTGACGGTCGGGGAAGTGAAAGACGCAATTTTGAGCAGTGACGGAACAATTCCCGTTGTGGTAAAAAATCTTGAAAAACTTGGTTATATTTTTCGCAAGGAAGACCCTACCGATAAAAGACGGAGCATTTTGGCATTGACTGAAGCAGGAAAGGAAATAATCGCTGAAGTTTTTCCAAAAAATATGGCAATGATTCAAAATGAACTTTCAGTTTGGAATGAACGGGAAAAAAAGCAGTTGGCGCGGCTTCTCAAAAAGTTTGACTTAAGGTAAATTTTTTTAAAGTTACATATCTAATTAGAGAAAAAATTGGAGGTTTTAAAATGGAAAGAAAAGTTATAACTGAAGTGAAAGGTTATCGCACGCAAGACGGCGACGGCGTAAATTTGGTTAGAGTTTTGGGCAATGAAACAGTTCAAGACTTCAATCCGTTTTTAATGCTTGACGCCTTCGACTCCAAAAATCCTGAAGATTATATCAAAGGTTTTCCAATGCATCCGCGCAGGGGGATTGAAACGGTAACGTTCATTTCTAAAGGCGTAATGGTGCATGAAGATCATCTTGGTACAAAGGCAACGATTCACGACGGCGAGGCGCAATGGTTGACGGCGGGCTCCGGCGCGTTTCATTCAGAAATGCCGCAACCTGCGGAAAGAATGTTGGGCGTGCAACTTTGGTTAAATCTTCCGGCGAAAGATAAATTGACAGCCGCGCCTTTTTATCACGGGATTTTAAATTCAGAAATTCAGGAAATTCCGTTTGAAGGCGGCAAACTTCGACTGCTTACCGGCGATTATAAAAATTATCATGGCTTTGAAGGAAAATATTTACCGCTGAATTATTATGACATTCATCTTGACGCGGGAGCAAAAATTTCTTTAGATTGTGCGGGCGATGAACGCTCGGTAATGGTTTTCACGCTTGAAGGCGCGGCTATTGTTTCAGGTAAAAAAGTTGCCGCCAAAACTGCCGCAAAATTGGGCAATGGCGATACTGTAACGATTGAGGCGGAAAATTCGCCGATTGAAATTTTGTTTATGGATTCAATTAAATTATCTGAAAATGTGGCGTGGCTCGGTCCAATCGTTATGAACACTAAACAAGAAATAATTGAAGCGTTTACCGAATTGGAAAAAGGAACTTTCATAAAAGCGCAGACAAATTATTAAATCTGAAAATTTTTTGAGGCGGAAAATTCGCCGATTGAAATTTTGTTTATGAATTAGAAAACGTGGCGTGGCTCGGTCCAATCGTTATGAACACTAAACAAGAAATAATTGAGGCGTTTACCGAATTGGAAAAAGGAACTTTCATAAAAGCGCAGACAAATTATTGAATCTGAAAATTTTTTGGGGCGGAAATTTCGCCCGTTTTTTTTTTGCAAAAAAATACCGCGCAATTTGTAAAACGCGGTACAACAAAAATAAAATCGATTTTAAGGCGTCTGACGTGCCCTGTGAGCGGCGTTTCCAGTATTTTTATATAAATATACCTAAAAAATATTTTGACGCCCAAATGAGCCGTTCAGGGCGTTTTAAATCAAAATTCTTTAGTCAATGGAAATTAATTCATATTGAGAATTGCCTAAGCCAATATTTCTCATTGCGGTAAGTTGGTGCAAGCCGTGCCTTGATTCGATACGCTCGCGCAGGTCTTTGCTGTCATTCGCACTGTAAACAAAATCGCAACACGCTTGATCTATTGCCAAAATATCAGTTGAGGCGCACATTCCAATATCTTTCATTGTAGGTTCAGCCGCCCCTGTACCGGCGCAGTCGCAGTCAACGCTCATTCTGCGCATAACATTCAAAAATACAATGTGCTTGCCGAAATGATCACAAGTAGCCTTGCCGCTGTCTGCCATAAGTTCCATAAATTCATCTTGTACCGGCATATTGTGCGCCCAATCTTCGCCCTGTGGCGGCATATTTGTACCGGTGGTGTAGCCGTGAACTTGACGCTTGCCCATTTGCCCGCTTGCCATTCCAATAGCAATATTTTTCAAACTGCCGCCGAAACCGCCCATTGAGTGTCCTTTAAAGTGCGTCAAAACAATTACTGAATCATAATTGCGCAGATTTTTTCCGAGAATAATACTTTGTAAATGTTTGCCGCCGATAATTGGAAATTCGGAGCCGCCCTCTTCATCCATAATATCGACAGGGCAGAAATTCCAGCCGTTGACGCGCAAAGTTTCCTTGTGTCCTTCGGTTGTATAGCGGTCTCCAAGATACATTGTATTTGTTTCAATAATGTTTGAATTGGGAACTTGCGCCTGAAATTGGCGTACCATATCACGCGGCAAAATGTTCGGACCGTTTTTCTCGCCGGTATGCAATTTAATTCCGACTTTACCAAAAATGTTGTCATTAACCATTTTGTAAAGTTTAATCAAATTGGCGGCGTCAATTTTTTTTGTGAAGTAGACTTTAGCTGCCGAGCCGCTGTAATTTGTGCCGGTAACATTTTTGCAAGCTACAACCGGTGCATGAGAAATTTTGATTGAACTTGCCGCCTCTGCTTTTTGTTCAAGAGTGCCAAGAGCCGCCGTTGCCGCCGCCACGCCAGCCATTTTAAATAAATCTCTGCGCGAGATATCCATTTGAAAATTCCCCTTTGCTAAATTTTTTTTGTGTGTTATTATAACAGCCGACAGTTGCTACCGTGCAAGAAATTTTTTTGAGGTGAAATTTTTATGTACACGATGAAAGAAATTTGCAATTTAACCGGCTTAAGTTATGAGACACTGAAATTTTATTGCAATGAAGGTTTAATCCCCGATGTTAAGCGAGATAAAAACAATTACAGGGTTTTTGACGATTATAATTTGAACTGGATAAAAAGTTTGCAGTGCCTAAAAAATTGTGAAATGAGTATCGCCGAAATGAAAGAATATCTTGCAATGTGCCTTGAAGGTACAAAGTCAATTCCCGCTCGAAAAATTATGCTTGAAAAAAAACAAGCCGCCCTGCGCGACAGAATTAAAAATTTGCAGGCGGCAATAGATTATATTGACCGGAAACAAAATTTTTATGACGAAGTTTTGAGCGGCAAAGTTGAATACAAAAGTAATTTAATTCGGCGTGAAATTTAAATCTGTCTTTGCCAAAAATTTACAGCGCGGTTAATCCAGCCTTCAGCAACCGTACCTTCACCAAGTCCGAAGCCGTGCGGTAAACCTTCAAAAATTTCAATTTCGGCGGGCGTACCGTTCGCAAGAATTTTTTTAATTCGCCGTTGCATAGTCCGCCAATTTGCAATTCCGTCACTTGTACCGACGCAGTTATAAGTTGGCGGCTCGTTGCCGTAAACTTCAGAAAGTCCCGTGTACTGCATAATCACAGCGGCAGGGCGCGGGGATTTTTTTTCGCCGAAATATTCAGTACCTAAACTGCCGAGCCACGCCGCCATTCTTGCGCCTGCACTTCCGCCCCATAACGAATAATTTTTTGTGTCAACTTGCAATTCTGCCGCGTGTTCGTGAATAAAAGAAATTGCGCGCGCCAAATCTTCACAAGCAGTTTGAGCATTGGGGCGATAAATCAGTGCAAAGACGTTGTAGCCGCGTTTTGAAAGTTCCGGCGCGTGCGGGAAACTGTCATGCATTGCGCCGACGTAGTAAAAGCCGCCGCCCGCGTTACAAATTGCAAATTTTTCATTTGGCTTGCCTTTAAAGAAAAACAAGCCGGTATTTCTTTTGCGCGGGTCAGATTTTTTTTCGGCGTCAGTGTAAATATCGTAGAAAATTTTTTCGCCCGCGTCAGCCTTTTCCTTGAAATAATTTACAATTTCAACGGTTTTTTGAGGATTAACATTACTGTACCACAGTAAAACGTTTTCAAGATTTTTCAAAGGGGCGTTTGTGTCAATGTCGATATTCGCAGGGAAAATCAAGCGTCCGTAACTTCCAAAATTTTTATAATTGATAACGTCAATAACTTTTGTATCCTGCGTAAAATTTTTCATTTCTTCGACGCTCCCCGATTCTGCATTTTGACAGCCGCCAAAAATTATCGCCGCCAACATTAAAATTAAAATTTTCATCATTCATAATCCGGTTCAAAAATTTTCATTAATTTTTCGTCGTGATGATAGCGCAATACAGATTTATTATCCAAAATCATTGTTGCGCCGCTTTCACGGGTAAAGGGCGTCCATTTCGGTAAACCTTTTGCATTTGGGTTGCCCGTCCTTGCAAAGTTTATCCACGCTTGAGAAATTGTATCTGCAAGTTTGTAAGCCTCTTTGGTTGCGCCCGTTGCCTCCGCCGAAAGTTCAATGTTGTTAAATACAAAAGGAATTTCCGCGCAGTGGTACGCCATTGCAAAGCCGCCCATCACGGGAGTTTCCCATGTGAAGACGTAGTTATAAACCGGCGCGGCTTGATCTGATTTTATTCTTGCAGTTTTTAAAGCGCGTGTCCTCATCCAAACATCAGGGTAAAGTGCATTTGCCAAAGTTTTATCAGGGTACGCCTCTTTGAACGCCGCCTTGACAGCCTCTGCATTTGCGCCGTATTTTTCGCGCAGTTTTTGTTCAACTTGTGAATCGCTCCAATTATTTTTATTGTCAGTTTGAGAAGTTGCCATAGTTGCCCATTGGTCAATCGTTGTCCATTCGCTAAAAGCCGTGCCGATTAAAAGCGGAACATTATTTACATTTTCTGAAAAACCGTCAACAACGGGATTTTGTACAACGTTCACGCCGTCGATTATTGGAGACCAGCCGTTATCGCCTTGATAAACTTTTTCTGCGCCAAATTCTTTTGCGGCTTGAAGATAGGCGGCGTTTGCAGCGGCTGAAAGTTGTTCATAGGGAATTGTTTCAAGTTTGTAAACTTCAGCGGCTGTAAGATTTAAATTTTGCAAAGTCAATTCTGCAACTCTGCGCGAAGTGTCTTGAGTTTGCAAACTCATTCCAATTAACTCAACCGCGTCGCTTTGATTTATCGCCTTGTGAAATAAACCTTTCGCTGCCGGCATTGCAGTTAAAGCCAAAATTTTTGAGCCGCCGCCGGATTGTCTAAACAAAGTTACATTATTTTTATCGCCGCCGAAATTGGAAATGTTATCGTGAATCCACTCAAGCGCGGCAACTATATCAAGTACGCCGTTATTGGCTGAAGATTTATATTTTTCGCCGTAAGCCGACAAATCCAAAAAGCCGAGGGAATTTAATCTGTGATTTATCGAAACAACTACAACATCGCCTTTTCTTGCCAAATTTTCGCCGTCGTAAACATCCTCAACTTGTGCCGAACCCATAAAAAAGCCGCCGCCGTGCAACCACACCATTACAGGGCGTTTCTTGCCGTCGTTAATATTCGGCGTCCAAATGTTCAAATTTTGGCAGTCTTCACTTTGCGGATAATTGCGCGGCTCCCAGTGCGGCAAATACCAATGTGGCGGGAAAATATCATTTTTTTCATCAGTAAGTTGAGGCGCAACCTTGCCGTAAGTCATAGCCGTTTTAATTCCGCTCCAAGAATCGACGGGACGCGGCGGCATAAATCTTTCAGCCTGTGCATATTGAACGCCTTTGTAATTGTAAATACCTTTATGAATGTAACCTTGCAATTTGCCCGCCCGCGTTTGAACAACTGCAATATTCGGCGCGGCTACCATTTCGCCTTGATACGCCGCCGAAACTTGAGGCAAATAATTTTTTTCTGCCGGACTTCCCGCAAATAAAAATCCTGCCGCCGATAAACATACTGCAACTTTCAAAAATTTTTTCATTTCGTCAATCCCCTTGATTTAATGAATTTTTCAAATTCACTTTAGTTTCAACGTTTTTATAAGTTTTGCCTAAAATTATGTCTAACATTGTTCTGAAATCAACGTTAAATTTCTTCGCCAATGAAGCTGTACCAAATTCTTTATCGCCAAAAATATGAACACGACGACACCACACAGCTTCTTCATTAGTGAGTTTAGCATTACTATTTTCTTCTCCGTATTTTATCAGACCAATTTTTAAAGCATGTTGACTGTTTTCGGAATAGGTAGTCCATTCAAGATTATTGATACAATTATTCATTTTGTAACCGTCAATATGATTTACGGTCGGTTTATTTTCAGGATTAGGAATAAAAGCTTTAGCAACTAAACGATGAATTTTGTAATTTTTGTAATTACCGTTATAGTACAACTGAATACGAAGATAGCCACACTTTTCAAGCGCGGGCTTTAAAATCTTTATTTCTCCGCAAAAAAACTCCGCACTCTTCCATAATTACTGATTTCATAACGTCCGTTACCAAATTCAATTTTTTTCCATTCTTCGCCGCTTAAATTTTCCTCACCGAAAGGATAGCACAACATCAATGCTGCATACGCCAATTTGTAATCCTCATAACGTGCATTGCGTTTGATACGCTCATTTTCTGTCATTTTTAATCGCCTCCAACGTGTTTGACAAACAACGCTTTGGCAACTAAAATATAAACACCTTATCGCCTTAGCGTGTTAAGTTTACTTTGACAATCAAATTCTAACACGAAGGTTTGATGAGGTAAAGTTTTGTTAGGAATATTTTTTGGGAATTTGATAAAAAACATAAGCGTGGTCGCCGTGCAAAGTTTTGCCGTCTTCAGAAGCGATTGTACCGCCCGCCATAAAACTGCCTTGATTTACGATTGTAACAGGTTTCATTGCAAACGCTGTACCGCAAATTAAACTTGCCGCCGTCAAAGTTGCCAAAAATTTTTTCATTTAAAATTGCTCCTTCGTAAAATTTTTTGACGGTATTATAAATATCGGCAGTTACTGCCGTGCAAGCTTTTTTTATTTAAGTTTTTGAAATTCCGAATCGTCGACTTCTTCAAGCCATTCTGTAGTAACGCCCTTGACTTGTTGCATTAAGGCGATATGTTGAAAACCGGAATTGGGAGCCGCGCCGTGCCAATGCTTGACGCCCGCCGGAATTGTGGCAGTTTGTCCTGGTAAAAGTTCATGCGGTTCTTCGCCCCAAATTTGATAATAGCCGCGCCCTGCCGCCGCAATTAAAACTTGGCAAGATTTATGGTGAATGTGCCAAAAAGTATGTGCGCCGTGAGCAAAAGTTACGTTGTAAACCGGCAAATTTTTATCTTTTGAAAGATTGGAAATGTAACTTTGCCCCGTGAAATATTTTGAGTAAGTGTCGTTAGTTTCGCCTATTGGTTGAATTGCGCCGCCAATTCTTGAAAGTTCCTTCAAAATTGATTCAGATTCAGCTTGTGAAGGTTGCGCGGCAAAACTCGTATTTGTAAAAAAAATCGACGCGCCCAAAATGCCCGCCGCAATAATTTTTGAAATCTTCATCTGAAAAATTCCTCCTACAAAAAAAGAAAGTTCCTGCCAAAAAATTTGCAAAAACTTTCAAATTAAAACTCAAATATTTTTTTTCGCCCAAGCAGAAACTTCAGCTTCAGAATTTTTAGCCTCCGCGCCGTGAATTGCAAGCCCGCTCAAAACTTCAGCCGCCGATACAATTTTTTTTATAAAACCGATACTGCCGCCTAAGCCGCTGCCCTCGTGCGTTGAGAACGGAATAATTTTTTTGCCGCCGAAATTATATTTTTCAAGGAAAGTAGCAACAGCCATTGGCGGTGCGCCCCACCAGCAAGGGTAGCCCAAAAAAATTGTGTCGTATTCGTCAATACTCGGCAGATAATTTTTGAGTTCGGGACGCGCTTTTTGGCGGAGTTCATCTTTTGCAACGTTGGTACATTCGGTGTAATCGACGGGATATTTTTTAACGGTATCAATCTCGAAAAGTTCGCCGCCGACCGCCTTTTGAATAAATTCTGCAACAATTTCGGTATTGCCCTTTGAAAGATTTTTTATACTGCCGTTGACGTAATTTTGCCCTTTGCGGGAATAGTACGCAATTAAAATTTTCGCCATAAAAATTTACGCTCCCAAAACATGTTTATCGCTGATGATAAAATGAGAAGTGCGCGCGGCGATTAACCATTTGCCGTCAACTTTTGCATATTTGTCTTCGTACCAAATGAAATTGTCGCTGATAAATTCTTTGCCGTTTTCTTCAGTAACGAGCGCGGCGCGGCAGTACAAAACTCCCTCTGCTTTATCGCCGTCAACTTTAATGACGTGTTGCCCGTTCATATGATGAGAACGACGCACAGCCGCCGTAAATTGGCTGAAAATTTTTTCCAACTCTTCGACGCCGTGAATATCAAACGCCAATGTTTCGCCCATAAAAACTTTAACGCGAGTATCTTTAGTAAAAAGTGCCATTTGCGCCGGTACGTTAATTTCCAAATTTGAAAACTTCCCGACCAATTCTTGAATTTCCATTTTTGCCTGCATTTCTTCCAATGTCATTTTTAAAACCTCCAAAATTTATTTCATCAATCCCAAAGATTGGAAAAGCCCCATCATACCCTGCGCGGCTACGTCATTAATAATTTTGCCGTCTTCATTGAAATAGTAAAAATTCATACAGCTGAAAGAAAATTTTTTGCCGCTTGCCGGAAAATTCATAAAATCACCGTCGTGCGTGCCGGAACAAATCCAACTTACGGCAACTTTATCATCTTCAACCGCCGTATCAACAATTTCCCAATGAATATCTGAAAAACTTTTGCGCATAAATTCAACAACCGAAAGATAACCCGCGCCGCCGTAAAGTTTTTCATCCGAAATTAAGCTTGCAAATTCCGCTTTAGCGTCAATCAATTCTTCAGCAAGTTTTTTATCGCAAGTATTAATACAATTTTTGAAACGTTCGATATTTTTTTTGTTGCGTTCAATGTTATTCATTTCATCGCCTCAATGAGTTTTTTTCAAATATTGTAAATCGCCGTACCAATAACTTGCAGTAGTGCCGCCGTCAATCAGAAAATCTGCGCCGCTTATAAATCTGCCGCGACTGCTCATTAAAAATTCTGCCAAATCTCCAACTTCGTCCGGTGTACCTGCGCGACCGGCGGGCGATGCTTTTAACATATTGCGATAACCTTCGCCGCGTGGACCTTTCAACTCGTCAGCAGCAAGCGGCGTAATAATTATTCCGGGACTGATTGAATTGACGGTTGCGCCGCGTTTTCCCCAACGTGTAGCCTCGTACATGACGCGCAAAACATTACAACGCTTAGAATATTGGTAAGCCTTCAAAGTGTCAGTAATTTCTTTTATAAAATCAAGTTCCAAAAGTTTTTCAGTTGGTGAAGTTGCAAGCGCGGTATTTTGTTCTTCAGAAAGTGCGCCGAGTCTGTGTCCGCTTTGTGAAGAAATTATAATTCCACTGCCGCCGTCTGAAATAATTTTGCCGAATTCTTCAAGCAAAACTGCCGTTCCGTACAAGTCAACTTTCAAAATCGCAGAAACGGGAGCTTGTGAAGGCGAAACGCCCGCCGCGTTAATCAAATTTTTTACCGCGCCGAATTTTTGCGCGTGTTCAACCAAATTTAAAATCGATTCACGGCTTGAAATGTCAACTGCAACCGTCGAAGTTTCAAAGCCCGCGTTTTCCAAAATTTCAGCCGCCGCGTTTGCCGCCTCAATTTTTAAATCGCCGAGTACAACGTGTTTACCTGCGCCGACGCGCCGCGCTATTGCCTGCCCGATACTGCCGCTGCCAATTAATACAACAACTTCTTTCATTTGAAAACCTCCTTAATAAGTTGACGCTTTACCACGAATTAAAATCCAACTGCCGGAAATTTTTTCAACGTCAAAGGCGAGTTGCAACCGCCAAGTATGTTTACCGCCGCCGAAAACCGCCGCCTCAACTTTAGACTGACCAATTAATTTTCCCGCGTTGACATCGACAAAAATATTTTCAGGCGTTGACGAAAAATAATTTAAATCGCCGTCACGAACGCAACGCAGATATTCTTTTTTAGTTTGTTGCATTCCCGTCATATGAGTTAAAATAAATTCGTCAGCGTGAATTTTTTCCAGCGTCGAAATATCTTTTGTCAAAAGTGCTTGCCACATTTCGTTATATAAATTTTTCAGCTGTTGTTCGTCCGTCATTGAAATTTTTTCCTCCGCCGAAATTGACTCAAAAAAAAGCAGTCCCGCCGCAAAAATTACAACGGCGGCAACTGCTGCAAAAAATTTTTTAGTCAACTTAATCAATTTCAATTACTTCATATTGCGGGTTGCCGAGTTTTGCTTCAGCCATTGCGGAGAGTTGGCGGAGACCTGCGCGAGTTTCAATACGTTCTTTCATATCGTGGCTGTCGTGCGCGGCGTAAATCATATCTGCGCAAAATTGATCCACTGCCAAAATATCAGTTGAAACAGCAATACCAATATCAGCCATTGTAGGTTCAGCCGCCGTAACGCCCGCGCAGTCACAGTCAACAGAAATTCGGCGCATCACATTCAAAAAGACAATGTGCTTGCCGAAATGGTTGCAGGTTGCGTTTGCACTGTCACACATAAGCTCCATAAAATATTCTTTCATTGGCCAAACAAGATAATTTTCCGGAACATTTTGAGGATCTACGCCGTGAACTTGTGCCTTTCCTAAATGTCCGCTTGCACAGCCTATCGCAATATTTTTCATTGAGCCGCCGAATCCGCCCATTGCGTGTCCTTTAAAGTGCGTCAAAACAATCAGTGAATCATAATCTGCCAAATGTGCGCCCATTGCAACTTCTTTCAGATGAAAACCGTTGCGTACGGGAAAACTTACGGTTTTTTCGTCTTCGTCCATAATATCAACGTCGCAGAAAGTCCAGCCGTTTACTTTTAAAGTTTCACGGTGTCCTTCGGTAGTGAATCTGTCACCGTGATAAAGCGTGTTACATTCTACGATTTTTGAATTTGGAACTTGCGCCTGAAAAGCTTTTACCATATCGCGCGGCAAAATGTTCGGACCGTTCTTTTCGCCGGTATGGAGTTTAATTGCAACTTTGCCATAGATATTTTCATTAATCTTTTGGTAAAGTTTGATTAAAGTTTCGGCGTCAATCTTTTTTGAAAAATAAACTTTCGCCGCCGTTCCCTGATAGTTTGTGCCGGTAACATTTTTGCTGCCGATAACCGGTGCTTGAATAATTTCTGCCATTAAAATTAACCTCCTTAAAAGTTTAAATTAAATCTACAGTGAAATTATAGAATACGGGAGTTACTTTCTGTCAAGGAAATTTTTTAGAAATTTTAAACGGCAAAATTAAAAATCAAAACGCGCCGGTTTTAATGTGCGGTATGTAAGGAGCTTCCAATTTTTTAATAGTTTCATCGTCAAGTTTAATATCGAGTGCGGAAACTGCCTCTTCAATGTGTTTTACTGAAGTTGTACCGACGACTTATATATTAGTGTAAGTTTTTCCTGTAACTACTTTTAACATACACATATGACTAATTTTAAATTTTCTAGCCAATGCAGCCGCTCCAAATTCCGGATGACGCGGGATATAATGACGACGACACCAATCAGCCTGTTCATTAGTAAGTTTAGAGTTAAAATGTTCTTCGCCGGATTTATTTAATCCTGTGTTATAAGCGTGTCGATTATTTTCCAATGAAGTGCACCATTCAAGATTTTCAAAATAGTTATCAAATTTATTTCCGGATTTATGATTAATTTCCGGCAAGTTTAGAGGATTAGGAATAAATGCTTTGGCAACAAGGCGATGAACTTTACATTTTTTTACTTTAGAATTTTGGCACAAATCTACCAACAAATAACCATCTTTATCAATATAGGGTTTAAGAATTTTACACTTGCCATTTTTGAAACTTTTGATTCTTCCAAACGTGCTAATTTGATAGTCTTCGGGATAATAATTTGTGCATTTCCAAATTTCGCCGTCTAAATCTTCAATTTCAAAAGGATAAACTTTAATAAATTCTGCATAAACCAATTTGTAGTATTCATAACGTTTTCTTTCATAATCTGTCATATAATCGCCTCCAACGTAATTGACAATTTACGCATTGGCGAATATAATTCAGAAGACTCATCGCCCTTGCGTGTTAGTTTGTTCTTCAACAAGCAGATTCTAACACGAATTAGACGGTGGGTCAAATGCATTTATGGACAAATGAAAATTCTTGAAACGTCCGTTCCCGTGTTTCCAAATTTTACATACTGCATTTAAAATCGCTCCTTTAAAATTTATCGTGAGCCGTTTTCTCTACGCACAAAGTTTGTAAACTTCGGCGTTTCAAATTGCGGCAATTTTACCCCTGATTTTTCGGCGGCGTCTTTGCATTTCAAAAAGTAAGCCATATTCCGCGCCAATACGCGCATATTATATAAGCCTTCTTCGTCTTGTTCGACTTCCGCCGCGTCCATACCGAAAACGTTATTCCAATATCTTGTAGAAATTACGGGCATTTCTTGAACAGTGAAATATTTTAAAAGTTGTTCAAAAACGCCGGTAGAACCTGCGCGACGCGCCGCAACGACCGCCGCCGCCGGTTTAAGGTAAAACGCTTTATTTGCGTTACCTTGAAATTCCGAAAAGAAAAGCCTGTCCATAAATCCAACCAAATTGCCGCTCATACCGCCGTAATGTGTCGGTGAACCGAAAACAAATCCGGCTGACGTATAAGCTTTTTGCCGAAATTCATTTACAACATCATTCAAAACACATTTGCCCGTTTCAATGCACTTGAAACACGCCATACAACCGCTAACTTTTGCACCGATCCAAAAAATTTCTGTTTCAATGTTTTCTTCGGCGAAAGTTTTTGCAACTTCCTCAAGGGCGCGATTAGTACAGCCGTTTTTGTGCGGGCTGCCGTTTACAAGTAAAACTTTCATTTCAAGCTCTCCAAAAATTTAATCTATCATCTTTACAACTCGCGCAGGGTTGCCGACTGCAACCGCGTTATCAGGAATATCTTTTGTAACGATTGAGCCTGTACCGATAATTGCATTTTCGCCAATAATCACGCCGGGCAAAATATTCACTCTTGCGCCTATCCAAGCATTTTTCTTTATCAAAATTTCTTTGGTCATAATTACGCGGATATTTTGCGGCTCGTGATTTACCGTGAAAAGCCCGACTTCAGGACCGAACATTACGCCGTCTTCAACCGTGATTGTTCCAACTGACATAACCGTTAAACCGTGATTGGCGAAAACATTTTTACCGAGAAAAACGCGGCAAGCACAATCAATTTGAACCGGCGGCGTCAAAAAGGTATTTTCCGGCAAGTTACCGTTAAAAAGTTCCTTTTCAAGTTGCAAAATTTTTTCTTTTTCAAGCGGGTCTGTCGAATTTATCAAGTGGCACAAATGACGGCATCTGTCAATTTCGCCGTGTACTTCGCGTTGATAATCTTCGTCTAAAATGTGATAGTGCTTGCCTTCGCGCAGATTTTCAAATACATTCATTATTTTTATCATCTCCTTCAGTTTGTTTATCGTCTTTAACATTTTTGTAAGTCTTGTGATAAATGACGCCCCATATAACGCCAACGTTTACATTAAATTTTTCTGCAAAAGCCATTGCGCCATATTGAGGATCGCCTTTAATATAGTCGCGGCGAATTTCTTTTACTTGATATTCAGTAAGTTTTGCATTTTTGTGATTCGCGCCGGATTTAGCTAATCCTGTTTTATAAGCGTGTTGAATATTTTCTTTTGAAGTAGCCCATTCAAGATTATCAAATCTGTTATTTAAAGGGTTTCCGTCCATGTGATTAACTTGTGGCTTGTTCAAGGGATTGGGAATAAATGCTTGTGCTACGAGTATATGTAATGGGCGAGTACGTGATTTCCCATTTTTGGACAAAGTAACTTGAAGGTATCCCTTTTGTGTAAGCACAGGCTTAATAACTCGTCCGTATTGATTATGAAAACTTCTTGCTCTGCCTAAATTGCTAACTTGGTAAAGTCCTTCATAGCCTTTAACGTCGCGCCATTCTTCGGCGAGCAAAATTTGACATTCTTCAATAACACTAATTTCGTAAGCCGTCGTCATTTGAGTTTTCAATAACGCAAGCAAAACTGCAACGAATCTTGTGTCTTTCATTATAAATCGTCTCCTCTGTGTTTGACAGTACACTCAGAAACGCTTATAATAAAAGCCTAAATTGGCTTGTCCGTTTCCGAGTGATTCTTTAATTTACCAATTAAGATTTTATCACAGAGGAGCGAACAGGTCAATTTTCAATTTAAAAAGGATTATTTTTTGTTAAATTTACTGTGTAAACAGATTGACCTTCCGGCGATAAAAAATTATCCTGTGAAAAAGTTCCTGCGTGTTTAATTGTTTTTCCGCCAACTGCAAAACTGCCCTGCTCCGCAATTACAATAGGTTTATTTTTTGCCGCGTCAACATTGAACGGCATAATTAAACTTGTCGATAAAATAGCCGCTGCCAGTGCCTTTTTCAAAAAATTTTTATTCATTTTCATCTCTCTCTATCGAATTTTTTTATAATTTAATATTAGTTTTGTTTGAATTGAAAGTCTAATTGTAATATACTGAATTCAATAAATTTTTTTTATTGGTGGCAGTAATATGAACTTCAAACAGATTGATTATATTTTGGAATTGGTGAAAACTTGTAATTTTAATCGTGCGGCAGAAAATCTTTTTATAACTCAACCAAGTTTGACTTACCAAATAAAAAGTATTGAAGATGAAGTAGGCTTTAAAATTTTTTATCGTTCCGGCAAGGGCGCAACGTTGACGCCTGCAGGCGAACAATTTTGCAAGGCACTAAAAAATGTTCGTGACGAATTAAAATTTGCGATTGAACAGGGGCAAAATTTCAGCCGCCGTTATCAAAAAAATATTTCTATTGGCTTGCCGATGCGCTCGGCAATTTATTTTTTGCCTCAAGCCATAGAAATTTTTGAAAGTACATACAGCGGAGTTTCAATTACGCCGGAATTTGTACAACTTGAACACTATGAAAAATTTTTGCGCGGCGAATTGGATATTATTTTTGCGCGTGAACAGGATATGAAACATACGCCCAATATTAAAATTCATCGACTCTTCAAAAGTAAAATTTATTTAATCACTGAAAAAAATGATCCGCTTGCCCAAAAAGATAAAATTTCGCCTGAAGATTTACAGGGGCGCGTTTTAATGGTCGGCGGCGGCTCTCAACCGGAACTTCGCGCAGTTCAAAACCGTATCATACAAAATTTTAAAATTGAACACTTTAACAGCAACGACAGAGAAACTACCCTTACCAATATTGCCGCGCACAAGGGAATTTGCCTCGCGCCGGGATTTTTGAACGACCATAACGGCGAATTTGCGTGGACGCCTTTTGACTGCGAAGAAAATATTTCCTGCGTCGTTTGCACTCATTCAGATAATCGAAATGAACTTGTTTTGAAGTTTGTACAGCTTTTAAAAAATTTTTATGAACAGAATCCCACCTTTCCAACATAAAAATTTTTTGCAGGGATTTTTTCACAGCGGGCGAAATAAGCTGTGCTTAAAAATAAAAATTTTTATTGCGTGGAGAATTAATTGTTATGGAACGAATGGGAATTTTGGGACCGCGCGGCACTCATTCAGAGGCGGCGGCTGACAAGCTCAATGAACATTTGACTAAAAAATTTGAACTTGTCATATTCAAAGAAATTTTTGAAGCGTTAAACGCCGTCGAAGAGGGCAAAGTTGACGCGGCATTTGTACCGGTTGAAAATTCGCTTGAAGGCTCAATAAATATCACGCTGGACACTTTGGCGCACAGTGATTCTTTCATCGTTACGCGGGAATTGATTTACCCTGTGCACAATCATTTAATGGCGCGGGAAGGCGTCAAACTTTCAACCGTCAAAAAAATTTTTTCGCACGCTCAACCAATTTCACAATGCAGAAATTATCTTCAGAAAAATTTTCCAACTGCCGAAATAAACCCCGTTGCAAGTACTGCGCGAGCGGCTGAAATGGTTGCACAATCTGAAATTACTGAAGGTTACGCGGCAATTTGCAGTGAACGCGCCGGCACTTTGAACGGCTTAAAAATTTTGGCAAAAGAAATTCAAGATAATTCCGCTAATCGTACAAGATTTTTGGAAGTGCGCCGCCGCCCTGAAAATTTCAACGTTTATCAAATGCACGGCGATAAAAATTTAATAATCTGTCAAATTGACGGCTCCAAGCCCGGCGCGTTGTATGAAGTTTTGGGCGAATTTGCGCGGCGAAATATTAATATGGTAAGAATTGAATCACGCCCCGCGCGTACCGAATTAGGCAAGTACATTTTCTTTTTTGATTTGGAAGTTGATAACTTTAGGCGGTTGCTTTTTGAATCGGTTGAAGCCGTCCGCCGCAAAAGTATTTGGCTTAAAAATTTGGGAATTTTTCCTGTGCTGAAAGTTTAGGGGATTTTTATGGAAATTAGGAAATTCAGCGGCGAATACGAATTTCTAAGCAATTTTTATGAAGCACCTGTTCGATACGAATATTTTTACGGCAGTTCGGAGGCGGCGTATCAAGCGCAAAAGGCGGCAAAGCTTGATAACAAATTGGAATTTCTGAATTACAATCCCAGAAAATCTAAACGGCGGGCGCGTAAAATTCCTATTCGTGCAGATTGGGACGCCGTCAAAGTTGCTTTTATGCGGGATATTGTTTTTGCTAAATTTATTCAAAATCCTGAACTTGCGGAAAAACTTTTGGCAACCGGCAACGCCGAAATTTTCGAGGGCAATTATTGGCACGATACATTTTGGGGCGTCGACAATGAAACAGGCGCAGGGGAAAATAATCTCGGCAAAATTTTAATGGAAGTTCGCGCAGGTTTAAATAATCTTGACGTGAAAATTTTAAGCGGCGAAAATTTAACCTTGACGCGCTTTACCTTGCCGGAAAAAACAGCGTGCGGGCATTTTAATTTTGCACAAAAATTTGAGATTGATTCAACAAACGTTGATGAAATTTTAAACTGCAATTACAGAGTTCGTGACAAAAATTTTGACAGCGCAGAAAAAACCGTCGTTTTCAGTGACGGCGAAGATATTGTTTTGATTAGCGGCAACTCTAAAAAAATTTCAATTTACATAGGGCTTGAAAAGTGTTATAATTCGCCCGTTGATTTTTAATTTGTGTTATAGAATTGATGGGGGAAATTTTTTATGGTAATTATAATGCGCCCGGAGGCAACGCTTGAAAACATTGTCGAAGTTACGCGGGTAGTTGAAGCCGCCGGACTTCAGGCAAAAATTATGGAGGGCGCGCAACAAAAAATTATTGGCGTCATTGGCGATAAAACAAAATTGGTATCAGTGGCGATTGACGCACTGCCCGGCGTTGAAAACAGCGTCGCAATTTCCAAAAGTTACAAACTTGCAAGCCGTGAATTTCATCCGCAAAATACGGTTATTGACGTTGGCGGCGTAAAAATCGGCGGCGATGAACCGGCGATAATGGCGGGACCTTGTGCGGTTGAATCACGTGAACAACTTTTTGCAGCGGCTGATATTGTAAAAGCGGGCGGCGCACAATTTCTGCGCGGCGGCGCGTACAAGCCGCGTACTTCGCCCTATTCTTTTCAAGGGCTCGAAGTTGAAGGCTTGAAATATCTTGCAGAGGCGCGGGAACGTACCGGCTTAAAAGTTATCACTGAAGTTACAACGGTTGAAGGAATTGCACCGGTTGCCGAGTATTCTGACATTTTACAAATTGGCGCGCGCAATATGCAAAATTTCGGCTTGCTCAAGGAAGTCGGCAAGTGCGGAAAACCCGTAATGTTGAAACGCGGGCTTGCCGCAACAATCGACGAATGGCTTAACGCCGCCGAATATATTATGAATGACAATCCCAACGTTATTTTGTGCGAACGCGGAATAAGAACTTACGAAACTTACACGCGCAACACTTTAGATTTAAGCGCGGTTGCCGCCGTCAAACATTTATCACATTTGCCAATAATCGTTGACCCTTCGCACGGTACGGGCAAATGGCGAATGATTAAACCAATGGCTTTTGCGGCTATTGCGGCGGGCGCGGACGGCTTAATGATGGAAGTACACCCGAACCCTGCAAAGGCACTTTCTGACGGCTCACAATCCTTGACGCAGGAACATTATTTAGATTTAATGAACGGCGTCAAAAAAATTGCCAAATTTATGAAGGATGAAAATTTAAATCCTATCGTCATTGATTAAGGACTAGGGATTAAGGGCTAAGGACTAGGGGATTTTTCCCTTAGTCTTTTTTTGTTATTAAATATTCAATTTGCAGCTATTTTTTTTCAAGTCAACATCCGGCGTTTCAACCATAACTTCAAGTGCGGAAGTTCTTCTGGATTCAACAGAAATTTCAGCCTTTGCCGCCGATAATTCTATTTCCAACTGCTGAACTCTTTCTTCAAGCCGTTGAATTTGACGCAGTGCAATTTCAATCATTTCGCGTTCAGGGTCGGGCAATTCATTATGACATAAATCAACGTCAATTTCGTCGCAAATTTCGCTGTAAATTTTTGGGTCGTCAACATTCAAGCCGCGCTTTTTGCAATGTTCAAGCCACGCCTTTTTAAATTCTTCCTCGTTATGAACTCTTACGCCGTGCAAAACTACAACGCGTCCCGGTATTCCAACAACCGTTGCATAAGGCGGGACTTCCTTTAAAACAACCGAGCCCGCGCCGATTTTTGCATGATCTCCAACTTTGAAAGAGCCCAAAACTTTTGCGCCCGTTGCAATTACAACGTTATTTCCAATGGTAGGATGACGCTTGCCTTTTTCCTTGCCGGTGCCGCCCAAAGTTACGCCCTGATAAAGTGTAACATTCCTGCCAATTTCCGCAGTTTCGCCAATAACAATTCCGGTGCCGTGATCAATAAAAAGCCCGTCGCCGATTGTTGCGCCGGGGTGTATTTCAATTCCGGTTAAAAATCTGCAAAAATTTGAAACAAGTCGCGCAGAAACTATCCAGCCGCGCTTAAAAAGGGCGTGCGAAATTCTGTGCAGCCAAATTGCGTGCAAGCCCGAATAACATAAAATTACTTCGAGTGTACTTTTGGCGGCGGGGTCTCTTTCAAAAATAACGCGAATATCTTTTCTAAGGCGCGCAAAAAATTTCATTAAAAATTCTACCTTTCAATGGCGGCAACAGCATAAGCGGCGATACCTTGTTCAGTGCCGGTAAAGCCGAGTCCTTCTTCAGTCTTTGCCTTCACGCTTACTGAGTCAATTTCAACTTGCATAATTTCTGAAAGTCTACATCGAATATTTAAAATGTGCGGAGCAAGTTTCGGTTTCTGCGCGACAATTATTGAATCAACATTGACGATTGAATAATTTTTTTCACGAATCAACTTGCAAACTTCAGAAAGTAAAATCCCGCTGTCAATATTTTTATATTTGGCGTCATTGTCGGGGAAATGTTGTCCAATATCACCGAGAGCCGCCGCGCCCAAAAGTGCGTCAATAATTGCGTGTATCAAAACATCTGCATCAGAATGACCGGCAAGCCCCAGCGTATGTTCAATTTCAACATTGCCCAAAATTAATTTTCTGTCAGGTACAAGTTTATGCACGTCATAGCCAATACCAAAGCGCGTCATAATTTTTCGCTCCTCAAAAAACTTTCTGCAATTTGAATATCTTCAGGCGTAGTAATTTTTATATTTTTGTAGCTGCTTGTAACGATTTTAACTTTGCCGCCAATTCTTTCAACTAAGCTTGCATCATCCGTACCAAGAAAATTATCTTTGGCGGCTTGTTCATAGGCGTGCAATAAAATTTCTTTTTTAAAACCTTGAGGCGTTTGCACGGCTACTAAATCTGCGCGAGGCGGTGTAGATTTTACGAATCCTTCAGAGTCAATTATTTTAATTGTATTTTTTTCCGGAACAGCCGCTATTGCGCCACCGAATTTTTCTGCCGCGTCGATAACCTTTTCAATCGTTTCAAGATTTACTAAAGGGCGCGCCGCGTCGTGTACCAAAACTATTTCAGTTTCAGGCGGTAAAAGTTTCAAGCCGTTTGCAATGGAATATTGGCGTTCACTGCCGCCCGCCGTAACTTTGAACGGTTTTAAATCCGGCGTGCCGTTTAACATTTCTGTTACGATTTCAATTTCGTTTGTTACCACGATTAAAAAATTTACTCGCGCAGATTGTGAAAAAGTTTTCAGCGTACGAACTAAAACTGATTCGCCGTCCAATTCCAGAAAAATTTTGTTTGTACCCGCGCCCATTCTTCGACTTGCGCCCGCCGCCGGAAATATTGCCGTAACCATTGGAAAATTTCTCCTTCGTCGAAATTTTAAGGGCTAAGGATTAAGGATTAAAGGCTAAGGAAAATTTCCCTAGTCCTTAGTCTTTAGCCCCTAGTCCTTAAATCAAGCCTTCGTTCATTAATTTTTGAATACCGACAATAACGCCGTATTCGTCATTGCTTGCAGTTTCAAACTTTGCAATTTTTTTCAAATCAGGGTGGGCGTTTGCCATTGCAAAGCCGTACCCTACAGCTTGAATCATTTCATAATCATTCATGTAATCGCCGAACGCCGCGCATTCTTCAGGCTTAACATTCAAAATTCTTTGTACATTTCGGACGGCTTCGCCCTTGTTAATCCCTTTTGACATCAAGTCAACCCAATAATCTGAACTCAAAACAACTTGCAACGATTCATAAAATTCGCCGAGATGCTCATAAATATTTTCTTTGGCGTGCGCCGTAACGTCAAACATTGCAACTTTAATTGGCGTATCGTCAATTTCTGCAAAATTATCAACAACGGCGTTATGAGTGTAATATTTGTTCAATTCGGCTTGATTTTCCGGCGTGTCTTGCTCGCGGCGAATGTAAGCATCTTTCTTGCCGCACCATACGCGCAAAATATTTTTCAGCGGCTCGGTGACTTCCAAAATTCTGTCAACCGCGTTTCTGTCAATGGGGCTTGAAAAAATTTCAATTTCCCTGTGCATTACGAGCGTCCCGTTTTCTGCCAAAAATAAAAATTCGTCCACGTACTTTGAAAAAGTTTTCAGCAACGAAAAATATTGCCTGCCGCTTGCCGGGCAAAAAATTACGCCGCGCTTTTTGAGTTCAGCCATTGTTTCATCAAAGCCGACGGGCAATTTATTTTCACTGGTTAAAAGTGTGCCGTCCATATCTGAAAAAATTAATTTAATCACGTCAAAAACCTCCGCAAATTTTTTTATATTTTACACTGAAATTTAATTCTTGCAAAGGAATTTTTGGCGCAAAAAAATAACCGCCGATTTTCGACGGTTAAAAAATTTACCAAGTCATTAACTTTCAAAGATAAAGCCTGTCATTGCCATTGAGCCCAAATTGCAAACATTGTTGAAAACTGTTGCCCTATCGCCGTCCGCCGCGCCCAAACAATAAATCAGCGGCAGGAAATGTTCAACAGTTGGAATTGCATAACTTGCATTGGGGATTTTTTCGTAGTCAAGAATTTTTTTTATGTTATTGGATTTTACGGCGTCAATAATTTCTTGATTGAATTGCAAAGTTTTTTCAGTGCCGCCGAAATTATCCCAATCGACCTCGCGCAGGTTATGAACAATATTTCCGCTGCCGAAAATCAAATAACCTTCAGCGCGTAAATCTGAAAGTTTTGTACCAATTTCAAAAATTTCTTCAGCCGAAATATCCACGTTTACCGAAAGTTCAACAACGGGAATATCAGCCGCCGGAAACATATGCACGAAAACCGACCAAACGCCGTGATCTATTCCCCAGTCATTATCAATTTCAACCGCCGCGCCCAAAATTTCTGCAACTTTATCTGAAAGTTCCGCGCAACCTTTGACTTGATATTTTAATTCGTACAATTCTTTTGGAAAGCCGAACATATCATTAATTTTGGGCGGATTTTCCATTTTTTGTAATAAATTTCCGTGCGTGTACCAGTGCGCCGAAATTGCCAAAATTGCCTTCGGCTTGCCGTAAACTGAAAGAAATTGCTTGCCGACTTCCTCAAAAGTTGTTGAAACTTCATCTTTTCGCAAAGCTATCATTGGATCGCCGTGTCCCGAAAAAATTACCGGCATTCTCATAAAAAAATCTCCTTCGTCGATTTTTAAGGATTAGGGGTTAAGGACTAAGGATTAGGGAAAATTTCTAATCTTTAGTTTCTACCATCTGTTAGCAATCCTTTAATATTTCCAAAATTTTATCTGTACAAACTGCGCGAGCAACTTCTAAAATTTCGCCGTTTTTACGAATTTTAATTTCTACAAAATCACTTTCCAGAGTTTTTGGACTAACCGTAACGCGAACAGGATAACCAATTAAATCGCAGTCTTTGAATTTGACTCCGGCGCGTTCCTTTCTGTCGTCAAGTAAAACGTCAACGCCCGCGTTTTTCAATTCGCTGTAAATTTTTTCTGCGTATTCCAACTGTTCGGGAACTTTCGCATTGACGGGAACAACCACAACTTCAAACGGCGCAATAGCCCGCGCCCAAATAATTCCGTCCGCGTCGTTATTTTGTTCAATCGCCGCCGCCATTGTGCGCCCCACGCCTATTCCGTAACAGCCCATTTCAAAATATGTTTCTTTGCCGTTTTCGTCAAGGAAGGTTGCATTTAAAGCCTTGCTGTACTTGTTGCCGAGCGTGAAAACTTGCCCGACTTCAATACCGCGCGTCATTTTTAATTCTGCGCCGCAATGAGGGCAAGGGTCGCCCGCCTGTACCATTCTAATATCAGTAACAATAATTTTTTCAGCGGGGAAATCCCTTTTTGGCGTGACGTTTATAAAGTGCGTGTCAATTTCATTTGCGCCCGCAACCGCGTTGTACATTTCCATAACTGTTGAATCGACAACAATAACCGCGCCATCTTTCAAGCCTATTGGACTCATAAAACCGGCGCAACCGCCAACAGCCGTAATTGCGGATTCTTCAGCCATATGCAAATGAAGTGCGCCCTCAACCGCGTTCAAAACTTTAATTTCGTTTACTTCGTGATCGCCGCGCACAAACGCCAAAATTAATCTGCCGTCGTCATCTTGAAAGGCAACGGCTTTAATTGTTTTTTCGATTGGTACATTGAGAAAATTTTTAACCATTTCTATTGTATGACAATTCGGCGTTGCAACTTTTTCAAGTGGTTTTAATTCTTCGACTTCAGCTTTAATAATTTTCAATTCGGCTTTTTCGTCGCTTGCCGCGTAGTCGCACTTTTCACAATAAGCAATGGAACTTTCGCCGCTCGGTGCAAGTACTGTAAATTCGTGCGAATGTCCGCCGCCTATTGCGCCGTTGTCAGCTTCAACCGGGCGAAATTTCAAGCCGCAACGATTGAAAATATTTGTGTAAGCGTCATACATTTTTTTGTACGAAATATTCATACCGTCAATATCTTTATCGAAAGAATATAAATCCTTCATGACAAATTCGCGGCTGCGCATAAGTCCGAAACGCGGGCGAATTTCATCACGATATTTATTTTGCATTTGATAAAGTAAAAGCGGCAGTTGTTTATGAGAGCGCACTTCGCCACGAATCAAAGTAGTTATCATTTCTTCGTGCGTTGGTCCCAAACAAAATTCTCTGCCATGTCTGTCTTTTAACCGCATCATTTCCGGTCCGTAGACTGCCCAGCGTCCGGATTCTTGCCAAATTTCCGCCGGTTGAGTTATAGGCATCATTAATTCTTGCCCGCCTTTAGCGTCCATTTCTTCACGAATTATTTGCATAATTTTTTTCATTGTGCGCCACGCCAGCGGCAAATAGGTATACATTCCGCCCGCCGCTTTTCTGATAAAACCTGCGCGAAGCATTAATTTATGGCTCAAAAGTTCCGCCTCTGCCGGAGATTCTCTAAGCGTTGGCGCGTACAATTCACTTGCTTTCATTTAATTTATCACCTGCTGTAATTTTGTTTTCTGTGGTCAACATCAACAACCGTTATCAAAATTTTATCGTCTTCAATTTTTGCAATAATCCTGTAACTGCCTACGCGGTAACGCCAATTACCACTCAAATTTCCGTGCAAAGCTTTACCGCGCCAGCGTGGATTTTCGCAACCTTCCAAGTTTTCATCAATCCATTTTGTGATTCTGCTACTTACGGAATTGTCCAACTTGCTCATAATTTTTTGAGCATCTTTAGTAAAATTGACGTGATATTTACTCATGCTAATCCCAACATTTTTTTTACTTCTTCGTGAGTATAGGTTGTAGGGTCTTTGCGATATTCTTCCATTGCGCGCTCATATGCCGCCAAATCCGCGTCATCATTAAAAATCATTTCAAGAATTGCTTGTCTTGCAACTTCAGAAATATTCATATTCCTATCTTTCATATAATCTTGAACAAGTTGTCCTTCTTTTTCATCAAAATTAATTTCAAAAGTCATTTAAAACCTAACCTCCACGCCGTGTTTTTTCAGATATTCTTTGACTTGTCGAATAGTATATTTGCCGTAATGAAAAACCGACGCCGCCAAAACTGCATCTGCTTTGCCGTCAATCAAAACTTTCAGAAAATGTTCAAATTCGCCCGCGCCGCCGCTTGCAATTACGGGAACATTTACCGCCTCTGAAACTGCGCGAGTTAATGGAATGTCATAACCGTCTTTCGTGCCGTCCGCGTCCATACTGGTTAAAAGAATTTCGCCCGCGCCGAGTGCCACGCCTTTTTTTATCCATTCAAGACAATCCAAGCCGGTAGGAGTGCGCCCGCCGTTAATAAAAACTTCCCATTTGTCATCGCCGCAACTTTTAGCGTCAACCGCCAAAACTATACATTGACTGCCAAATTTTTTTGCGCCTTCAGAAATTAAAGTAGGATTTTTAATCGCCGCACTGTTTACAGAAATTTTATCTGCGCCGGCTTTCAACATAACGCGCATATCGTCAACCGTACGAATACCGCCGCCAACTGTGAACGGTATAAAAACTTGCGCCGCACAACTTTTGGCAACTTCAACCATTGTACCGCGCCCTTCATGTGACGCCGTTATATCTAAAAAAACTAATTCATCTGCGCGCTCTTCGTCATATTTTTTTGCAAGTTCGACAGGATCGCCCGCGTCGCGCAGTCCTACAAAATTTGTACCTTTTACAACCCGCCCGCTTTTCACGTCAAGGCAGGGGATTATTCTTTTTGTCAACATTGGAAAAAACTCCCTGCGGTCGTTTTTTAAGGATTAAGGACTAAGGATTAAGGAAATTTCCCTAGCCCTTAGCTCTTATTCTTCGGCAATTTTCAAAGCTTCAGAAAAATCAATGACGCCTTCATAAAGTGCCTTACCGATAACCGCGCCGATAATTCCAAAACCTTCATTAGATTTTAAAGCGCGAATATCATCAAGGGAAGTAACGCCGCCCGACGCTATAACCGAAATTCCGGCGTGCTCTGCAATTTCTGCAACTTGCGCCGCATCAATTCCTTTTAACATTCCGTCCCGCGCAATATCTGTAAAAATAATTGTTGAAATTCCCATATCGCCGATACGCGCCGCCAATTCCTTTGCGTCCATTTCGCCGGAATCGCACCAGCCGTGAACTGCCACAATTCCGTCGCGGGCGTCAATTCCAATTACAACTTGTTCGCCAAAATTATCTGCTGCCTCTTGTACAAAGTCGGGATTTTCAACCGCCGCACTGCCGATTATGACGCGCTCCACTCCAATATCAAGCAAGTTTTCAATATCGCTCATTTTGCGAATACCGCCGCCGACTTCTATTGGAATATTTATATTGTCGATAATTCTTTTAATCGTGAAAATGTTTGATAACGCGCCTTTCTTTGCGCCGTCCAAATCTACAACGTGCAGAAATTTTGCGCCTGCCTCTTGCCATTCAAGCGCGGTTTCTTCAGGATAACGTGAATATTTGTATTCTTTGTTAAAGTCGCCCTGCGTCAAGCGTACCGCGTTGCCGTCCAAAATATCAATCGCCGGTAAAATTAACATTTCCAACACTCCTTTTTTATAAGGACTAAGGATTATGGATTAAGGACTAGGGGATTTTTCCTTAGCCCTTAGCCCTTAACCCTTAACCCTTAACCCTTAAATTACATTTCTATAAAATTTTTTAAAACTTTCAAGCCGACGTCGCCGGATTTTTCCGGATGAAATTGAGTAGCAAAAATATTTCCAAGTTCAACTGCCGCCGTTACGTTTTCGCCGTAATTCGTGGTTGCCGTTACAAGATTTTCATTTGAAGGCACGGCGTGATAACTGTGCACAAAATAAAAATAATTTTTACCCTCAAGTCCCGCCAAAAGTTTTGACGCGCCGTATTTTACAAGATTATCTTTTCTGCCAATTTGTATAGAGTTCCATCCCATGTGCGGAATTTTTAAACCGTCCGCGCGAATTTTTTTGACTTCGCCCTTGAAAACTCCAAGCCCCTTGACGTTCGGCGATTCTTCACTTTTTTCAAACAAAATTTGCAAGCCGACACAAATTCCCAACAGCGGCTTGTGCATTAAAACTTGTTCAAGGATTGTTGGAATTAAACCGGTTGCCTCAAGATTTTTCATACAATCGCCAAAAGCTCCTACGCCCGGCAAAACTAATTTATCTGCACTTTTTAAATCTGCCGCGCTTGAAGTAACTTTCACTTCACCGCCGACAAACTTTAACGCCTTTTCGACGCTGTATAAATTACCAACGCCGTAATCTATTATCGCTATCATTAAATCACCCGCTTTTAAATTCGCAATTCCTAAAAATTATCCTGCCTTGATTTTCAAACTTTAGCGTTGTATCATTTTTTAAAAACTTTGGAGGAAAAATTTTTGACGAACGCAAGATTTTTGGAAATTATAAGATTCTGCATTGTCGGCGGGCTGTCGTTGATTGCAGATTGTGCGGTATTGTACGGGTTGACAGATTTTTTTGGCGTGCATTATTTGTATTCGGCGGGAATTTCTTTCACGGTGTCAGTAATTTTTAATTATTGGCTTTGCGTGAAGTACGTATTTAAAAACGCAAAAAAACAAACGCCGAAACAGGCAACGATTTTTATTGGGTCAAGTATCGTTGGTCTCGGCTTAAATCAAATTTGTATGTGGTTTTTTGTAGAAATAGTTTTGATACATTACATGGCGGCTAAACTCTGCGCAACGGTAATTGTAACAATCTGGAATTACATAATGAAACGCAAGGCGATTAACGGCTAAAGAAATTTCAAACTATGAATAAAAAATAAATTCTCAAAATTAAAAAGACACCCGCCGCTGCCAATGAAAAATTTCTGATACTCAATAGCCGCATTTTCTGCGTTGAAGTAACTGTAAATTGGCGTTGGATATATTCCGCTAAAAATGAAATTGCCAATGACATATCAACGGCGCGACCTAAAATTGCAGATTCAAGCACGGCACATATCATCCAAATTGCGGCTATCAACAAGATAAAGTTGTTGTTTTTTCTCAATCAATTTACCTCCCAAGTTTCAAGCAAAGAATTTACCGTAAATTTCCATTACAAACAAAACTATCGCCGCGATCATTGAAACAAAACTGATTCTTTCAAACCACGTTTCTTGCATTTCATTTTTGCACAAGTGGCGGCGGGAATAAGTTGAAGCTAATGAAATTATCAACGCCACATACAAGGCGCGGTTAGTATTGTCGAAACTTTCCCAGCCGAATACCATGAAAATTGTTGTCAATGATAAAATTGCTATCAACAGATAATCTTTGCCGATTTTTTCCGGCGGCTTTTCAGGTTTTTTCGGTTTTGGATTTAATTTTTTGAAAAGTTTTCTGCGTATACTTGCCATAGAATCAACCTTCCGCGTTGTAGATTTTACATTGACAATTTTTCATAACGTCCAACGCCTTTTGATGAGCGTCAGGGGAAGTTCCGGCGCAACAAGCCGCGTCAACTGAAACAAGTTGTTCGGGGTAAAAAGCCTTAAGTAACAGCGCGTTTGAAATTACGCAAATATCAGTACAAACGCCGACAAATTCAACTTCTTCATATGGTTTTAAAAGTGAAGGTAAGCGCGTGGAGCCGAAAGATTTTTTCTCGATAACAATTTTGGCGGCAGGAATAAATTTTTGAAGTTCAGAAACAATTTCCCAGCCTTCAGTCCCTTTAATGCAGTGAACAACCGGCAAAAATTTTCCTTCCTGCGTTTGAAGATAATCTTCTTTGTGCGTGTCCTGTGTAAAAATAACGTCAACAGATTTTTTGTCAATATTTTCCTCAAGTTTTGCAACAAGGCGCGGTAACATTTCTTGAGCCTCTTTCGTGCCGAGCGTACCTGTTACAAAATCGTTTTGCATATCGATAACGATTAAAGCCTTTGCCATTTTATTCCCTCCAAAAATTTTTTAATTAACTTTTGCCCAAATTTCCTAAGCTGTCCAGGTAATTTGTAAGCCAATTTTCGACAGCGTGCCCGATAATTTCTTTACCGGCGGCATCAGGGTGCAAGCCGTCCAACGCCAAATCTGCGCGAAGAAAACCTTTTTCATCAGAAAGCGCAGTTTCAATATCAATGAAATTTTCCTGCCGCCTAATCCAATCACAAATATATTTGCGCTGTTCCTGCCAATCATAGGGCGGCGAATTGACGAATTTAACTTTTTTAATTAATTCAGGATTAACCGGCGTCGGCGTAATGAAAACCGGCTTAATCCCGTGCTCTTCGCACTTGTCACGAATTGCCGTCAAATTTACTACAGAATCCCAGCCCAAAATATCACTGCGATAATCATTGACGCCCGCCATTATAAATAAAACTTCAGGGCTGAACGCCAAAACGTCACTTTCAAAACGTTCCAACATTTTTTCTGTAGTATCGCCGCTCTTGCCGAGATTTTTTACCGGCACGTTGCAATAATTTTGCCAATTATAAACGACGGTTGAAGGCGGTACAGAAATGGAACCGCCGCCGTGCGTTATGCTGTCGCCCAATGCACAAAATCGCGCGGGTCTTTCAACTGTAAAACTGTTGCCGGAATTTTGCTCCGACCATTCGGTTAAGACTTCGCCGCTTGCCGCAATTCCTCTGATTCGCCAAAAATATTTTCCTTCCTCAAGAATAGCCTCTTCATCATAAAAATCAAAATTATCGTCTTTAGGGTGAAAATCTGTTACGTAGTCTCTGAAAAGTTCGCCGTTCCTGAAAAGTTGTATTTCGTAGTGGTCGGCGTTAATCGTAGGAATCCACGAATAAACCAAGTACACCGGCGGCAATTTCATTTTGTCAAATTCGGTTGTTGTCAGCGGGTACGGCGGGTTTTCTTCGATTGAATTTACAACAATATCATTATCGACAATGTGATTATCAAAGTTCAGCGCGGTAATAATAATTTCGTCGTTTAGATTTTTTGCGGGAATTTCAATGCCGTTGGTGTAAGAAACAAAAATTTTATCGTCGTAAGAAATTTTGTACTTGACGGCATAGGGGATAATATTCCACGTCAAGCGGTAAACTTTTTCTTCGAGTTCGGCGGGCGGCGTTTCAACGGCGTTATTTTCGTCTGTATGATTGATTGTGATACTTTTTGGCGCGGCTTCACTTACGGCTAAAACTTTTGCTGTAACTTCGTGGCGGTTATTATTATCCTGCGTTAAATGGTTGCGAGGATTTTTATTTTCAATCGCCTCCGGCAAAAGATTTTTAGTTTCAAGATTTTTATTGCCGTCGAAAATTTGAAAGTTGGACAGGGATAAAAAAATTGCCAAAATCAGCGGCAAGAATTTTAACATAAAAATCCCCCTTCTAAAAAACTTTTCCTATTCTACATTGAAACGGCGATATTTGCAAATAATTTTATCAAGTTGCATTTAAAGTCGAAAAAATTTATAATCTGAAAGTACGAGGTGATTAAAATGACTGTCGAAATTGAAATGACTGACGCCGAATATAATTTTATCAGCGAATACGCGGCAAAAAATAAAATTGGCGTTACAGAATTTTTATTAAATCTTGCACGTGAAAAAATTGGATACGAAACTATCAGCGACGAAGAATTATTGAAAATTGCAAATGAAATTATGAATGAACGCGCTGAAGTTTATAAGGTGCTTGCTCAATGATTCGTCTTACTAAAAATCAAATTCTGTTGCTTCAAAAAATTTTAATTCAGAAATTTGGCGGAATTCACGGCGTACGTGATGAAAATTTATTTGAATCTGCCATTGAAACACCATTTCAAACTTTTGGCGGGCAAGATTTATATCCCTCATTGATTGAAAAAGCCGCGCGACTTTGTTACGGGCTCATAAAAAATCATCCTTTCCTTGACGGCAATAAAAGAATTGGCGCATTTGCAATGGAAAATTTTTTGAAAATTAATAACTACAAATTAAATTGCAACGACAAAGAATTAATTGAAATAGTTTTGGGCGTTGCAGATAATTCTGTAACCTATGACGATTTTTTGAATTGGCTTGAGGGAAAAATTTATGTACTTTGAAATTCACAAAATGCAACCGTCCGAATACCCGGAATTGGAAGATTATTTATACAGGGCAATTTTTGTACCTGAAGGCACGCAACCGCCGCCGCGTAAAATTTTACAAACGCCTGAACTTCAAGTGTACATAAAAAATTTCGGTGAAGGGCGCGCAGATTTTGCCTACGCCGCCACATTTGAAGATAATAACATTGGCGCAATTTGGTCGCGGCTCATGAATGACTACGGACATATTGACGACGAAACGCCGTCCATTGCGTTATCTGTACAAGAATCTTTTCGTCGCGCAGGCGTGGCAACCGCTTTAATTCAAACGCTTGTTGCAAAACTTAAAGCAGAAAATTTCCGGCAAGTTTCGTTAGCCGTGCAAAAAGAAAATTTTGGCGCAGTCAACCTTTACAAAAAAATGAAATTTAAAATTTTTTCAGAAAATAATTCAGAATACATTATGAAATTGGATTGGGAGGTTTAAAAATGAAAATTGACATCAGCAAAATAAAATTTGACGAACGCGGGCTTGTACCGGCGATTATTCAGGAAGAAAGCGGACAGGTTTTAATGCTTGCCTATATGAATGAAGAATCACTTAATAAAACGATTGAAACCGGCTACACTCACTTTTACAGCCGCAGTCGTCAAACGCTTTGGAAAAAGGGCGAAACAAGCGGCAACGTCCAGCGCGTCAAGGCGTTGTACTATGACTGCGACGGCGACACGCTTTTAATAAAAGTTCATCAAACGGGCGTAGCTTGCCACACCGGAACTTATTCTTGTTTCAGCGGGCGCAGGCTTGACGAAAATAATAATTTGCCGGCAGTTGTCGAACAGCCGCAGGAAGAAAATTTGGAACTTGTTTTGTATGAACTTTATGAAGTGATAAAAGACAGGCAACGCCACCCTGTCGAAGGTTCCTACACAAATTACCTTTTCGGCGCGGGGCAGGATAAAATTTTAAAGAAAGTCGGCGAAGAGGCGGTTGAAACTATCATTGCCTCCAAAAACGGCGAAAACCCTGAAATTCTTTATGAAATGGGCGACCTCTGGTATCATTGCCTTGTACTTTTGGCGTATCACGGGATTAAGCCGGAAGATTTATTTGCTGAACTTATGAACAGGCGCAAGGGCGGCAACTATCACAAATTCACGGGAAAAACCGGCAACCGTCCAAAGGATTAATTTAATGAAAAAAATTTTGGCAGTTACGATTTTAATTTTATTGGCGGCAGGAAAAATTTTCGCCCAAAATGTACAGGAAATTTCAGCCGGTCCGAAAATTTTGGTACTGAATTATCATCAAGTTCAAAATGCCCATCATTCGCTTGCAGTTCCAATAGCAGATTTTGAAGCGCAAATGAATTATCTGTATTCGCACGGCTACGTAACAATTACGCCGGACGAACTTTACAGCGGCTTGACGGGCGAGCTTGAACTTCCAAAAAAGCCCGTGTTGATAACTTTTGATGACGGCTACGCGGATAATTACACGAATGCTTTTCCAATTTTGCAGTATTACGGGATGCGCGCCACAATTTTTGTAATTCCTGCGTTCGTCGGCAAGTACAACAACTATTTAACGTGGGAAGAAATGCAAGAAATGGAAAACGGCGGTATAACCTTTGAAAGTCACACGCTGAATCATTACAAACTTGAAGAATTGCCGGACGATGAAATACGCAGTGAACTTTTAAACTCAAAACAAATCCTTGAAGAAAATCTCGGACACCCTGTTGAATTTTTGGCGTATCCTACGGGCACTTATAATTTGCACATTGCCGGAATTGCAAAGGCGGTCGGTTACAAGGGCGCGTTCACGATTAAATATGGCGATGTCGATATGGGGAGTAATTTTTACGCGCTTGAAAGAGTTCCAATTTTCCACACGGCTAACACCATGAAAGATTTTTATGAGCGTATCGATTACAGACAAAGTTTTGAAGAATTCGGCTGGATAAAAAAATAAATTTTTAAATGTACTTTCTTTGACCAAGCCTCAAAGAAAGTACCAAAGAAAACGCGTGCCCGCGCAGGGCACTAAGTTTACTGTACGCTCGGAGTAGGGCTTCCGCCACCTCGCACGCTCCAACGTTACCCGGACCCGTGCAAAGCGCGGGCATCTAATTACAGAATATCTTTTTGTAAAATTTTTATTAAATATACAATAAAAATGAAAAATTACTGATTGACTAACACCGCTAAAAAGTTTAATATATTTGTGGAGGCGAGGGTTTTTGGTTAGTGTTGTCGAAAATTTAAAAGCAGTTGCAAATGAGATTGAACTTTCACGCGGTAAACGTAAAATAAAAGATAATCCCCCAGTAACTTTAATAGCCGTTACGAAAAATCATGGCGTAGAAATGATGCAACAGGCGATTGACGCGGGAGTTTTAAATATCGGAGAAAATCGTATACAAGAAGCGGCAGAAAAATTTAAAAGTCTTAATCGAGAAGTAACCCGTCATTTGATAGGACACCTTCAAACGAACAAGGCAAAAGCGGCAGTCCGACTTTTTGATTTGATTCACTCTGTAGACAGCGAAAACTTGGCGGCGGCGATTGACAAGGCGGCTTTTTCTATTGGAAAAATTCAAGACGTGCTGATTCAAGTTAATTTGGCAAAGGAAGACTCAAAATTTGGCGTTTACGAAGAAAACTTACAAACTCTGATTGAGGCTGTGGACGCGCTGCAAAATCTTCGTCTTCGCGGATTTATGCTAATCGCCCCGAATTATTCTGAGGTTGAAAATTGTAGACCGCTCTTTAGTCGCATGTATGAAATTTTCGTTGAAGTTGGCAAGGCGCGGCAAAACTTTGATTTTCTGTCGATGGGCATGACTCACGATTATAAAATTGCGATTGAAGAAGGAGCAAATATGGTGCGCATAGGCACTGCAATATTTGGCGAAAGAAATTATTAAATGGGGGGATTCCACGTAATGGATATAATTGACAGAATAAGCCGCACATTAGGATTTTCCGGCGAAGAGGAGGAGAGAAAAATCGACAAGCCAGATAACGAAAACCCGCAAGCTCCAAGTTCGGAAGAGCAACAACCATCGCCCGCGCAAAACGTTTTAAGCTTTAATTCTGCTGCGTCTGCTAAAGACAGTTCGTCGCCGCGTCTTGACAATCCCTACGTTCAATCTAAAATCACAACGATTAAGCCGAAAGATTTTAACGATGCACAAGTCGTGGCAAATTGTCTGCGCGACGATATTCCGGTTATCGTAAACTTCGAGGAAACCGATGTAAATATTGCAACGCGAGTTATCGACTTTATTTACGGTACAGCTTACGCCATTGACGGCAAAGTAAAGCAAGTAAGCCAAAAGGTTTTTATCTGCGCGCCGAAAAATGTTACTGTTTCCTCGTCTGAAGAAGACAAAAAACCCGGAATGACTTTCATAGATTAAAAAGTTGGAGGCGGAACTACCATTAACGAGAATAACGAAAACCAAAATGCTGAAGTTGCCGGCGACTTCAACTACAAGAAATCTGAAATTAAAACTATCAAGCCGAAAAATATTGACGATGCACAAATTATTTCAAATTGTTTGCGTGATAAAATTCCTGTTATCGTGAATTTTGAAGAAACTTCCGAAGAAGAAATGAAGCGCGTTATGGATTTTATCAGCGGCACAACTTACGCCATTGAAGGTAAATTTAAGCAAGTCAGTCAAAAAGTTTTTATTTTTGCGCCGGATAATATTACTGTTGAATCTACCAACGAAACTAAAAGGACGTGGTAGATATAAATTGGAGGAGGCGTTTTTTGGATGAGTCACATATTTAAAAATTTTTTTGGAAATTGGAACAGCAAACATAATCAAGTCAGAGAAATTGAAATTTCAATGATTAAACCAAAAAATCTTAAAGACGCTGAAAAAATTGTAGATTGTCTCTTAGATAAAATCCCCGTCGTTGTAAGTTTTGACGACACCGCAGAAGAAAATATTCATCAGATTTTAGATTTTGTTCACGGCAAAGTTTACGCCTTTGAGGGCAAAATGGAACAAGTCGGGCAAAAGGTTTTTCTTTTTACGCCCGATAATATTGAAATTGAAAATGCTGAAGAAAAATAAATTTAAAGTTTTGGAGGCGAAAATTTGCAAGACTCGCACGAAAAAATTATTCGGTACTACAAAGGTACTGAAGGCGAAAATATGGCAGTTAAGCTCGTGGATTTCGCCGAACAAGCTAAAAAAAATCGAAAGTACAAACTTAGCGGTTTTTTAACGCCGTTTGAACAGGAAATGGCAAACACAATCGCAAACAGTCTCGGCGATTTGAATGTAGAATTTGCCGGCGGATTTATCGGCGCGGAAAGACAACGCGCCGCTTTTTGTCATATAGATTTTGAAGGGACGCCGGTCTTTGAAATTGCCGTCATTAAAGCCGAATGGAACGGCGAATTTGCCCGCCTTAGTCATCGTGACGTTTTGGGCTCGATTTTAAGTTTGGGCGTAAGCCGTGAAGTTGTCGGCGATATTATTGCCACAAAAGAATTTGCAAAAATTATCGTCGATAAAAAAATGGCAGATTATTTCATTGCAAATTTAAAAAGAATTGGCGATAGCGGCGTTGAAACAACTTTGGACGAACTTTTAAACATTGAGCCAAAAGAAGAGCGCGTTAAAGAAATTTCTGCTACAGTTGCATCTCTTCGCGCAGATTCAATCGCCGCCGCCGGTTTCGGTATGTCGCGCAGTAAAATGGCTGATGAAATTGCCGCCGAAAAAGTTAAGCTGAATTGGCAAACTTTGAAAAGTGCCGCGCAGTCAATCAAAAAGGGCGATATTTTAAGTATGCGCGGGCGTGGCAGACTCGAAGTCGCCGAAATTCGCGGGCAAACCAAGAAAGGGCGAATTAGCGTTTTACTCAAAAGATTTTTTTAAAGTTTTTTATCTTTTAAATGTACTTTCTTTTTATAAAGAAAGTACCAAAGAAAATCTTTCGCCCGTCAGGGTTTTTCACGTCAAAGGTTACAAAAATTTAAAGTATGAGCCGCGTTTACCCACTCTTCCTCAATTCGTACTCACAACTAAAAACCGATGACGGGCTGATATTTCAATTACTGTTGTAATTCAGTTTATATATAACTCAAGAATCCGCGTTTTACTCAAAAGATTTTTTTAACGGGAGGCTAAATAGGTGCTTACACCATTAGATATTCAAAATCGTGAGTTTAAAAAAGGTTTTCGAGGTTACAACGAAAATGAAGTTGACGAATTTTTAGATAGGATCGTTGCAGATTATGAAAAACTCCTGCGCGAAAATGAAAAACTCAAGGAACGCGTCGGCGCAAATGATAAAGAAATTACCCATTACAAAGGGCTTGAACAAAATTTACAGGATACTTTGATTGTTGCACAAAAAACCGCTGAAGACGTTTTGAACGCGGCACGCAAAAACGCTAAAGAAATTCGTGAAAACGCCGCCAATGAAGCGCAAACTGTACACGAAAATACAATCCGTGAAGCGCAAAATATCCGCGTTCAAGCACAACTCGACGCCAAACGCCACGTTGACGAAACTATTTTTAAACTTACCACCATTGTTTCAGAATATGATAAGCTCGTACGCGAAAAAAATTCTTTCCTTGTAAAAATGCGCGCGGCTCTTGAATCCGAATTAGCCGTTGTCAACCAACTTTTAACCTCAATCCCTACGCCTATGGAAATTGAAACGTTAAAAAATTCTGCAATTCAAGCCGTAAAAAATATTCAATCTGCCGAGCCCGCCGAAAAAGTCGAAACTGTAAAATCTGAAACAAAAAAATCTAAAGTCGAAAAAGAAGTACCGCCCGAAAAATCAGCTGAAGTAAAAGATGAAACAGCTTTATATAAACCCGTCAAAAAAAATTAGCCGCAAAAATTTTGTGAGGAGTGGAAAATTTTGAAGTCAACAATTAAAATCCTTAAAAAAGTTCTGCTCGTCATAGAATTATTTTTTGCGATAATTATAATAAATTGGGAAAAATCCCTCTTCGTTGGAATTATTGCGCTTGACCAATATTTAAAAATCCGCGTTATGGATTCTATGACACTCGGCGAATCAATCCCAATTGTAGACAATTTTTTCCATTTCACATACGTTTTAAATCCCGGCGCGGCATTTGGAATTTTGCCGAATCAACGGGTATTTTTTTTGTGCACGGGCGCGGTACTTTTGCTGGCAACGGCGTATTTTTACCCGCGTATCAAAAAAAATGACAGGCTTTTAAAATTCGGCGTTATAAATTTGGTTAGCGGCTCCACTTCAAATTTAATTGACAGATTTCAAACAGGTTACGTTGTAGATTTTCTTGACTTCAGAATTTGGCCCATTTTCAACATTGCCGATGTTGCAATAGTTTTTGGAATGTGCGTGGTAATTTATTTTGTGGCGTTCAATATGGAAAATAAGGATTAGGGGCTAAGGATTAGGGATTATGGATTATGGATTTTCAAGTTGATAAAAAAAATTTGCGCCTTGATATTTTTTTGAATGACAAATTTCCTGATTGGTCGCGTTCACATATTCAAAAAATTATTTCAGATGGTAAAATTACAGTCGATAAAAAAATTGTTAAGCCGAGTTTCAAACTTAGCGGCGGCGAAATTATTTCAATCGCTGAAATTGAAACTGTCGAAACTGAATATTTGCCTGAAAATTTGCCGCTTAATATTTTGTACGAAGATGCAGATATTGTTGTTGTCAACAAGGCGCGCGGTATGACTGTACACCCCGCCGAAACGGTCAAAAGCGGAACGCTTGTAAACGCACTGCTTTTTCACTGTAAAGATTTATCGGGAATTAACGGCGTTAAGCGTCCCGGAATTGTACACCGCCTCGATAAAGATACTTCCGGCGTTATGGTCGTTGCCAAAAATGATTTTGCGCACGTCAACCTTGCCGAACAAATTAAAAATAAAACTGCAACAAGAAATTATTTGGCGATTGTACACGGCGTCATTTCCGACAACGCGGGAATTATTACCGGCGCAATAGGCAGGGATAAAGTTGACAGAAAAAAAATGGCGGTTACGGCGGGCGGTAAAAGCGCGGTTACTGAATTTAAAGTTCTGGAGCGGTTTAAAAATTTTACTTACGTTGAATGCAAACTTCAGACGGGGCGCACTCATCAAATTAGAGTGCATATGGCGGCGATAGGGCACCCGCTTTTGGGCGATTCAAAATACACTGCGCGAAAAAATATTTTTGAAATTGAAGGGCAAGCGTTGCACTCGTACACTTTAACTTTAACGCATCCGACAACCGGCGAAATTATGAAATTTACCGCGCCGCTCCCTGACGATATGCAAAAAATTTTAAATCAACTGCGAATGGAGGAATTTTAATGAAGGCAATGCTTTTTGATATGGACGGCGTTTTGGTAGACAGCGAGCCGATTCATTTTGCGGGCAGAAAAAGAACTTTGAAACGTTACGGGCTTGAAATTACCGACGAGGAACTTTTTAATTATCAGGGAATTTTGGCAAAGCCTTTCCTGCGCGATATTGCCGAAAAACGCGGCGTTGAAATTCCTATTGACGAGGCGGCAGAATTTGTACCTGTCGATTTTAAAACCGAATTTGATAAAAGCGAAATTAAACCAATTGACGGGATTAAAACTTTGCTTGAAAATTTGGCGGCGAAAAATATTCCGATGGCTATTGCAAGTTCGTCAAGCCCGCAGTTAATCAGAGAATTTGTAAAACGCCTTGAAATTGAAAAATATTTTACCGCGCTTGTTAGCGGGCACGAAGTCGCAAATGGTAAACCTGCGCCTGACATTTATTTAAGAGCGGCAGAATTGGTAAAAGTTGCGCCCGCCGAATGTGTCGTACTTGAAGACAGCCGGAACGGAATTTTGGCGGGTAAAGCCGCCGGTATGTATTGCATAGGTTTTCGCAGTCCGCACAGCGGCAACCAAGATTTATCAAAGGCTGATGTTATCGTTAATAAAATTTCTGAAATTGATTTAAATCTTTGGAGTTAAGGTTATGGCTGAAATTGTTTTGCAAATACAAATTGACGCAGATTTAAAAAATGCAGCCGAAAAAATTTATAACAAAATGGGCTTAAACCTTACTGAAGCCGTGCGCTTATTCGCACAAAAAAGCGTTGAATTGGGAACTGCGCCTTTTGCGATTTCAACAAAAAAAAATACCGCCTTCGGCTTGTTATCAAAATATGCAAATAAAAATTTAATCCCGCTGGAAAATTCGGCGTGGGAAAGTGCGGTGTCAGAAAAATATGGCAAAAAAACTGATTGACGCCAATGCTATTTTAAGATATTTGCTGAATGACGTTGAAACAATGGCGGCAGAATCTGCAAAAGTTATACAAAACGGCGCGTTCACAATTTCTGAAGTTTTGGCAGAAGTTGTTTACGTTTTAATGAAAGTTTATAAAGTCGAACGGCAGGAAATTTCAAAAGTGCTGATAATTTTTTTAGATTGTATTTTGATTGCTTACAATGAAACAGACTCGACAGAAATTTTCACTTTCGATAAAAAATTAAATAAGCGATTGAAAAAACATTCGCAAGGAGAAAATTAATGTTCAATTTTTCCCGTAAAGACACGGAGTTTTTTGATTTATTTTTGGAGAACGCAAAATATTTTCATTTGGGCGCGGTACTTTTGGACGAAGTTATAAAAGACCCTAACAAAACTTTTGAACGTATTGAAGAAATTTTGGGGCTTGAATCAGCCGCCGATGAAGTCAACGAAAGAATCATTGCAAAGTTGAATTTAAGTTTCATAACGCCGATTGACAGGGAAGATATTTACTCAATCGCCGGCGAACTTGCAACGGGCGTTGATATGTTACATGACGCCCTGCAACGAATCATAATGTATCACGCCGGACACGCCACTGAAAAATCTGCGCGAATGACAAAACTTTTGGTTGACAGTACGAACGAACTTTTGCGCGCCTTTGAACTTATGCACGATATAAAAAAAAATCAACGTGAAATGTTAGACGCAGTTCACAAAGTTTCAGATTATGAAAGCAGGGGCGATCATATTTACCGCGAAGATATTGGCGCACTTTTTGACGAAGCGGAGGTTGCCGCAAAGGAACACGGCGCAAGCAAGGCGGTTATTCATTTGATTAAGTGGAAAGATATTCTTGAAGACCTTGAACAGACGCTTGACCACTGCAAGAAAATTGGCGATATGATTCGCGGCGTGGTGATGAAATATGCTTGAACTCCAATATTTAATTTTCACGGTAATAATTTTGGCGTTGGTGTTCGACTTTATAAACGGTTTTCACGACACGGCAAACGCAATAGCAACTTCAGTATCGACGCGCGCCCTTTACCCGAGCCACGCAATAATTATGGCGGCGGGTTTAAATTTTTTTGGGGCAATGTTCAGCACGGGCGTTGCAAAAACCATTGGCGGCGATATTGTAAGCAGTGCAAGTATCGTTGACGAAAAAATTATTATTGCCGCGCTTTTCGGGGCGATTGTCTGGAATTTGATAACGTGGTGGCTCGGTATTCCCTCAAGTTCATCTCACGCGCTTGTCGGCGGTATGATTGGCGCGGTTTTAATTTCAGTTGGAAGCAGCGGCTTAAATTGGAATGGTATTGGAAAAATTGTTGTGGCGTTAATTGCCTCGCCGGTAATTGCGATTGTTACGGGAATTATCGTAATGAATATTTTGTTTCGGCTTTTTGGAAATTTCAGCCCGCACGCAGTCAATCAAAATTTTAGGCGAATGCAAATAGTTTCGGCGGCAACAATGGCTTTTTCGCACGGCTCGAACGACGCCCAAAAATCTATGGGAATTATCACGCTTGCACTTTTCAGCGGCGGCTTTATTTCTGAATTTGAAGTTCCAACTTATGTAAAAATTTTATGCGCAACGGCAATGGCGATAGGAACTGCAACGGGCGGTTGGCGAATTATAAAAACAATCGGCGGTAAAATTTTTAAGCTTGAACCAATTTCAGGATTTGCGGCGGATTTAAATTCGTCAATCGTGGTTTTCAGTTCAACGCTTTTACATTTGCCCGTTTCAACTACTCACGTTGTTTCCGGCTCAATTATGGGCGTCGGCACTGCAAAAAGAGTAAACGCCGTTCATTGGGGCGTCGCGCAGGAAATGGTTAAGGCGTGGATTATGACCATTCCTCTTACGGCTTTAATGGGCGCGGGCGCGTACTTTGTAACTGATTTTGTTTTTGATTGAAATTTTTTTAACACGGTTTTTCTTTCTTTAAAAGAAAGAAAAGCCGCCTAAAAGAAAGAATCGTCGCCCGCACATGCGCTTTGCATTTTCGTACGCTCAAAGTATATCACCTGTCCGCGTTTTACTTTCCTGTACGCTCCAATAAGCAGCGCGTCTGCGCGGTTGCTGGGCGACCTCTCTACCCTAATCCCTAAAAAGGGGGGAAATTTTTGAAAATAGCATTTTTTGATTCAGGAATTGGCGGCTTATCTGTACTTCACCACGCAATGAAAATTCTGCCGCACGAAGATTTTATTTTTTTCGCAGATGAAGATAACGTACCCTACGGTACAAAAACCCGTGAACAAGTTTTAGGCTACGTTGACGAAGCTTTTAAATTTTTAATCGCCCAAAACGTCGGCGCAATAGTTGTAGCTTGCAACACGGCAACTTCAGCAGCTGTCCGCGCAATGCGTGCAAAATATTCCCTGCCGATAGTCGGAATGGAACCGGCGATAAAGCGCGCGTTGGATTTATATCCCAATAAAAAATTTTTAGTCACGGCAACTGAAATTACAATCAAGGGCGAAAAGCTTTTTGCATTGATTGAAAGGTTAAACGCCCAAAATTTTGCAGAATTAAAATCTTTATCGCCGCTTGTAGAATTTGCCGAGCGAATGGAATTTAATTCGGCAGCGGTTGAAAATTATCTGCGCGAGGAATTTGCGCCTTATAACTTTGAAAATTTTTCGTCGGTAGTTTTGGGCTGTACGCACTTCAATTATTTCAAAGATACAATGAAAAAAATCTTGCCGCCACATATGAAACTTTTGGACGGCAACGCGGGAACTTTGAACTACTTGATAAAATTGGCGAATTTAAAAGTTGACGCTGATTCAAATAAATTTCCGCACGTTGAATATTTTTACAGCGGGCGACTTGTAACTTCAGAAAAAGAATTGGCGCGCCTTGAAAAATATTTGCGGCGGCTTGACGATATGTACTTAATTTGAGTTGGAAATTTTATGGTTAATTACCAAGAAAATTGGTTTGCATTTGAAATTGACAGCAAACGCCACATAATGGATTTAACAATTAAGAGATCTTTAAAAAAATCAGTTTGTTTTCAATTTCACCAAATGAAAGATGATTCTTATAAAGTTTTTTGGAATTTCGGCGTACACGGAAACGACTTTGTATCATTGCTTTTAGAGTACGCTGAAGTAAATAAACTTGATAAGAAAACTCCAATTACTGAAGTTTGGAACTCCGAAGAATTTGCAAAATTTGTGAAGTCGTATCCAAAAAAAATCTACAGCCAAAATTTAAACAAAAAGGATATGGAAATTGTAAATTATTTTGTCAATTACGAATGGAAATTACCAATAGCGTATGGCGGCGGACTTGACGGTCATTCTTATCACGTAAAAATTTACGGCAAAAAAATTATTGAATTTGAGCGTTGGTGTCACATTACTGAAGATTTAAAACCTCTGATACCTGTAACAAATCTTGTAATAAAAATTGCGGATTTAAATCCTAAAAATTGTTATGAAGTTAATTCTATTGGAGAAAAATATTTAAAACCTGTGGATTTTGAAAAAGGAGATTGAGATGGTTTATTTAATAGGCGCGGGACCGGGCGACGCGGGATTATTGACAGTCAAAGCGCGGGAAATTTTAAAAGTTGCAGAAATTGTAATTTATGACAGATTGGCTGACGAAAAAATTTTAAACTGCGTACCGGCAACCGCCGAAAAAATTTATGTTGGAAAATCTGCCGGACGTCATACTTTGCCGCAAAACGAAATTAACCGCTTACTTGTCGAAAAATCTAAAACTGCAAAAATTATCGTGCGCTTGAAAGGCGGCGACCCTTTTGTATTTGGGCGCGGCGGCGAAGAGGCTTTAACCCTGCGCGAAAATAATATTGACTTTGAAATAATTTCCGGCGTTACAAGTACGGTTGCAGTTCCGGCGTATGCAGGAATACCTGTAACTCATCGCGGCGTTGCCACTTCATTTGCCGTTGTTACAGGACACGAAGACCCCGCAAAATCTGAATCAAGCATTAACTGGGAAAAAATTTCTACAGCCGTTGACACGCTGATTTTTTTAATGGGCGTTGAAAATCTTCCCAAAATTACCGCAAAACTGATTGAAAACGGGCGCGCCAAAAATACGCCCGCCGCCGTCATTCGCAACGGTACAAAAAATTCTCAACAAGTTTTAGTTTCGACGCTTGAAAATATTTCTGCTGAAGTTTTGAAAAAAAATATTAAGCCGCCCGCAATTTTCGTTGTTGGTGAAGTTGTAAATCTGCGCGACGATTTAAAGTGGTTTGATACAAAAATTTTATTCGGCAAAAAAATTGTCGTTACTCGAACGCGGGAGCAAGCGTCAAAACTTTCAAGCCAACTTGAAAATCTCGGCGCGGAAGTTATCGAATTTCCAACAATAAAAATTACCGCGCCTTCAGATAATTTCAAAAAGCTTGACGCGGCAATTTCCAATATAAAAAATTTTTCGTGGATAATTTTTACAAGTGCAAACGGCGTTGAAAAATTTTTTGAGCGGCTGAAATTTTTTAAACTGGACGCCCGCGCTTTAAGCAACGCAAAAATCGCCGTCATTGGCTCTGCAACCGCCGAAAAACTTTCAAATTATGGAATTTTGGCTGATTTAATCCCCGCCGAATTTCGCGCAGAATCTTTAGTTGACGCGCTGAAAAATTCTGTACGCGGCGAAAATATTTTAATCGCTCGCGCAGAAATTGCCCGTGAAGTTTTGCCGGTTGAACTTGAAAAATTCGGCGCAAATGTTACGGTTGCGGCGGCTTATAAAACAGTTCCCGCTGACAAAAAAATTAATTTTAATGAGATTAACTTGATAACGTTTACAAGTTCTTCGACGGTTGAAAATTTTGTGGCGGCAGTTGGATCTGAAATTTTTTCTAAAGTTAAAACGGCGGCTATTGGTCCGATTACGGCTGAAACTTTAAAAAAATTTGGCGTAAAAGTTGACATTGTTGCAAGTAAATTTACAATAGCAGGACTTGTTGACGCCATTAAAAATTTTTATGAAGGTGAAAAGATTGTTCAATAAAATAATTCGCCCGCGCCGCTTGAGAATTTCTGAAAATATGCGCGCGTTGGTACGTGAAACAACTTTGAGCGTAAAAGATTTTGTGTACCCGCTTTTCGTTGTGCCGGGCAAAAATATTCGTGAAGAAATTTCAAGTATGCCGAATTGTTATCATTTATCTGTTGATAACGCCGTTGAACTTGCAAAAAAAATTTCTGCACTTGGAATACCGGCGGTTGAAATTTTCGGCTTGCCTGAATACAAAGACGAAATTGGCTCCGCCGCGTGGGATATGAACAGCCCCGTACAACGCGCAATTTCCGCAATAAAAAAAGCCGTGCCTGAACTTTCGATTGTCGGTGACGTTTGCCTTTGTCAATATACAAATCACGGGCATTGCGGCAAACTTTGTAATAATTACGTTGACAACGACGAAACTTTGAAATTGTTACAAAAAGTTTCAGTGAGTCAAGCGGCGGCGGGTGCGGATATTATCGCTCCTTCAGATATGATGGACGGGCGCGTGGCGGCAATTCGTGCGGCGTTGGACGAAAATAATTTTTCAAACGTTGTAATTATGAGTTACTCTGTCAAATATGCTTCCGGCTTTTACGGACCTTTCAGAGACGCGGCGGACAGTGCTCCGCAATTCGGCGACAGAAAACAATATCAAATGGATTGTGCGAACGCCCGCGAGGCTTTAAAGGAAGTTGCACTGGATATTTCTGAAGGCGCGGATATTATTATGGTTAAGCCCGCGCTTGCTTATCTTGATATTGTAAGCAAAGTTCGCGCAGAAATTAATAATCCCGTTGCCGTGTACAATGTCAGCGGCGAATACGCAATGGTTAAGGCGGCGGCGCAAAACGGCTGGATTGACGAAAAGCGAATTGTACTTGAAAGTTTAACGTCAATGAAGCGCGCAGGCGCAGATATTATCATAACTTATCACGCGCTTGACGCCGCAAATTGGATGAAATAGATTTTTGTGAAATTTAAAAAGACTACCGCGCTTGCGATAGTCTGATTTTTTTATTCAAGAAAATCTTTAAGTTTTTTACTGCGGCTTGGATGGCGAAGTTTACGTAGTGCCTTAGCTTCAATCTGTCTTATTCTTTCGCGCGTAACGTGGAAATTTTTTCCGACTTCCTCAAGGGTACGTGCCTTGCCGTCGTCAAGCCCGAATCTCAACTTTAAGACTTCTTTTTCACGTTGAGTCAAAGTACCCAAAACTTCTGCAAGTTGTTCCTTCAAAAGTGTAAATGATGCAACGTCCGCCGGAGCTTGTGCGTCGTGGTCTTCGATAAAATCGCCCAAATGTGAATCTTCCTCTTCGCCAATAGGTGTTTCAAGCGAAACGGGCTCTTGTGCGGTTTTCATAATTTCTCTGACGCGCTCAACCGGAATATCCATTTTTTCGGCAATTTCTTCAGCGGTAGGTTCGCGCCCGTATTCCTGCAAAAGTTGACGTGATACACGAATTAATTTGTTAATCGTCTCAACCATATGCACGGGAATTCTTATTGTGCGGGCTTGGTCGGCAATGGCGCGCGTTATTGCTTGACGAATCCACCATGTGGCGTAAGTTGAAAATTTGTAACCTTTGTTGTAGTCAAACTTTTCAACGGCTTTAATCAAGCCCAGATTGCCTTCCTGAATTAAATCCAAAAATTGCATACCGCGCCCGACGTAACGCTTGGCAATGCTTACTACAAGGCGCAAATTTGCCTCTGCCAATTCTAATTGCGCGTTTACGTCGCCGTTTTCCATACGTTTTGCAAGAACAATTTCTTGTTGCGCGGTTAAAAGCGGCACGCGCCCAATTTCTTTCAAATACATTCTTACGGGGTCGTCAATGGCAACGCCGTCCGGTACAGAAATTTCACTGCCTTCAGCGGAAGAAATTTTTTCTGAATCTTCATGGCGCGGCAAATTTAAAGTTAAATCTTGCTTGTCGGTATCGTCGAATATTTCAACGCCCTGTTTTGTCAAATCCGCGTATATGTCTTCAAATTCGGCAGCCTCTTTTTCCGCCGATAAATCCGGTCTCTGCGTAGCATCCATCAAATCGCTTTGTGACAATCTGTAGCCGTTTTTGGCGGCTTTGCCCAAAAGCATTGATACTATTTGAGAGCTACGAACTCCACCCGTTCCGGCTATTCCTGAATCGACAGCACCGGCTTTTCCTGTTTCCACAGCTTTAATTTTCTTTCCTGTTTCCACAGCTCCAGTTTTTTCTGTCATGCTGTAGCTCCTTTCGATTTATAAATTTTTATCAATTATAAATTGTCAATTTCTTTTTGAATTTCCAACGACGCCTGCATTTTTTCGGCAAAATTTTTAGAATCACCTGATTTATCAAATTCGCCGGCGTCTTGTAAAGTTTGTTTCAAAAGTTTTTCCAAACTTACACGTCGTATAAGTTTTAAGGAATCTTGAAACGCCAAAATCTGTGAATCTTGCGGTTCAATCATTCCGGCAATATTTAAAATTTCTTGATTAGCCGCCGCGCTTAATTCTTTTTCCGCCGTTAAATCGTCCGGCACTCGTCCTTCGGCGTAACATTTTTCGATATAATTTATAATTTCGGTATGTATTTTTATAAAATTTTCTTTTGACGTAAGAGCTTTTACGTAGTCAAGATATTCCGGCTCCTGCCAAAGTTTTTGTATGATACTTTTGCCCGCTTGACGAATCAGAGAATTTTTTGAAGTTGAAAATTTTTTTTGCGGTGAATTTTTATTTGTCGGCGAACGTGATAAAAATTTTCGCCATTCTTCAAAAATTACGCCTTCATCAAGTACAAGCGTTAAAGAAAATTTTCTAAGATAATTTTTTTGCGTCGCAGAATCTTTCAGCTCCAGGCAAATTGGAAACATTTCGCGCAGTACTTGCAATTTTCCGGCAAAAGTTGAATAATCTGTATGATTAAGTTTGTACTGAAAAAGATACTCTATAACCGGCGTTACATTTTTTAGCAACCGTACGAAGGCGTCTTTGCCGTGTTTCCTTACGAACTCGTCGGGGTCTTTGCCGTCGGGGATAATCAAAATAAAAACATTTGCGCCGGTATTTTTCATAATCGGAAGGGCGCGTACTGTGGCGCGTTGCCCGGCTTCGTCGCTGTCATAACAAAAAATAATTTTCCGCGCGTACCTTGCCAAAAGTTTCGCCTGCTCTTCAGTAAACGCAGTCCCCAATGACGCCACAACGTTTTCAACGCCCGCACTGTAAAGCGAAATTGCGTCCATATACCCTTCAACCACTATTGCCTCATTCGCAGAAATTATCGCTCGGCTTGACTTATTCAGCGCAAAAAGTAATTTCCCTTTTATAAAAATTTCGGTTTCCGGCGTGTTTAAATATTTTGGCTGATTTTCTTCAACTTTTAAAATCCTGCCTCCGAATGCTACCGGTTTACCTGAAATATCAAAAATTGGAATAATGACTCTGCCGCGTAACCTGTCATAAACGCCGCCGTTTTTTTTCTCGACTGCAATTCCGGCTGAAATTAATTGTTTTTCGCTGTAACCTTGAGCTTTAATTTTTTTCGTCAAAGCGTCCCAAGAATCCGGCGCAAATCCCAGTTGAAAATCTTTGATAACTTTTTCTGATATTCCACGCGCCGCAAGATATTTCCTGCCCTCTTCGCCTTCCTTCGACTTCATTAAAATGTTATGGTAAAAATTTTGCGCCGTCGAAGTTATTTTCAGCAGTGCATCTTTTGTTTGTTCGTCTTGAATTTCAGCAAAAGTTTTTTTTCGTGACGGAATTTTTATCCCTAAGCGTTCAGCCTGCAATTTTACCGCTTCAAAGTAGGTAACGTGCTCCATCTTTGAAATAAATTTAAAAACATTGCCGCCTTCATGACAACCAAAACAATAAAAAATACCTTTATCCGGCGAAACTGAAAATGAAGGAGTTTTTTCTTCGTGGAAAGGGCAACACGCCCAAAATCGCCCGTTTTTCAAAGTCAACGGCACGTACCGCGAAACTACTTCATAAATATCTGAACGCTCCTTCACGGTGTTTATAAACTCTTCCATTTCCGCATTTTCCACGATTTACACCTTCCGGCTTATATATTCCCTGTCATTCCTAAATTTCCTTTTTTTTACGCCATTAAGATTTTTTAACAGGGCGTCGAAAATTGACACGGCGAATTTAAACTTTCAAAATTATTTCCAATTTTACGGCGTCAAGATTTTTTTTGACAGGGCGTCGAAATTGACACGGCGAATTTAAATTTTCAAAACTGTTTCCAATTTTACGGCGTCAAGATTTTTTTTAACAAGGCGTCGAAAATTGACGCAGCGAATTTAAATTTTCAAAATTAATTCCAACTTTACGGCGTCAAGATTTTTTTGACAAGGTGCCGAAATTGGCACGGCGAATTTAAATTTTCAAAACTGTTTCCAACTTTACGGCGTCAAGATTTTTTTGACTCTGATATAAAAAAACACTTGCAAAATATCAAAACGATAAATATAATGTCAAAAAGTCGAGGTGATTTTTATGTTGAATAATAAAGCAGACATAGTAGAAAATTACATTCGTGACAGGCTGGCAGAGCAAGCTCAAGGTTGGATTGAACTTAGCCGGACTGAATTGGCGGACAAAATAAGCTGTGCGCCTTCACAAATCAGCTACGTACTTAATACGCGCTTTACACACGAAAAAGGCTTTATCGTCGAGTCGCGGCGCGGTATGGGCGGCTATATTCGCGTTACAATCATTAACAACGCTGAACTTGAAAAAAATCTTATCTATACTGACATGATAACCAGAATTGAAGATACAACGCCCTTTGAAGTAGTCAGGCTTATGATAAGAATTTTAGTCAAGAAAAAATTTATCACTGAACGGGAAGGCGAAATTGTCGCGCAGACAGTTTTAAATTTTTATCGCAGTGAAAATGAAAAACAAATGTCCGCCGCCGAACGCGCAAAACTTACGCGCTCCATTTTTGCAACACTTGCAAATTTGAATTAAAAAATTTTTCAAGAAAGGAACGACCTATGAAAATTTTCAGAACAGGCTCATACGAAAATTTTTATGATATTCCGATAAGTATAAATTGGGATATGACGCTGCGTTGTAATTACCGCTGTTCGTATTGTTTTAACTACGGCACCAAAATGGGGGGGGGCGGAATGTACCGCAAAGACCGTTTTCAACACTTGAACAAATTAAAACGGCTGTAAGAAATATTGTTTCATTAAATCGCCCTTGGTACAATGTAACATTTAGCGGCGGGGAACCTACGATTCATCCTCATTTGCTTGATACCATTAATTTATTTCAAGAAAATTTACAAGAACGCCTTAATCATATTACATTGATAACAAACGGATCGCAAAACCGAACTTTGTATAAAAATATGGAAACAATTTCAAAATTTACAAATTGTCATCTTGCAATTTCAATACATACAGATCATGTTGATATGTACCACATTATTGAGCTTATTGAAAATTTATCAAAAAACATTAATATTCATATTTTATTAATGTTCAATCCTGATAAACGTACCATGGTTCATATGATTTACGAAATTTTACTTGAAGAGAGAAAATTTTTCCCGTTTTCAATGGGCGTTTCTTTGCTTCGAGAGGGAGCTCGTTTAGATCCTCGTTATACTGCGGAAGATTTACAATGGCATAGAGGAACTGCAAAGAATTTTCAAGCCGTTGTTGATTCTGTACCGAATATTAAGTATACTCCTCCGGTAAAGAACAGGCATGATTTTCACATTTTCTATGACATTGAAAATAACGGACAAAGAGAAATTTCCGAAGAAACGGATCACGGTTTAAAAATAACTAACGGAATGTTGAAATTTACGGGAATGTATTGTATTGCACATTCGGCTCTTTTGCGTATTGAAGACGGCGGCGGATGTAAGGGGGCACTTTGTCGTGCCGTTCCGATTACAGGCAACATTTTTGAAGAAAATTGTCTGTTAAAAAATCGTGAAATGCTTATTCATGCTGTTCAATGTCCCTACCCAATGTGCGGCTGTTCTGCAAATGATGTTATTCCAAAATTTGCATCACCTGAAGAGGCTAAAAAATTTGTGGAAATAACAAGGGAGCGACAAGCCAAATTATTTTCAAGCACAAAAATTTAAAAAATAAAACTTTTGATAAACTAAAGGCTGGGAATTTTCTTAGCCGCTTTTTTTATGTTGAATATTCCAATTTAATTTTAATCTGATATAATATTAAAGTTAGTTTTTAAAAAGGTGGTGATGGTTATGCAAGAAATTTTAAACGAAATGCACCGCTGGATGAGCGAATATATGAAAAGTTTTTACAGCGATAACGCCGACGTTCAGCAGGGAATTTTGATTAAGGAAAAGCACACCGGCTACGTTACGGCGAATTGTATTGAACTTGCCAAAAGTTTAAATTTTTCTAAGCACGATACACAACTTGCAGAAATTATCGGCTTGTTTCACGATGTCGGCAGATTTCGGCAGTACAGCTTGTACAAAACTTTCAACGACGCTGATTCTGAAGATCACGCAGATTTGGGCGTTAAAGTTATTGAAGAGCTTGACATTTTCAAAAAACTTTCTGCCGTCGATTATGAAATTGTAAAGTTTGCAATTCAGCAACACAATAAAAAAAATGTTGCCCCTACCAATGACGAAAGAAAAATTTTGTTTACAAAAGTTATTCGTGATGCTGATAAACTTGATATTTACAGAGTGCTTGAGCCGTTCCTCGCGCAGGACAAAGCCGAGCAAATGCCGCACTTTATAAAAAACGAAGGCGTATTTAATGCAAACGTAAGCCCTGATTTTGTCGAAAATTTTATTACCGGCAACCAAGCTGATTACAGAAAAATTCGTACCAACGGCGATAGAAAAATTGTCCGGCTTATGTGGATTTACGATATTAATTTTGCGTGGACCATGAAAAAAATTGTCGAGCGCGACTACATTGACAAAATTATCGAAAATCTGCCGCACGATGAAAAAATTGCTGAAGGCGTAAAAAGACTGCGCGACTACGTTAATAGTGTGGTAGTGCGATAGTGTGGTAGTGCGATAGTGTGGTAGTGTGATAGTGGGATAGTAAAAAATTACAACACTAAAACGAAAGGAGATTGTAAATGATAAATTTTATTCAGCAAGAAATTGAAAACGACTTGAAGGAGGGAAAATACAAAACAGGGATTGTAACGCGCTTTCCGCCGGAACCTAACGGCTACTTGCACATTGGGCACGCAAAGTCAGTTTGCCTTAATTTCGGATTGGCGATTTACAATCACGGACTTTGCAACCTGCGCTTCGACGACACCAACCCTACAAAGGAAGATGTTGAGTACGTAGATTCAATTCAAGAAGATATTAAGTGGCTCGGCTTCGATTGGGAAGACAGAAAATTTTTTGCGTCAGATTATTTTGGCAAGTTTTACGATTACGCCGTTGAACTCATTAAGCGCGGCTTAGCTTATGTTGACGATTTAAGCGCGGAAGAAATAAAAGCGTATCGCGGCACTTTGACTGAAGGCGGCAAAGAAAGTCCCTGCCGTAACCGCTCCATTGAAGAAAATCTTGACTTGTTTACAAGAATGAAGGCGGGCGAATTTGCAGACGGCGAAAAAGTTTTGCGCGCCAAAATTGATATGGCGTCCCCAAATATAAATATGCGCGACCCCGTCATTTACAGAATCACGCGCAGTCATCACCATCACACGGGCGACGATTGGTTAATTTATCCAATGTACGATTTTGCACACCCGCTTGAAGATGCCATTGAAGGAATAACTCATTCAGTTTGCACGCTGGAATTTGAAGACCACCGCCCGTTTTACGATTGGCTTTTAGATTCACTGGGCTTTGACGTGAATACCCGCCCGCGTCAGATTGAATTTGCGCGCCTTGATTTAACCAACACAATTACAAGCAAGCGTAAACTTAGACAACTTGTCGAAGAAAAACACGTGCGCGGCTGGGATGACCCGCGTATGCCTACAATTTCCGGCTTAAGGCGGCGCGGCTTTACTCCGGCGGCTATTCGTGATTTTTGCGAAAGAATAGGCGTTGCCAAAAGTAACAGCCTTGTTGATATTGCTATGTTGGAGCATTGCGCCCGCGAGGATTTAAATCAAAATGCTGACAGAGTTATGGCGGTTTTAAATCCTTTGAAAGTTGTTTTGACGAACGTTACAGAAACAGAATATCTTTTGGCAGAAAATCACCCAAAACGCGGCGGCAACCGTTATGTTCCTTTTACGCGGGAAATTTTTATTGAACGTGATGATTTTATGGAAGATGCTCCAAAAAAATTTTTCCGCTTAAAACCGGGCGGCGAAGTTCGCTTAAAGTATGCTTATATTATCAAGTGCGAGGAAGTTATAAAAGACGCAGCGGGAAATGTTACAGAATTACATTGTACGATTGATCCGACGTCGAAAAGCGGCGGCGCAACTGCCGGCAGAAAAATTAAGGGTACGATTCATTGGGTTAGCGCAGAGTACGCGCTGAAGGCTGAAGTGCGCCTGTACGATTATCTTTTGACAACCGACGAAAAAGGCAACCTGCCTGAAGATTTTATCGGTGCGCTTAATCCAAAATCTTTGATAGTGATTGAAAACGCGCTGATTGAACCGAGCGTGCGTTGGACGGCGGCGGGCAGTCATTACCAATTTTTAAGACTTGGTTATTTTGTGGTTGATAAAGATACAACGCCCGAAAAATTAGTTTTCAATCGTGTTGTAGGCTTGAAAGACACTTGGCAAAAAGTTAAAGACTAGGGGATAGAAAAAATCCCTAATCCCTAGTCCTTAACCCCTAGCCCCTAATGAGCGACTTAAAGGAGCGAATTTAAAATGATGAAAAAACCGCCACGCGGCTTAAGCGATAAAGATATGATAAAAAATTACGTCGAAGAAAAATCTGTAGAGGCGCAACTTTTGACAGCGGCGAAAAAAGCCGAAAAACGCCGTATTGCAGACGCGGCAGACGCGCCGCCGGAACCTTTGGCAAAAGCCGGCTTTACTAAAGAATTAACCGAAAAACTCGGTATGGAACTTTTGGCACTGAAAATGGAACTCGAAATGTCCGGCGTCAAAGATTATAACTTCAAAATTAAACGCGACGGCGAAAAAATTACCCTCACTGTAGTGCGATAGTGCGATAGTGGGGTAGTGGGATAGTAAAAAATACCGAACTACAACACTACCACACTACACCACTACAACGAAAGGAAGTTTTCAATGGATATGACAACAGTGGCGGTAGTAATTTTTGTTGCCGCTTACGCGCTGATAATTTCTGAAAAAGTTCACAGAACAATCGTCGGAATTTGCGGCGCAATGTTGATGATTATTTTTGGTATAATCAGTCAAGAAACGGCGATTCATCACATAGACTTTAACACGCTCGGACTTTTAATGGGAATGATGATTATCGTAAACATTACCAGCGAAACGGGCTTGTTTAATTTCCTTGCGATATGGGCGGCAAAAAAAGTTAAAGCGCAACCGGTAAAATTACTTGTAGCGTTGAGTGCATTAACGGCGGTATGTTCCGGCTTGCTTGACAATGTTACAACCGTTTTGCTTACAGTTCCAATAACCTTTAACATTGCCGCGCAATTAAAAGTTGACGTAAAACCGTTTTTAATGGCGCAAATTATCAGCTCAAATATCGGCGGCACGGCAACACTTGTAGGCGACCCGCCAAATATTATGATCGGCTCTTCCGTCGGTTTAAGTTTTATGGATTTTATCTATAACTTGACACTCCCGGCGATAATAATTTTTGTCGTAACTGTTGCGATAATGCTTGCAATGTACGGCTCAAAACTTCATACGCAACCTGAACTTCAAGATAAAGTTATGAGGCTGAACGAATACAGCCAAATTACAGACGCCGGATTAATGAAAAAATGTTTATTCATTTTGGCGGTAACAATGTCAATGTTCGTAATGCACAGTTCGTTACATTTAGACACGGCAACGGCGGCACTTACCGGCGCGGGCTTTTTGTTACTTTTGACGTACCATCACGACGAAGAAAAAATTGCAAAAGTTTTAAGCAAAATTGAATGGCTTGCAATATTTTTCTTTGCGGGATTATTTGTACTTGTCGGCGCGCTTGTCGAAACAGGCGTAATAAAAATGTTGGCGGCTGAAGCAATAAAAGTTACTAACGGCAGCGTAACGGCAACGGCGATTTTAATTTTGTGGATGAGTGCGATTGCGTCAGCTTTCATTGACAATATCCCGTTTGTTGCAACTTTGATACCGCTGATTAAAGATATGGGCGAAATGGGCTTGGCAAACTTAGAGCCAATGTGGTGGAGCCTTGCGTTGGGCGCGTGCTTGGGCGGCAACGGTACACTTATTGGAGCGAGCGCAAATGTTGTTGTGGCGTCAATGGCAGCGCAGCGCGGCAAGCCAATTTCTTTTATCGAATTTATGAAAACGGCGTTCCCGCTTATGATTCTGTCAATAATTATTTCAATGGTTTACATTTGGGTTCGCTATTTGTGATTGATTTTCTTGAAACTAAAAAAGCCGCCAATTTCGGCGGTTATTTTTTTATCTTCAAAACTGCGAAGTAATGCAACTTCTTATTTATTTTTATCTGTCCTCGTAATTTCTAAAACTTTTTTATAAAATTCCTTGCTGAACTTTGAAGCATTACCGCTAAAAATATCTGCAAAAACTTCAGAAATTATTTCATTGCCGTATTTATCGCTTGCCGCGTACGCAGAAAGATCTGTTTTGACAAATTCCAAAATTTTTTTACTTTCCAATCCGGTAATTTCGCAAGCAATTTTCAGGGAATCAATTTTGTAAATTTCGTCTATGACGTGTCCGCTCTCGTGATAAATTATCGCTCGATAATCTGTACCTTTGACGAACCAGCCGTTATCTGCAAGTTTTTTATATTCTGATTGAAGTATATCGATGTTGTGATAATAATCTTTGTTTAAGCTGATGATTCTGCCGTTCGTTGCAGCAAAATCTTTTTTGCTCATAGATTCTCCAAGATTCAAAGTCAGTTTTTTGTTATTGACAGATATATTGGGGAAAATATTGTTAATGTTTGCCAAAAAAGTAACCGAATCATTGACAACGGCGGGAGAGCCTTTAAATTTTTTTACGCCGGATAAATTTACATTTTTTGACTTTGCAAAGTTGCTGATATTTTTGTAGTCATTTTTTTCCATGAGTTATCAGCCGACGTCAACGGGCTTGAAGAAATTTAAAACTGTTTCGTACTGCGATTTTAATTTTTCGGAAATATCGGCTTGAATTGAATCTGCAAGCTCAATCACCAACAGTGAAAAATCTGTCCTGCGCGAGGAAATTTCTTTGTGCGAGATTAATTTTTCTATAAATTCGGTAATACTTTCGCCGTGAAAAATATTTCTGCCCGCCGCGTAAATCAACAAGCCGATCGTTACAAACGCCGAAATTATCCACGGGACGGCGCGTGTTAAATGTTTGGCCAGGAAAGGAACCAAATTTTGCAGGATTAAAAAAATTGCGCCGGAAAATATTCCCAAAAATATACAAAAAAGTTTGAAGGCGAAAGTTGCGGCAGAAAAAGTTAAACTCAACGCAGATAAAAAAATTTTTCCAAGTAAGCGCAAAATCTCCGCGCCAAACGTCAACATAACTACCAAAAATATTGCAAGTTTTAACATTATCGCCACTCCCTATCCAAAAAATTTTCCAACGCCAAAATAAAAGCCCGTACGCGCGCCAGAATGCCCCTACAATCAATTTTCCGCGTTCAATGGTAGATTTTATTAAAAAAGTTTCAAGGCGGCTTAAAATCAATCCTGCGCGTTTACAGCGTGTCAAAAATTCTATCGCCGGCGTCGCCGAGTCCGGGTACAATGTAAGCATTTTCGTTCAAATGGTCGTCAATCGCCGCCGTATAAATCGGTATTTCGGGATGGTCTTCAGAAATTTTTTTAATACCTTCAGGCGCGGAAATTATGCAGATGAAAATAATATCCTTTGCGCCGTCATTTTTTAACATTTGCAACGCCGCTGATGAACTTCCGCCCGTTGCCAACATTGGATCAACTACGATAACTTTTTTTGAAGAAATATTCGGCGGCAACTTTTTATAGTATTCGATTGGTTTATGTGTAGTTTCATCACGAACAAGCCCAATAAATCCGACTGCCGCGTCAGGTAAAACTTTCAACGCGCCGCTAACCATTCCTAGTCCTGCGCGAAGAATTGTTACAATTACAAAATCTTCATCCAAAATTTGCGCCTTGCATTTTGTAATTGGCGTTTCAATTTCAATTTCTTTAACTTTAAAATTTTTGGCAACTTCATAAATCATAAAAGTTGCAATATCTTCGACTGCTTGCCGAAAAAAATTTGAAGGAGTATCTTTGCGTCTCATTTGAGTTAGTCTGTCTTTTAAAATTGGATTGAAAATTTCGGTAACCATTGTAACCCTCCTTTAAACAAGCTCTGTTAAAAATTCTTCAAAAGGTAAGCCGTAATTCCACGCAAGATTTAATTTTTCGGCGTGAATGATACATTTTGTTACAAAATCTGCCGCCTTGCGTACAGCCGCCGTTAAATTTTCGCCGTTCATAATCGACGCGGCAACAATCGCAAAAAATACATCGCCGGTGCCCGACCTGTCACTGCCCAATTTCTTTGAAGTAACAAAATCAATCTTGCCGTTATCGTAAATAAAATTCGTAATGTTGGAGCCGTCGTCCGCGTCAAGATTTACGCCGGTTATCACAACTTGCCCGCCGCGAGTTTTCGCCGCAATATTCGCCGCCATTACCGCCAAATCTGAATCTGAAATAATTCCGCCCGCAGGATAGGGAACGTTCAAAAGTTCGCAAGCCTCCGTTAAATTCGGCGTCACTAAATCTGCAAAGTGCAAAAGTTTCCTCATTTCAATGCACATTTCCCGCGTATACGAAGCATAAATTTTGCCGTGATCTCCCATAACCGGATCAATTAAAATCTGCGCGACGGAATTTTTTAAAAAGTTGCTTACAATTTCAATTTGCGCCGCCGAACCCAAAAATCCCGTTGCAATTCCGTCAAATTCCAAATTATTCAGCTGCCAACTTTTTATGTAGGCGTTCATTCTGTCTGTATAATCGTCCATAAAATAATTTTGAAAACCGGTATGCACTGAAAGAATCGCAGTAGGCAACGGGCAACACTGAATTTTTAAAGCTGAAATTATTGGAAGTTCAACCGCCACCGAGCAACGCCCAAATCCCGTTATATCGTTTATCAAGGCTAATCTTTTTTGTCTCAAAATTTTTACCACTCCAAAATTATTCGTGCCGCGCCAAACGATTTTTAGCCATTTCCTCAAATTCGCCGCGCCCAAAATTCACAAAAGGTTCAATCGAAATTCCGCCGCGCACTTTAAAATTTCCTTCAATTTCCAAATAGCGCGGATTCAAAAGTTTTATTAAATCGTCGGCAATTCGGTTTACAACTTCTTCATGAAAAATCCCAACGTTGCGAAAACTCATTAAATAAAGTTTCAGGCTTTTACTTTCAACAAGTTTTTCGTCAGGAATGTAACGAATTTTCAACGCGGCAAAATCAGGCTGTCCTGTTACGGGACAAACGCAGGTAAATTCTTCACAGTTCAATTTTACAAAATAATTTCGCGCAGAATTTCTATTGGGTATTGCCTCCAAAATTTCCGGCTTGTAGTCAAAAGTATAATCAGTTTGTTTGCCTAAACTTTTTAATTCGCTCATTGAAAAAAACTCCCTTCGGTCGTTTTTTTAGGTGTTAGGTGCTAGGTGTTAGATTATTTAATTAATTTCTAATCCCTAAAACCTAAATTTGGTACGGCGTTTAAACTTAAATCTGCAAAATCTTTTTTCAGCGATTGATAGTAGCCGCGACAAGCGATCATTGCAGCGTTGTCAGTGCAGAGAATTTTTGACGGGTAAAAAAATTCCAAGCCGTTACTTTCACAAACTGCGCGCAGATTTTTTTCAAGTGAAGAATTAGCCGCCACGCCGCCCGCCAATACAATTTTTTTCAAGTTGAAATTTGCCGCCGCGTCAACAGTTTTTTCAATCAGTGAATCTACAACGGTTTTCTGAAAACTTGCGGCAACATCAGCATTGTTGACAGTTTCGCCTTTCATATGAGCCGAATTTAAATAATTCAACACGGCAGATTTTAAACCGCTGAAACTGAAATCAAAGTCAGAAACTTTTGGGCGCGGAAAATCTATAGCGTCAGGGTTGCCGCTTTTTGCAAGTTTGTCAATTTCAGGTCCGCCGGGATAAGGCAAATTCATAACCCGCGCAATTTTATCGAACGCCTCGCCCGCCGCGTCATCCCTTGTTTGTCCCAAAAGTTCAAAGTTATTATAATCGTTCATTTTAATCAGCGCGGTATGTCCGCCGGAAACTACCAACGCCAAAAACGGCGGCTCCAATTCCTGTGAACTTAAAAAATTTGCGAAAATGTGTCCTTCCAAATGATTCACTGCGATTAGCGGAATTTTCAGCGCGTAGGCTAAAGTTTTTGCCGCCGAAACTCCAACTAAAAGCGCGCCGACCAATCCCGGTCCGTACGTTACGGCAATTTGATTTATTTCTGAAAGTTGCACGCCGGATTTATTAATTGCCTCGTCGATAACCGGCATAATGTTTACAATATGTTTTCTGGAGGCAATTTCCGGAACTACACCGCCAAATTTTTGGTGTAACGGTATTTGCGTTGAAATGACGTTTGAAAGTATTTCCCGCCCGTCGCGCAGGACTGCCGCCGCCGTTTCATCGCAACTTGTTTCAATCCCAAGTGTTAAAATTTTTTTATCCAATAACACTAACCCCTAACCCTTAATCCTTAGTCCTTAGCCCCTAAATAAGTATTCCACATAATCAACGCGTCTTCGCCGTTGTCGACGTAATATTTAGGACGCCGCCCGACGCTTTTTAAGCCGAAACTTTCATAAAGTTTAATCGCCGCCGTATTTGAAGGGCGTACTTCCAAAGTTACGGCATTTGCGCCGCGCTCCTTGCAAATTTTCAACAATTCGCCAAAAAGTTTTGTACCGACGCCGCGCCCGCGATATTCCGGCAAAACTGCCACGCTCATAACTTCAGCTTCATTGAAGGCAAGCCACGCGCCCGCGTAAGCAATAATTTTTTCGTCAAGTGCGCCGACAATGTAAACCGTGTTTTTGCGCTGTACAACTTCAAAAAAAGTATCACGTTTCCACGGCAACGCAAAACATTTTATTTCAATTTCTGAAACGGCGTCAGCATCGGCGGGCGTCATTTTTCTAAAAATAATTTCGTCCATTTAAAGTTTTCGCTCCATTACAAAGGCGTTTTCGTTATCTTCAGGGTAAAAATTTTCAAGGCGGTTAATGACTTTGAAGCCGCAACTTTCGTACAGGTGAATTGCCGCAATATTTTTTGTGCTGACGTGCAAATATACCGTCGCACCGCCCCGTTTTGGAATCAGTTTCAATAAAGTTTCAAGAAAAATTTTACCGAGTCCGTGCCTGCGAAATTCCGGCGCAACAACAAATTTCAGCAAATAAAAATTTCTGTTGTTTGAAAGTTGAATTACCGCGTAAGCTGAAATTTTTTTATCAATTTCGGCGGCAATTTTAAAATGTTTTGGGCTTGCCATACATTCTTTGAAGTCGTTTAAACTCCACGCCGTTTTAAAAGAGCGCGTTTCAATTTGGTAAACAGTTGCAACGTCTTCAAGTGTCAAAGTGCGAAAAATTATTTCTGCCATTTATCCCACAATTCTTCAGCCTCCGAGCGGCGAATGTACAGCGGCTCCATATTCATTACGTTTGAAATTTCGCCCGCGTCAAGTAAATCTTTGCCGCAAAGTGCCACGTTGACTGCGCGCGGCATTCTGCAATTAGGCGGCGCAATTTTTACATTCGGCGGCAAATCGATTTTAATTTTATTTAAAACTTCACCGCACAAAAAAATTTCGGCGTCAAGTTCGCCCGCGCCTTTAACAATTTCATCAATATTTTTAACTTCAATTTCAGACAGCGGCTGACGATTTTTAAATTTTTGAAAGTACGCACGGTTTTTTTGCGCGTCAAGCATTGGAATAACTACAGAATTATTTGTCGGGAAGTGGTAAGAAATTGCCTGCAAAGTTGGAACGCCGATAATTTTTGTTTGCCAAGCGTAGGATAAAGCTTTTGCGGTTGCAAGCCCAATCCTCAAGCCGGTAAACGAGCCGGGACCAATGCTGACTGCTACGGCGTCAACTGTTTCAACGTTTGCAATTTTTAAAGCTTGTTCGATTTGCGGCAGGAGAGTTTCTGAATGTGTAAGTTTTGCTTCCTGCGAAATTTCGGCAAGAATTTTTTCTTCAGATATAACGGCGACGCTTGCTACACGGGTTGCCGCCTCAATTCCCAAAATTATCAAACTTCCACCCCTAATCATCACTTGTCACAAAATCTTCAAGCTCTTTGATAAATTCAACGTGTTCATCGCCGACGCAAGAAAAAGTTATTCGGCGCATATTGCGCGTTTCTTTGATACGCTCAATTTCAATTCGTACGTAGTCATCAGGCAGGGCGTCGGGGAATTTTTCGCCCCATTCAATAAAGACAATTCCTTCAGGAAAATCTGTGTACTCATAAAATCCAATTTCTTCAAGATCAGCTTCATTTTGCAACCTGTACAAGTCGAAATGCACTATTGGGCAAAAACCTTCGTAAATGTTCATAAGATTGAAAGTCGGGCTTGTAACTTCGCCCTGCACGCCCAAAGTCCGCGCCATACTTTGTACAAATAAAGTTTTACCTGCGCCGAGACTTCCTTCAAGACAAACTATCGTACCCTCTCGGATTCTCTGTGCTACTTTTTCCGCTAATTTTACCGTCCCGTAAGGGGACTGCGTTATGTGCGTAAACAAAAAAATATTCACTCCTTAGAAAATAAAAAAATTTATTGCCACATATTTTAAACAAAAAAAGCCTTCCTGTAAAGAAAAGCGCAGGGATTTTAACTTTGTCTTTCAATTCGGTAAATTTCCCTTGCAAAATTTTTTTCGACGTGTTAATATTTTGTCGTGATTTAAAAAAAAAACAGTATATCAATGAGCGTATCTAAAAAAAATGTCACGGGCGCAGAAAAAATCCCCAAGACCTCTGGGAAAGGTTACTTGGGGATTGCGCTTATAAGGCGCGACGTGTGCTCGTTACCGCAACTTCTTCAGAAGCTTGTCGAGCCACTTGCGGACGTATGGAGTAATTAAGTTGACAAATACGCCCGCTCCGACAGTTTTTAATAATTCTAAAAGTGTATCCACCGTTAACACCTCCTCTCTGTCACCAGATTGGAAGCGGTAACGGTGTTTATTTTATTGCATTTAATATTTTATTTTAAGAAAAAATTTCAGATTGAATATTTATAACTTCAATGTTAAAATAGCGGTTATGAAGAATTTAAAAATTATAACATACGGCTGCCAAATGAACGTTGCCGAATCGGAGCGAATGGCAGGACAATTACAGAAAATCGGCTACACTTTAACAGAGGACTTTGAAACGGCAGATTTAATTCTGTTCAATACTTGTTGCGTGCGTGCAACGGCTGAAGATAAAATCTATGGAAAAATCGGCGAAATAAAAAAGTACAAGCGGCTTAATCCCGCGTTGATAATCGGCGTGGTCGGTTGCCTTGCACAGAAGGACGGCGAAAATTTAATCAAACACGCGCCGCACGTAGATTTTATTTTGGGTACGGGCAGGCGCGGCGAACTTGCAAAGGTTGTACAAGATTTTGAATCGAAACGCCGCCAATTTGTCGATACTTCAAATGTCAGCGGCTTAATCGACGATGAAAATATTTTGCCAATTCGCGCAGGTTCAGTTTCAGCGTTTGTGCCTATTATGTACGGTTGCAACAATTTCTGTACCTATTGCATTGTGCCGCACGTGCGCGGGCGCGAGCGTTCAAGAATTCCCGCCGAAATTATTTCTGAAGTTACTGAAACCGTAAACGCGGGCTTTAAGGAAATTACCTTGTTGGGGCAAAATGTCAATTCCTACAACGGCGGCAAAACTTTTCCCGAACTCCTGCGCGACGTTGATAAAATTGACGGCTTGCAACGGCTTAGATTTATGACAAGCCACCCTAAAGATTTATCAGACGATTTAATTTCGGCAATGGCGCACGGTAAAAATATCTGTGAACATATTCATTTGCCGGTACAATACGGCAGCAATAAAATTTTACAGAAAATGAATCGCGTTTACACTGTTGAAAGTTATCTTGAACTTGTCAAAAAAATCCGCGCCGCAATTCCAAATATCAGCTTGACGACAGATTTAATTGTTGGTTTTCCGGGCGAAACTGATGAAGATTTTCAAGCTACTTTGAAATTTCTGCAGGAAGTTCAATTTGATATGGCGTTTACTTTCATTTATTCAAAACGCACAGGGACGCCCGCCGCAACTTTTGAAAATCAAGTCGAAGAAAATTTAAAACACGCCCGCCTTGATGAATTAATGAAACTTCAAAATAAAATCAGCCTTGAAAAAAATCTTAAACTTGACGGCGCAACCGTTGAAGTTTTGGTTGAAGGCGCAAGCAAAACTGACAAAAATATTTTTACGGGACGAACGCGCCAAAATAAATTGGTACTCTTCCCGCACGAATCAGAAAACGTCGGCGATATTGTCAACGTGAAAATTAATCAAGTTCAAACGTGGCTTTTTAAAGGGCAGATTGTTTAAAATCCCCAGTCCCCGGAAAGGAGGGCGGCAATGCTGGAAATTTATAAATCGCAAGAATCCGGACATTTGGAAATGTTGACGCTGAAAACTTTGGAAAAAGGCGCGTGGATAAACATAATAGACCCTACGCCTTACGAACTAAAAGAAGTCAGCGCAGTTACAAACGTGGAGCCGGATTTTCTGCGCTCCGCACTTGACGACGAGGAACGCTCTCATATTGACGTTGAAGATGAATCGATAATGATTTTGACAAACGTCCCCGTTGTTTACGATGAAGAAAGTTATGATACTTTGCCGCTCTCAATTATCCTGACGAAAAATTATATAATCACGGTTTGCCTTGAAGAAACGCCGGTAATTTCCAGCTTCAATGAACGTACCGCGCGGCTTTTTCATACGTACAAAAAAACTCAATTCTTGTTTGAAATTTTGTATCGCTCGGCAACTTTTTACCTGCGTTACCTGCGCCAAATTAATAAAATTTCTGAAGAAATTGAAGACCAACTGCGCGTCTCAATGCACAACAACGATATTTTGCGGCTAATGGAATTGCGCAAAGGTTTAACGTACTTTAACGCGGCGTTGCGTTCAAATGACGCCGTATTTGACAAAATTTTGAGACTAAGAAACAACCGCACGCTTGAAGGCGTTTTGGATATTTATGAGGAAGATGAAGACTTACTCGAAGATGTCATTATTGAAAACAAACAGGCGCGGGAAATGGTTGAAATGTACAGCCAAATTCTTTCGCAAATGGCAGATATTTTTTCGTCGATAATTTCAAACAATCAAAATATGGTTATGAAATTTTTGGCGGCAATTACGATTATAATTGCTGTACCGACGGTTATTGCAAGTTTTTTCGGTATGAATGTACCTGTACCAATGGAGGGCAATGCTTACGGCTTTTTGATAGTTATGATAATTGCGCTGGTTGCGTCATTCATTGCGGCTTACATTTTTTATAAAAACCGAATGTTTTAAATCCAAAAAAGCCCGCCGAGTTTTCGACGGGTTTTTAGTTTACAAAAAAAATTTTAACTCAAGCGCGCCTGTTGTTTTGTTAAAGCTTCCTGCCAAATAATTTTGAAGGGCACATTATTTTTTTCGGCAAGGCGGCGGCAGTCTTCATATTCCGGCATTATTGAAACAATTTTTCCGCCGTACGCTGAAACTTTGCATTGAACTTCGCCGTAACTTGTTTCAACTTTTGCCATTTTGCGCGTTGCCTCAATTCTTTTTTCAACGGCAATAATCCTGATACCGAGCGTTGTTGTTTCTTCAAAAATTATTTTCGCGCAGTTTTCAAGGTGTTCAGTGTCAACCAACACTGTAAGCATTTGAGCGGGACGATTTTTTTTCATATAAATATTTTGCGTCCAAACGTCAAGCGCGCCCGCGTCAAAAAGTTTATCGTACAAGTAGCCGTAAATTTGCGGGTTCATATCGTCAATGTTTGTTTCAAGTTTGACAAGGCGGCGTTCAATACGCCCGCTGCATTCGCCAAAATAAATCCTCAAAACATTTGGTATTGGTAAATCTAAAGTTCCCGCGCCGTAACCAATTTTTTCTGAAGTAAAATCTTCAGGTAAATCTGCGCTGAAAGTTGCAAGCGCGTTAATAATCGCCGCGCCGGTCGGTGTAGTCAATTCTTTTTCCGCGCCGTAGCTGTAAGTTTTAAATCCTTGCAAAAGTTCAGCCGTCGCCGGAGCCGGTACAGGCATTAAACCGTGCGCGCATTTTACAAAGCCGCTGCCGGTGTTGACGCGCCCTACAAAAATTTTCTCAACTTCCAAATAGTCAACGCAAATTGCACAGCCTACAATGTCAACTATTGAATCAATCGCCCCTACTTCATGGAAATTGACTTCATCAGCGGGCTTTTCGTGAACTTTGCCTTCAGCCTGCGCAATAACCGAAAAAATTGCAAGCGATTTATTTTTGACAGCCGCGCTTAAATTTGAGCTGTCGATAATTTTTCTGATGTCAGCCATAGTGCGGTGTTCGTGGTGGTGTAAAAGACGCGGCAACCGGCGAATATTCGTAGTTTCAATTTTTTCCGGCTCAAATTCTTTCAAAAGTTTCACGTCAACATAAGCCGCGCCAATTCCATTTTTGCTAACGTCAGAAATTTCCAGCTGATATTCTTTGGCAAGGTTTAACTTTTCCAATTCTTGACGCAAATATTTTTCAGGCACGCCCAACTGTAGGCACGCGCCCAAAAACATATTGCCGCTAATTCCGCTCGCGCAGTCCAAATATAAAGCCTTCATAAAGTTCACTCCCAAAAAAAATTGACGCGCAGTAAATCTGCACGCCCTTAATATATCTGAAAAAAAATTTTTAATCAAGCGTCTTTGAATAAATCTGTTGAAAGGTAACGATCGCCCGTATCCGGCAAAAGTACGACGATATTTTTATTTTTGAAATCTGCGCGAGAGGCAATTTGTACAGCCGCCGCCAACGCCGCGCCGCTTGAAATACCAATTAAAACGCCTTCAGCGCGTGAAAATTCTTTGCCAAATTTAAAGGCGTCTTCATTTGCAACAGCTATAACTTCGTCATAAATTTTTGTGTCGAGAGTATCGGGAACAAAGCCCGCGCCAATACCTTGAATTTTATGTGCGCCCGCTTTGCCTTGAGAAAGTACCGGCGAAGTTGCAGGTTCAACGGCAAAAACTTTTACTGCAGGATTTTTTTCTTTCAAAAATTTTCCGACGCCGCTAAGTGTGCCGCCCGTACCGACGCCCGCAACAAATGCATCGACTTTGCCCGCTGTATCTTCCCAAATTTCCGGACCGGTTGTAAGATAATGAATTTTGGGATTTTCGGGATTTGTGAATTGACTTGGAATAAAAGCATTGGGAATTTCTTTAGCCAATTCTTCAGCTTTAGCTATTGCGCCCTTCATACCTTTTGCGCCTTCAGTCAAAACAATTTCCGCGCCGTAAGCCTTTAATAAATTTCTGCGTTCAACGCTCATGGTTTCAGGCATCGTTAAAATTGCGCGATAACCTTTAGCCGCCGCCACGCTTGCAAGTCCAATACCCGTGTTGCCGCTTGTAGGTTCAATAATGACTGAATCAGATTTTAAAACGCCGTCTTTTTCGGCTTTTTCAATCATAGCCTTAGCAATTCTGTCTTTGACGCTGCCGGCAGGGTTGAAGTATTCAAGTTTGACTAAAATTTTTGCGGCGGCGTTTATTTTCTTTGAAAAATTTTTCGCCTCAAGAATTGGCGTACCTCCAATTAATTCCGTTACACTTTGATAAATTTTTGACATTGTAAAACTTCCTTTCAACATTTTATTTGAATAAAAACAATTTGTAAATTCAGCCCGCCATCGATTTTCACCGGGCGTAAAACTTTAGATAACCCGTTGGACGCGGTATGAAACTTTGAACTATTTTTGATTAAACGCGAAAAATCCTGACGGGCGAAAGATTTTCTTTGGTACTTTATTTTTTGGATTTGGAAAAAAGAAAGTATATTTAAATTCCTTCGCCGTCCAAGCCGGTAAATCTTTGCTGAACAGTGCGTTCAATTTGGGTAACGCGGCACTTTTGCAATTTGATAACCAATCGCCCGTACAAAAGTTTTGAAAACTCAAGGCGAATTTGTTTTTCGACGCTTGAAATTAAATCTTGACTCCACGCAGAAAATTTTTCTTCCCAATCCGAAATACGCCGCCTGGAATTAATTTCAACCTGCATCAAATAGCCGTCCTGCGCGACAAAAATAATTTCGCCGCTGTGAATTTTCTGCATTTCGGCAAGCGCAAAATTCAAAACTTCGTCGGGGATTGAACTTTGACTAATTTTTTTTATGGTAATTCCCCCTTAACGCAAAAAAACTCGCAAGACTTTTCAAAGTCTCCGAGCTTCCGATTGTCGAATCACTCAAAAAATTTAACCTTGCGAATTATAACAGAAAAAAATTTTTATTGCAAGTTTGCTAAATTATGTGATTGATTTATAATTAACATAATAAATTTCAAAGGTGAAAGATATATGGCAAATTTAAACGAAATAAAAAATTCCTCTCAAGGTTTAACAAAATTTTTAACGCCGCTGAATATTTGGGCGTTATCATTTTGTTGTTGCGTAGGTTGGGGCTCCTTCATAATGCCGGGCAAAACTTTTTTGCCTTTTGCGGGACCTGTCGGCTCGATTATTTCAATGACGCTTGGCGCGTGCGTAATGGTTGTCATTGCCGCCAATTACTATTATATGATAAATAAATTTCCGGACGAAGGCGGCGTTTTCAGTTACACGAAAAAAATTCTCGGCTACGATCACGCCTTACTTTGTGCGTGGGCGTTGTGGCTGACGTACATTTCAATAATTTGGGCGAATGCTACGGCGTTTGCGCTTGTCGGCAGAGATTTAGTTGGAGACTTGATGCAATTTGGTTTTCACTACGTTTTATTCGGCTACGATATTTATTTTGGCGAAGTTATTTTAACGCTTTTTGTACTTTTTATTTTCGGCTGGCTTGACATTCACAAAAAAATTTTTGCCGTGAAATTGAATACTTTGTTGACGATATTTTTTCTGGCGTGCGGGATATTTTTTGCGATAAGCGGGCTTGAAAGTGGCGGGCTTGAAACTTTTTACCCTGAATTTTCAACAAAAAAATCTGCGTTTGAAGGAATGTTCGGAATTGTGGCGTTATCGCCGTGGGCGTTCGTTGGATTTGAAGTTGTATCACATTTTGCAAGCGAACTTAATTTTTCGCCCAAAAAAACTTTTTCGCTGATGACGTGGGCAATAATCGCCGCCGCCGCTTTTTATATTTCAATGACAGTTTTAGCGGTTACGGTAATTCCGCCGCAATTTGCGCACTGGGCGGATTATCTCAACAACATTCACAAATTGCACGGGATAGACGCAGTACCGACTTTTCACGCGGTACACCAACTTTTTGGCGATACGGGAATTTTTTTAATGGCGTTGACGATTCTTGCCGCAATTTCAACAACTTTGATTGGATTATACATGGCAACAAGCCGCCTTGTTTACGCCACTGCTGAAGACAATATAATTTCAAAATGGTTTGGGCAATTAAATTCTGACGGCGTGCCGCGTAATGCAATTTTTTTTATGATGGTCATTTCAATTTCGGTGCCGTTTGTCGGGCGAAATATGATAAGCTGGGTTGTTGACGCAACGACGGTCGGCGCAACGATTGTTTACGGCTACACTTCAGCTTGCACTTATATTACCGCCAAAAAAGAATCCAACAGGCTTTATAAAATTACGGGAATTGTGGGCGTGATAATTTCAACCGTATTTGCGCTGGCGTTACTTTTCCCCAATTTTTGGGCGGCAGATATTTTGGCGACGGAATCCTATTTTGTATTGGTTGCGTGGAGTGCGCTCGGCTTTGTACTTTTTCAAAATGTTTTTGAACGTGATACCATTCAACGTTTCGGCAAGTCAACGGTTGTTTGGATTGTAATGCTGTTTTTTATATTTTTCGGCTCGTTAATGTGGGTGCGTCAAGAAACTGATGAAAGTATGAAACTCGTTGTAAAAAACGTTGGTGAATTTTATGAAGATGAGCTTGAAAGTTACGGTATAAGTTCACAAGCGTTAAAGCAGGCGCAGGAAGAATATTATTTGAAAACACAAATGGAAACCGTGCGGAGCAGTCTTTTCAAAAACAGTGTAATTCAAATGGGCTTAATCCTGATGAGTTTGTTTATAATGTTTAACATTTATTCGGCGATATTGCGGCGCACTCAAAAAGCTGAACTTGAAAAAATTCAAGCGTTGGAAAGTTCCCGCGCCAAAACAAATTTCTTGTCGAATATGAGCCACGATATACGCACGCCAATGAACGCTATAATTGGTTATACAAATTTGGCAAGGCGTCACGGCGTCACGCCTGAAGAAATGCAAGATTTTCTTGTTAAAATTGAAAATTCCAGTCAACATTTGCTGGCGTTGATAAATGACGTGCTGGAAATGTCAAGAATTGAAAGCGGCAAAATGGAACTCGACGCCGCGCCCTGCAATATCACAAAAGTTTTGGATGAACTGTACGATATGTTCAAAACTCAAATGGACGGCAAGAAAATTAATTTCGTTGTCGATACGTCAAATGTTGAAAATAAATTTGTATCCTGCGATAAACACCGCCTCAACCGCGTTTTGTTAAATCTTACAAGCAACGCCTACAAGTTCACGCCTGAAGGCGGCAAAATTTCAATCACGCTTGCCGAAAAAAATTCTGAAACTGAAAATATCGGGCTTTATGAATTGCGCGTCAAAGATTCTGGAATTGGAATGAGTCCCGAATTTGCAAAAACTGTTTTTGAGCCGTTTACCCGCGAGCGCACGTCAACTGTCAGCGGGATTCAAGGTACCGGCTTGGGAATGGCGATAACAAAAAGCATTATCGACTTGATGAACGGCAACATTGAAGTTGTAACCGCGCCCGGCAAAGGTACAGAATTTATTTTAAATATCGAACTGCCGCTTGTCGATAAATCTGAAGTTGAGGAAGAAAAGCCGGCTATTGAAGAAGTAAAAGATTTGGACTTCAGCGACAAAAAACTTTTGCTTGTTGAAGATATTGAGGTAAACCGTGAAATTGCGATTATGATTTTGGAAGAAGTCGGCTTTAAGGTTGAATACGCGGTAAACGGCAAGGACGCGGTAGAAAAATTTTCGGCGTCAAAAGTTGGAGACTACGACGCAATTTTAATGGATATTCAAATGCCGATAATGAACGGCTACGAGGCGGCGCAGGCGATTCGCAAATTGGAAAATAAACAACTTGCAAACATTCCTATAATTGCAATGACGGCAAACGCTTTTTCTGAAGACGTGGAACGCGCAAAGGCGGCGGGTATGAATGATCACGTTGCAAAGCCGCTTGACGTTCCAAAAATGATGGAAACTTTACAGCGCGTTTTAAGTAAAAATGCTTGAAATATTTTTTATGCTGTGTTAATATATTTTTACAAAGAATGATAGTATAAAAAAGCTAAGCATAACGTTCACCAAGACGAAAAAAAGCCCCGTTAGCGGGAATTGAGGACCGCTTAGGGGCTTTCGTCATTTGCCGTGACTAATTGAGGATAATCACGACGGGTGTCGGACTGCTACTTGAAAAGTTTCTTGCTAAGATAGTTTGCCACAATGCCTGATACGACACCGACACCGAAAGAAATAATAATGCTAAGCATCCCGCCCACTTCCTCTCGTTTGCAATTCTGCAACTTGAGGTGTAGCAGTGCCGCAATTATAGCACAGATTTTATAAAAGGAGAAATTCAGATTGAAAAAGTTTTTAATTCTAGCAGTGCTCGCGCAGGTTTTACTTGGCAGTTTTGCAAGCGCGGCGAATGAAACTTTACCAATAATTTACAAGCCGATAGAATGGACGGAAAACAGGGAACGCTTGACGCGGGAATATTCGCTGGAACATTACGGCTTTTCGGCAACTTCGATAATTCCGCGCGCAATAGTTGTACATTGGACGGCGATTGACAGTTTTGAATCGACTTACAATTATTTTTACAACGAAGAATTTACAAGCGGCATTGACAAAGGCACTTTGAATGTAGCATCACATTTTATAGTTGACAGGGATGGAACGATTTATCGCTTGACGCCGGAAAACGCGCTGAATCGCCACGCAATAGGTTATAATTGGTGCGCCATTGGAATTGAAAACGTTGGCGGCGTTGACGGCAGGGAAGATTTAACACCCGCGCAACTTGAGGCGAATATAAATTTAATTCGTTATCTTCATGAAGGTTATCCTACGATAGAATATGTTTTTGGACACTATCAGCAGGTTGAAGCAAGGGCGAGCGGCTTGTATATTGAAAAAGTTCCCGACTATTTCGCAGTTAAAACAGATCCCGGCAAAAAATTTATGCAAGCACTGCGCGACAACTTGGAAAATGACGGCTTAAAGTTTTTCTAAAGTCAAAGTAACGGGACAATGATCACTGCCAAAAATTTTATTTTCAATCGACGCGGCGGAGATTTTTTCTGCAAGATTTTTTGAAACTAAAAAATAATCGATACGCCAGCCTATATTATTTTCTCGTGCATTGCGAAAATTCGACCACCAACTGTAAATATTTTCTTTGTCGGGGTATAAAAATCTGAAAGTGTCAATAAATCCCGCATTCAAAAGTTCATTGAACTTGCCGCGCTCCGCGTCAGTGAATCCTGAATTTTTGCGATTGGCGGCAGGATATTTTAAATCAATTTCGTTATGTGCAACGTTTAAATCGCCGCAAATTATCACGGGTTTAACGGCGTCAAGATTTTTTAAGTAGTTGCGGAAATCATCTTCCCATTTCAAACGATAATCAAGCCGCTCCAAATTTCGGCGGGAGTTGGGAACATAAACATTTACAAAATAAAATTTTTCAAATTCCAAAGTTATAACGCGCCCTTCGTGGTCGTGTTCGTCAATGTTAATTCCGAGCGTTGCAGAAATTGGTTGCAGGCGCGTAAAAATCGCCGTGCCGGAGTAACCTTTCTTTTCCGCGCTGTTCCAAAATTGCGCGTAGCCGTTCAGTTCAATAATTGCCTGTTCGCGCAGCATTCGCGTTTCTTGTATTGCGAAAATATCCGCGTCAAGATTTTTAAAACTTTCCATAAAATTTTTTTTGAGACAGGCACGCAAGCCGTTTACATTCCACGATACAAATTTCATTGGCAAAACTCCTTTCTTACAAATTATACACAAAATTTCAGTTGACGAAATAATTTTTTGCAGATATAATTTCAGTGTAAATTTTGAAACTAAAAAAACCCCGTATCTTTACGGGGACATTTTCAGAGTACCGAGTAAGCGGTTGCTCTAACATAGACTTTAACTTTTAAGGATTTTTTCAACAAGCCGTTTAAGCCCTGCCAAGCTTAGGCGGCTGTTCCGCTTAATGCGATAAGAATTGCGCCGGTGATAACAATCACGCGAACGATAATTTTAATGATACGCATTAGCCGTCACCTCCTTTCGGAGAGTGATGCAACCGCCTACCGTTTAAGGCACTGCACGAAGTATAACAAATTATTTTTGAGTTGTAAAGAAAATGAAAATTAAAATAACAAATACAATGTTGAATTGCCTGTTAGCCGCAATGGTTGCAGGTATTATTTTTATGGAAAACTTTTCGCCGCCGCTGAAAGTTTTTGTGGAAATCTGCGCGAGCGTTACTTTGGGCGTAATAATTGCAACGTGGAAAAAAGACTCCGGCACTGTAGCCAAAATTCTTTCGACGATAATTTTTTTTATAATTGGCGCGGTAAACTTTTATTTGACTGACAATTTGCCCGCCAATGACATTTCAAAATTTGAAGGGCAAACTGTAAAAATTTTCGGTACGATACGCGACGAGCCGCAAATAAAAATTTTTCCAAATGAAACAACGCAGCAAAGATTTATTGTCGAAGTTGAAAAAGTTGGAAAGAATCCGGCAAGCGGCGCAATGATTGTAACTTCATACTACAAGCCGGACGAAAGTTTAAAACCTGCGCGAATAGGCGATAAAATTTCGGCTGAAGGCAAAATAAAATTTATCATAAATTATAAAAATCCCGGACAAATTGACACTGCAACGCGGCTGAAATCTGATGGTATAACGGCGAGAATGTCAGCCGGAAAAAACGGCGTCGAAATTGAACAAGTTGAAGGCAGTTTTTGGATAAAATTTTTAAGATTTGTTGCGGCAATTCGTGAACATTACAAAGAATCAATGGCGGGCGTAATGTCAAAAGAAGACGCGGCGGCGATTTTTGCAATGTTATTCGGCGGCTACGCGGGCTTGAATCCTGAACTTGTCGAAGATTTTGTAACAACGGGAATTGTGCATATACTTTCAGTTTCCGGCTCTCATATGAGCTTGCTTGCGGCGGCAACGGCGGCACTTTGTTTACTTTTGAAATTGCCGCGTTGGTTGACTTTGATTTTGGGAATTTTTGTAATTGGAACGTACACGTTTTTAAGCGGAATGTTACCTCAAGTTGTGCGCTCGGCGTTCATGGGAATTTTGGTTTTCGTAGGGACGGCGTTGCAGTACGAAACAATCAGTGCAAGATTTTTGACATTGACGGCGTTGGGAATGCTCATAAATCAGCCGCTTTTAATTTTCGACATAAGCTTTCAGTTAAGTTTTGCGTCAACGGCGGGCTTGTTGTACATTGCGCCGGATTTAAGAATTTTTATGAGAGAATTACCGCGCTGGTTTTCGACGCCTGCCGCAATGACACTTTCGGCGCAAATTGCAAGCCTGCCAATAATAATTTGGTATTTTAATCAAGTTTCATTGAGTTCAGTTTTTGCGAATGTTTTTGTAATGCCGCTGTTGGAAATTGTAATAGTTGGCGGACTTTTGGGCGGGCTTGTGGCGTTGATAATTCCATTTTTGGGAAAAATATTTTTCGTGGCAGAATCTTTAATTTTCGGCGCGGGCGCAGATTTAAATAAACTCTTTGCAAATTTACCTTTCAGCGCGGTACAAGTACCAACTTTGGGATTGGCGGCAGGATTTATTTATTATTTGGCGTTGATATTTCGGCGGGCGGAAATTTTATTTTTGCTGATAATTTTATTGGCGGTAAATTTTTTTAAAGCGGGCGGCGATTTGGAAGTTAGTTTCGTGGACGTCGGGCAAGGCGATTGTTGCGTTGTCATTACGCCCAACAGAAAATGTTTAATCTTCGATACAGGAGGCGTCAGGGAAAAAACTTTTGACGTCGGCGGGCGCGTTGTAATTCCATACTTAAAGCACGAAAATATTTTTTCAGTCGATACAATTTTTCTTTCACACGTTCACGAAGACCACAGCGGCGGCGCGGGTACGATAATAAAAAAAATGCCCGTCCGTGAAATTATTACTGCAAACGAAAGTAAATCTGAATACGCGGCAGTTTTTGGAATCAGTCCCCAAAAATTAAATAACCTTCGCGCAGGTTCGCAAGGTGAAATTTTTAAGATTGACGGCGTAGAAATTAAAATTTTGTACGCGCCAAAAGTCGGTACAGGCAACGAAATTTCTAACGTTTATAAAATCAGTTACGGCGCAGTTAGTTTTTTAATTACCGGCGATTTAGTTAAAGAAATTGAAGCTGATATTCTGCGCCAAAATATTAATGTTCAAAGCACAGTTTTAAAGGTTGCTCATCACGGTTCAAAGACTAGTTCAAGTGAAGAATTTTTAAAAGCCGTGAATCCTAAAGTTGCCGTTATTTGTGTTGGCTACGGAAATAATTTTAATCATCCTCGCGCAGAAGTTTTAGAAAATCTTGAAAAAGTCAACGCCAAAATTTACAGGACTGATAAAGACGGCTTGATTAAATTTAAAACGGACGGTAAAAATTTAACCGTTAAAACTTTCAACCAATAAAAAAGCCGCCTTTGGAGCGGCAATTTTTTTTAGAAAATACCAAGTGTCTTGAAAAATAAAATCCAACAAAAAATCGTAAAGCAAGACAACGCCGAAGTAAACACGACGCAATTTCCGGCTAAGTCTGCATCGCCGTCCATTTGCTGCGCCATTGCAAATGAAACAATCGCACAGGGTGTACCGAAAATCGCAATTAACGTTACAAAGTCAATTCCCCTGAATCCCAAAATTATTGCAACCGTCAAAATAACCGCCGGTACTAAAATTAATCTGCCGAATACACATTTCATAAGCTGTGATAAATGAGCTTGTGCACTGCCGAGCTTGAATGACGCGCCCAAAATTATCAATGCAACCGGCGTTGTAGCCGCCGAAATTTGCCCAATAGGTTTTAAAATTGGCGCGGGTATTTGAACGCCCAATTCAAGCAGTAACGCGCCGCTTATCGCTCCCAAAATCATTGGATTTTTTATAATTCCGCCCAAAATTGGCAGCAGTTTAATTTTGCCGCCGCGAAAAGTTTCCAGCGCAATTACCGCAAAAATATTATACATTGGAATTATAACGGCGATCATCATTGTTGTTACGGCTATGTTTTCGTCGCCAAAAATATTTGCAACGATAGGCACGCCCATTATTACAAAGTTGCTCCGAAAAATCGCTTGAATCATTACGCCGCGCCGTCGGTTATCTTTTTCGATTTTCGGTATAAAAATCATCAGAAAAATAAAAAGTACAAGTACCGCGCCCGCGCCGAATAACATTAATTTTGGTCTGAAGGTTGCCGCCAAATCCGTTGTATAAATGCTGTGAAACAACATAAAAAAGAAAAAAACGCGGAAAACCATTCTGTTAATATGGCTAAGTTCCTCGTCAGTCAAAAGTTTGCTGAACTTCACAAACGCGCCAATAGCCATTAAACAAAACATTGGTATAACCGCGCTAATCGCTACTATAAAATTACTGAACATAAATTTTACCTCTTAGGGTTCGCTGAAAAATCTTTCCACTTTTTGAAGATAATCCGCCTTGACTTCGTACGATTCATTCATAAAAACGCCTGTCCACGCCAAAAGCATCATTATCCCGCTTGAAATTGTCATTCTTAAGGCTCTGCCGCCGGGCTTGCCTTTTATTTTGCGGTACGATAACCAACCCGCGCTTATTGGAAAGATTAAAAAATTTACCTCAAATATAAATCTGAAAATCTCCAACATAATCAATCACCAAAATTGCCCCAAAATTAAACCTGCCGCGCCCGCCGCTATTAAAACTTTTATGACGCCAATTTTCATTCTTACCGCAATTAACGCGCCGATTAAAATTATCGCGCCTTTCAGGTCGAATGTTGACGAAAAATCTTGCGGCATTTCTTCGACGTTCCACACCGCCATAAGTACGAAACTTATACACGCCGCCGCTATTAATGCAATTACCGACGGTCTCAAGCCGTTTAAAATCCCGTGAATTGCGCCTAAATCGCCGTATTTAAAAATTATTTTCGCCAATGCTATACACAAAAATAAACTCGGCGTAACAAATCCCATCGTCGCGCAGATTGCCCCGCCTATTCCGGCGGTTTTCATTCCGGCGAAAGTTGCCGCGTTTACTCCTATTGGTCCGGGCGTCATCTGCGAAATTGTAAACACGTCAATAAATTCCGGCAGCGTCAGCCAGTGGTAAGAATCGACAACAACGGCTTGAATCAGCGGCATTGACGCATAGCCGCCGCCTACACAAACCAAACTGATTTTCGCAAATTCTAAAAAAAGCTGAAAGTAAATCACGAGAAAAGCCCCTTCAATTTATCCAAGAAAGATTTTTGTTCGGGGTTATTATTTTCGTTGCCGCCCTTGTCGAAATCCTGCAAAAGTTTTCTTTGATAGGCAGAAAGATTTTTCGGCGTCAAAACTTTAATTTTTACAAATTCATCGCCGCGCCCTTCGCCGCGTAAACGCTGAATACCCTTGCCACGAATTTTTAAAACTGTGCCGGATTGAATACCTTCAGGAATTTTTAAATCTACTTTGCCGTCGATAGTCGGCGCGTCAACAGTTGCGCCCAACGCCGCCTGTACAAAGGTAATTGGAATTTCGCAGTAAACATTGACGCCGTCGCGCTGGAAAATCGGGTGCGGCTTAATGTTAATGTAAACGTATAAATCGCCGTTTGCGCCGCCGCGCTCGCCTGCCTGCCCGCCGTTTTGAATACGCAAGCGGTTTCCTTCGTCAACGCCTTTTGGAATATTAACTTTAATATCTTTGTTGACGCGGACTTTGCCGGAGCCGTGACAGTGCCCGCAAGGATTTTTGATAATTTTTCCCGTGCCGTGACAGCGTTCACAAGGGCGCGCGTTTGAAATCATACCAAAAGGCGTGCGGGTTGTAGTTTGCCTCATACCCGTGCCGTTACAATCAGGGCAAGTTTCCGGCGAAGTGCCTTTAGCCGCGCCTGTGCCTTCGCACTCTTCGCAAGTTTCCATACGCGGAACGTTGATAGTCATTTCTTTACCGAAAGCCGCGTCTTCAAAACTTATGCTTAAATCGTAGCGTAAATCTGCGCCTTTAGTGGGACCTTGTTGACGCGCCCTTGTACGTGAACGAACTCCGCCGCCGAAAAACTGTTCAAAAATATCACCCATATCGAAGCCGCCGCCACCGCCGCCGAAGCCCATGTCGTTGGTGTTGTTGCCGTTGACGAAGGCCATGGCGCGGGTGTTGTCCTGCATGATGGCCCCCATGCCGCGCCCGGAGTAGCGGCTCTTGGTGCCCACGCCGGCGTCGACGTTTGCGAACATGCCACGGTTCATGCCTTTCTTCAGGCCGAAGTCGAGCACCACCTGGTCGTTGCCGTCGTCGATGCCGGTGACGCGGCTCAGGTCGCTCTTCTCGTCGTAGGTCTTGATGCGGTCCACGATGCTCGTGGGCAGGTTCTTGATGGCTGTCTTTGTGTCGCCGGTCATGAACTCCTTGCCGTCGACCTTCACCTTCTGCACCGTCTTGCCGTTGATGGTGACGGTGCCGTCGTCGGCCACCTCAGCCCCCGGCAGCTTCTTGATGAGTTCCTCGACCACCGACCCTTCTGGCGTGCGGTAGGCGCCGGCGTTATAGATGATGGTGTCGTCCTTGGTGGTCACCTTGGCAATGTTCTTCACCACATCCACGTTCTTCAGCATCTTGGAGTCGGGTTCTATGGTGATGGTGCCCATGGGCAGAGGCTTGCCGCCGGCGACGGTGATGCGCTTGGTATAGGTCTTGAAGCCGATGTAGGTGATGCGGACGATGTAGGCGGCATCCTTCGGGGCGGTTACCTTGAACTGTCCGCTCATGTCGGTGACGGCATTGGCCACCAGCGTCGAGTCCGTGTTGAGCAGTGCTACTGTGGCCTGGATGACGGCCTCCTTCGTTTCTTTTTCCACCACCGTTCCGGTGATGGTCCGCTGCGCCAGGGCAGCCGTGGCTGTTGTCAGGGCGACAACCATCGAGAGTAGGATTTTCTTCATAAAGTGTACTGTTTACAATCATCTGACGCAGCAGGAGCAAGAAGGTTTAATCGCCGGCACACATTTCCAGACTATTCTTCCGTCACCTGACGGTTTTCTTGCCGTTCACGATGTAGACGCCACGGCTGCAGGCCCCGTCAGCGATGCGCCGGCCCTGTAGGTCGTAGGTGCCGGTGCGGATGCCGGCTGGTGCGGGCATGGTGCTGATGCCGGTGGTCGTGCCGTTGTCGAGGGTCAGCAGGCGCACGTTGTCGATGTAGAGCAGCGTGTTGTTGGCGGCGCCCTGACTTTCTGACGTGCTGAAGCCCAGCGAGATGGTCACCTCCTGCGGCTGGCTGATGTCGAAGTCGTAGCAGAGCTGCTGCCATGTGGCATTGTCGGCAGGGTAGCGGTAGTCGGTCTCGCTGCCAATCTTGATGCCCGTGAGCGACGTGTTGGTGTTGCTGCCACTGGTGGTGATGACGCGTCCGTCGTTCGATGTCTGGTTGGTACACTCGTAGCGCACATCCATCAGCACGCGGTAGGTGCCGGCGGGCAGTGCGGCGGTCTGGCTGATGGCATTGCTGCCTTTGTCCCAAGAGTTGAGCACGGTGAGTACGCGGTCGCCGCACGCGTCGTCGAACACGGGCCGTGAGCAGCGGGCAGCGTAGTTGCCGACGCTTGAGGGGCTGACGCAGTAAAGCGTTGAACTGTAGGGCATGGAGTACATACGGCAGAAGTTGGAGCCGCCGTTGAGGCCGTTGGCCGCCGTCCAGCCTGTGACGGGCAGGATGTTCGGCCACTTGCTGTCGGCGGCTGCCACGGTATTCACGTAGCAGGGGTTGTAGGTGGTGCTGCCCAGAGCGACGTTGCCGTCGGCGTTGCCGTAGGTCTGGTCCTCTTCGAACGAGGCGTTGGTCAGGTATTGCTCTGTGATGTCGATGTAGCCCGTGGTCAGGTTGTCTTCTGCGGTTTCGGGAAACCCGTCGGCTTCCTCAACCCGAAGCGTGCCTCCCTCAAGTGTGACCTTCAAGACTTTCTGGCTGAGCGTGACCTCCTGCTGCACGTTGGCCGTGATGACGGTGATGGGGTTTTCGCCCTTCACCAGGTTCAGCAGGTAGATGACGTCGACATTCCCGGCGTCCTGTATGGCCTCTACGCCGGTGCCGTTGATGAAGAAGCGCAGCACGTTGGCTACGGAGTGGTTCTCCTCGGCCAAGAAGTCGGCCGCCGAGCCAGTGGTGCTGATGGTGGTGCGGACGCTGAAGACGGGTGCTCCCAGCTCTGTCATCACGTCGTTGAGCTGGCACTTCACGTCGCTGGCGAAGTTGCTCAGCAGCAGGTAGGCCGTCCGGTCGGGGTCGAAGGCAATGAGTCCGTTCCAGCCGTCGGGAGTTGACAGCTGACAGTTGAGAGTTGACATTTGTGCGGTCTCGTCGGCAGTGATGTTCGAGTAGTAGGTCACCGCCCGTCGGTCCACCACGTCGCCGGCCTGCACCGTGCGGCTCTGGTTGCTGTAGAGCGTGTAGAGCTTGGCCGTCATGATGGAGTTGTTGTTGGCCTTTTCGCCGAAGCCGAACTGTGTGCTGTTCTGCGGCTTGACGATGCCTACA